>JAISID010000060.1 GCA_031262205.1 Holosporales bacterium | reverse complement strand
GGCGTATTAGAGACGCTGAAACTGAAAGGATAAGAAGGGAAGCGTTAGAGACAGCGGAAAGACTAGTAGAGATAACGAGAGAGATGGAGGAAAGGACAAGAGCTATATGCGGGATGTTTAGAATGGACCCTGCGGTAGTTCTCCCCGTTCAAGACGACGGAAGGAGTTGCGATGAATTGCTTGCTTCCTTAATGGACAGTTTCGAAAGCATTAACCAGACTGTCAAAGATTTACAGAAACAGCATATGAACTATCTCCTAAGACTCGCGTCTACAAAAGAGAAAAGTATTAGGGTAAAAATGGGAACAATTGTAGAAGCAAAACCTGCTCTTGCTACCGCCGGGCTTAGAGACGAACTAGCGCGTCTTCTACAAGACCAAGATGCCGTCGTAAGAGGAAACGCAACCCGGGCGTTAAGAAGAATTGTAGAAGCAAATCCTGAGTTTGCTACCGCCGAGCTTAGAGACGCTCTAGTTCCTCTTCTACAAGACCAAGATGCCGACGTAAGAGCAAGAGCAGCCTGGGTGTTAGGAACAATTGCAGAAGCAAATCATGCTCTTATTCTTCGTCTACGAGACCAAGCTGCCGACGTAAGAAGAGAGGCAGCCTGGGCGTTAGAATATGTTGTGGCAGCAAATCATGCTCTTGCTACCGTCGGGCTTAGAGACGAACTAACGCGTCTTCTACAAGACCAAGATGCCGACGTAAGAGCAAACGCAGCCCGGGCATTAGGAAAAATATACTACGTAAGGCCTGATCTATCTTTTTCCCGCAGATTAGTTCTACGATAGACAGACTTATTAGGGATATATAAATGGATTAAATGATACTATCCTTAATCATATAAAGAGAGGTTCTTATAAGCTAAGAACCTCTTTAACTATATTCTCTTTTTGTAAGGAGGTTTCCGCCTGGTTTTTGACGCCGCTTCCCCCAGAAGAAATCTCCTCCGTTAACCAGTAAGTCCCTTTGAGTTCCTTTCGGCATGTTCGCTGTAATACTAACTATCAGTCTGCTCCATTGCCGTCCGACCTAGTATCCCCTCGGCAGTCTGCTTTGCAGTACTAGTATCAGTCTGCTCCATTACCCCCTGACTCAGACCTCTGTATGTCTTCGTTTACAGCGCGTCGCGGAAGATATTCCTCCCTTAATTTTTAAGAAAATCGCGTTTTAAAGCCACACTTGCACAAGGTTTATGCTTTTTGGCTGGGGCGCCAGGATTCGAACCTGGGGATGACGGTACCAAAAACCGTTGCCTTACCGCTTGGCTACGCCCCATTATTAGTCATAATGGTACGAAATTTAACAAGCATACGTCAACTAAAAGCTGCTTCTTTTCAGACCACAAAATTAGACGTCGCTCAAAAATGCATCGTTCAAAAACACGGTTTAACCCAATATTTCCCGCAGCGGTTCGCTATTACAAAATTAAACGTTTTGCCAACGTTGTTTCAAGCCTGTATTATAAAGTGAAGAGAAATAATCGTTGTCAGAAAACAAGCGTTTATATGTTGTTTGCATTCTTGTTAATTCTTATCGTTTTGTACCTCGGTATTATCCTCTCGCCGCATAAATTTTTCCAATATGTAAGCGCCGTAGCCGCCCCCATCGTCAGACTTTATATTAAAAGAAGGATTCATAAAGGCTTAGAAGACGGAAACAGACAAAAAGAAAGATTTGGCTTTCCTTCTCAAAACAGGCCTAACGGCAAGCTCGTATGGATACACGCGGTGAGCGTCGGAGAAGTTTTATCGGTTATTCCGTTTATATTAGAATTCAAAAAAATCAAGAAAGACGTAAACATTTTATTAACAACCACAACCTTAACTTCCGCAAAGTTAATCGGAAAACGTTTGGGCGATTCCGTTATACATCAATTCATGCCGTTCGATGTTTTCAAATGGGTTAGAAGGTTCGTCAAATACTGGAAACCAGACATGGCGTTTTTTGTCGAAGCGGAATTGTGGCCGAATATTTTATATTACCTTCACGAAAAGGACATACCCGTTTATTTGTTGAACGCAAGAATTTCAAATAAATCGCTAAAGAGATTTTACCTAGCGAAAAAGTTTTTGAAGATTAATTTATTCAAGTTATTCAAGAAAGTTTACGTCCCGTCAAATGAAATGCTAATTCACATAGGAGCCTTAGGCGGAAAAGACGTCGTAGTTATTCCAAACTTAAAGACCATGTCCGAAAAATTGCCCGTCAATACGGATACCGTTAAGAAGCTATCCAAAAAAATTAAAGGACGGAAAGCGTGGATGGCGGTCAGCGCGCATAGCGGAGAAGAGGAAATAATTCTTGAAGTCCATAAAAAATTAAAAAAAATTCACCCGAATATTTTAACGGTAATAGCGATAAGGCATCCAGCGAGAGCGGACGAAGTCTCCCAAATATGCGACTCCTTTGGATTGTCCTGGACGCGACACACAATTTCTTTTCCAACCTCGGCGACAATAAACGAAGACGTTTATATCTTAGACGAAATAGGAAACCTCGGAGGATTCTTCGAAGTCATAGACGCCGTACTCGTTTGCGGCAGCCTCATTCCTGGAATCGGAGGGCATAATATACTGGAGCCGTTAAGGTTTGCATGTAACGTCGCAACAGGAGAATACATAGAAAACTTTAGAGATATTTATCAATATTTTAAAGATTATTGCGGGAAGGTTAAGAATCCCGACGATATATATAACTTTGTTGCGGAATCTCTAGAAAGTTACAAAAGAGATACTGAAAAAATAAAGAGCATTGATTCGACGGGGAAATGGATAGACGTTATAAAAGAAACAACCCTTGCCGCCCGCTTTTAAACGAAAGGGAAAGCGTCGCTTAACGCTTTGCTAGAGATTACATCTTGCAAGCGACGAACTTCGCCTAAAGTTTCTATATTTTTATCGCGATAAGCGAATCATATCCATGAAAATACTCTTCTTAGTTGAAAAATAAAAATGTTTCACGTGAAACATTTTCATTTTTTTCAAAAGCGACGAGGATATCTGCATCCCGTAAAAAGCCGGTATTTCCAGGGTAGAATTGACCTTGAGGTAAAGAAGTTGCAATTAAGATAACCAATTGAGATAACCAAAATACAAAATGTTTCACGTGAAACATTTTGTATTTTTAATGCAATGGAACTGATCGAGATTAAAATATTAAGTATAATCCGTAGGTATTGATTAACGTATAAGCCAAATATAATAATATATTAAACTACATTCTATCTCAATAGTATAATTATTTATTATAATTTAACGTCTTAGTTTTTATAAAACAGTTTAGGCATTATTTAAGGCATTCCTTGCGACTTTTTGGTATTATATTAGAATTCATATAAGTTTATCCTATAGTTTTATTAAGTAAGAATTGATGTTTCTCGATATAAGTTTTAGATACATTTTTAGAAAACTTAAAATAGCATTTTTTATTATCGCCCCAATCGTTACAATAATGGCGTGGATTATAATGTCTCTAAGATACATTGAGTTAATTGCTTTAGGCAATATTTCGCTCGCGATGTTTTTCAAACTAATTGCGCATACGCTTCCTAGAATACTAGGAACAGTATTGCCGTCTTGCGCGTTAATATCGCTGATCGCCGTTATTCACGATTTGAAAAACAACAGGGAGTTAATAATTCTTATGTCCTCGGGAAAAAGCATGTTTCACATTTTTTCGCCAATGCTCTTATTCTCAATTCTTATCGCTATGTTCACGCTGTATACGCAGACTATGCTTTGCCCTAGTTCGCATAAAGGATTTGAAGACGTTCAAGAAAGCATAAAAAACCGAATTTCAATGTCTTTAATAAAACCAGGAGTTTTTAACGTTCTGGGAGACTCAGTCGTTTATGTTGGAGGAAAAACAAAAAGCGGATTGAAAAACATATTTATCTCGCATGTTTCCAAAGGGGAACACCCAAGCAACGATATAATAACGGCGGCAAAAGGGAGGTGCATTAGAGAAAATGGGAATTATTTTATAGTGTTAAAAAATGGATATAGACAAAAATTAGACGAAAACAACTCAATTGTTTCCACACTAGAATTTAGTAGTTTTTCATACGATATAACCCCGTTTTTAAAGCAAAATTATTTGTCGAAAGCCGAAAGCCCTAATGATAAAACCCAAAGGGAGTTACTAGAATTTGCTAAAAATACAAAAAATTTAGAGATGAAACGAAATTGCATAGCGGAATACTATTCAAGGCTTACAACTCCATTTATTCCAATACTAAACGCATTGACAGTCGCAATTTTTATGCTCGCTCCGAAAGGAAGAAAAGAGGAAAGTTTCGATGCGTTCAAAAGTTTCTTGTTTGGAATGGTAAATCAAATTTCAGTAATGACGTTAGTTAATCTTTCAACCAAAAACAATAAATTGATAATATCCAATTACGCAATAATTCTTTTGGCTCTCTGTATTTTAAGCATTGTTTTATGGAAAAAGAAAGCTCGATGAAAATGAAAAGCATAATATCTTTGTATTTGGCAAAAACATTTTTGAAAAGTTTTTTGATCGTTGTTTTGTGTTTCACTTTTATAATAGCCGCTCTTGAATCGATGGAGATAATCAGGCGATATTTTTCAAACAGCATCGCCGTATCCTATGGAACGATTTTGAAACTCACTTATTACCACACGGTCGTTAACACATTCTCATTTTTCTCTTTCGCTGTGTTTTTGGCTGTCGTACTGTTTTTCGTAAAGATGCATAATAGATTAGAAATAACGGTTATGAGAGCTATGGGAATAAGCGTTTCCGACATAATAAAATCGTTGTTTGCAGTCGTTCTTTCCCTTGGAATTTTTTACATAACCTTGCTCGATGGAATCTCCGCTCGTTCTATCGAAAAAATTGCCTCGCTGAGCGCCGAATTGAAACAAAACTCCAGAGGAATTAGAAATAACAATTTAACCGTCACTAACAAAGGCGTCTGGTTTAGAGACGCCTACGAGTCAAATTCTTATATAATACATGCGAATCAGCTTAACGCTAAAAATAAGTCTTTATTTAAAGTTAAGTTTTTCAAATTTAACGAAGACGATAAATTAGAGCTATTCGTATACGCTCAAACCGCCGCTATCTCTAATGGACAGTGGCTTTTCAACGACGCAAAGGTCGTCTATGCCGACGGTAATGAGGAAACTCTAGCGGTCGCGCGATTCCCAACTAATTTAAAATTTTCACATATTAAAAAAATGCTTGCGGCTCCCGATAGCATATCGTTTTGGAACATTAAAAATTATATTTCGCTGATTGAAAAAGTCGGCCTGTCAAGCGCTAGATATATAACAAACTGGATTTCTAGATTGTCCAACGTTTTCCAGATGTTTGCGTTTGTGGTTTTTGCAACGGCGTTTTGTATTAACTATAATTCGCGAAACACAAAAAGGTACTTATTAAAAGTATTGCTTCTACTAACGACGGCTTTCCCCATTTATTTTTTTAAAAACGTATTAACGACGTTTGCGGGAAATAGCGGCAATGTTTCTATTTGCTTCTTATCGTTTGTCGTTCCAATATTCACTATGGTCGCAGGATTAGTCGCGCAAAGTTCCGCTAAGAGAAAATTTACTTATCGATTGTTTAAGTCATAAGACAGCCCTGGCGGGATTTTTGCAAGACTTATTTATGGTCAACATTTGCAGCGACTGATTTTAAATGGGAATCGTCTCCTAATATATTCCTATAAACGGCAATTATATAGGAAAGGCCTCCTAGGAAATGAGAAAGCGAGCGGTTGGAATTAGTATTACAAATGAAGTTTTGGGATGTTATAGGTTTCGAAATTATTTACAAACGTATATATTAAAATTTCATATTTGAGGGGGCGGCGGCTTCCGCAGTATTAACTGCGGCCGAGCTGCGAAGCTCGGGTTCGGCGAAGCCGAACACACGCCGCCGCCCCCTCAAATATAATATTTCT
>JAISID010000050.1 GCA_031262205.1 Holosporales bacterium | reverse complement strand
TATACTTAAAATAATAAATTATAGAGCTTTCTTAAATTACCGCTAAATTACGCTTTATTATTGCTAATTATCAACGAATAATTTTTTCAAAATTTAAAATGTTTCACGTGAAACATTTTTGAAATCTTAAATTATCCAATAGATTAGATAGGCGATTGTAGAGAATGAGACGTTTATTCCCATCTTGAACCCAATTGGGAAATTATTCAACGTCGACGATACCTCCGCTTAAACATAAGAAAAGTGTTTTCTACTTTCCGACTTAACCTCTTCCATAAACCTATTTGTGAAATCATAATCCTTCAACATCCCGAAAACTTTATTTGCAACCAATTAATTTCGGAATCATACCCTAATGCGCGACTATAACTCTAAAGCGTAATTTCATAAAGAAATAATCTTAAATATAGCGGCAAACCGTTCAAATTCCTCTCGCGGCGATTTGTTTATAAGAACCAAAATTCGTCTCTGTCGCAGGTTATTGGATGATTCCAATTAATTTCGCGATGGTTTCCACAACATATCTCTTCTAATACGCAACCGCTTTTCAAAAGCAAACTGTTTCATTCAATATCCCATAAACAGCCGTGTTAACTAAGGGACGCTGAGGACTTTACAAAAAAGCCTCTTTCAAAACTTCGCTCACATGCTTAACGCAACTAATGTCAATTTCCTCTTGTAACGCCTTTGGCAACTCGGGAATATCTTTTTTATTGTCTTCTGGAATAAAAACCTTTTTTATCTCGCATCTTCTAGCGGCCAAGAGTTTTTCTTTTAATCCTCCAATAGGCAAAACTTTTCCAACCAAAGTAATTTCTCCCGTCATAGCGATATCCGTCTTGACCTTTCTTTTTATAAAAGCCGAAACAATCGCCGTGCAAATAGTAATGCCTGCGGACGGACCGTCTTTTGGAACGGCTCCCTCCGGAACATGTACGTGCGCGTCTAGCTTAGAAAATTCTTCTTTATCGATCCCAAACGCTTCGTATTGCGATTTAACGTAACTATACGCCGCCTTTATAGATTCCTGCATAACCTCCCCAAGTTTCCCCGTTGAAATTATGTTTCCAGTTCCTGGAACAAGCAATACTTCTATCTCCAAAACGTCTCCTCCAGCTTCCGTCCAGGCAAGCCCCGTGACAACCCCAACTTTCGGTTCTTTCGCCGCTTCTAAATAAGTATATTTTGTAATCCCTAAGAAATCCGAAAGGTTAGAAGGACTAATCTCCACAGATTTCAAGTCGTTATCTGAAATGATTTTCCTGACGGTTTTCCTGCAAATCTTAGAAATCTCTCTTTCAAGGTTTCGAACTCCAGACTCCATAGTATAGTTCTTTATTATTCTTATTATGGCGTCGTCGTCTATTTTTAACTCGTCGTCTTTTAACCCGTTAAGCTCCATTTGTTTAGGAATAATATGAATCTTGGCTATGTTTAGTTTTTCCTCTTCAGCGTATCCGGACAAGCTGATAACCTCCATACGATCCAACAAAGCATGCGGTATGTCTAAACTGTTTGCAGTTGTTATAAACATTACCTCGGAAAGGTTGTAAGGAACTTCTATATAGTGATCGACAAACGACTGATTCTGCTCGGGATCTAAAACTTCCAATAAAGCGGACGCAGGGTCTCCTCTCCAATCGTTCCCGAGTTTATCTATTTCGTCTAACATAACGACGGCGTTAGTCATCTTTGTTTTTTTAAGGGCTTGGATTATTTTCCCCGGCATAGCTCCTATATACGTTCTTCTGTGTCCCCTAATCTCAGCCTCGTCGTTAACGCCTCCCAACGACACCCTTGCGAACGATTTCTTAGTGGCGTCTGCTATCGCTTTGCCAAGCGAGGTTTTCCCAACGCCCGGAGGGCCGACAAAACACATTATCTGAGCTTTCATTTTTGGAACTCTTTTCTGAACGGCTAAATATTCCATGATTCTTTCTTTAACCTTTTCAAGACCATAGTGGCTCTTATTTAATATATCCTCGGCTTCTTGCATCGAAGATTCCTCTTTCGACGACGTCCAAGGGATATCTAGAAGCCAATCTATATAAGTTCTAATTATTCCGCCTTCCTGCGACATCGACGGCATATTTTTAAGTTTCTTCGCTTCATAGAGCGCTTTTTCTTTCGCCTCCTGAGACATATGAGACTTCTTTATTTTATTCTCAAGAGACTTTATTTCTTGAAGAGCGTCTTCAGCGTCTCCAAGTTCTTTGTATATCGCCTTTAATTGTTCGTTTAAGTAATATTCTTTTTGATTCTTTTCAACTTGTTTTCTAACTCGATTCTTTATTTTTTTCTCAATGTCGAAAAGCTCGAACTTTTCCTCCGTTAAATATATAAGTTTTTTCAGCCTCTCCCGCGTCGAAAGAGTTTCTAAAATATTCTGCCGCTCGCTTATTTTTAACGGAAGATACGATGCGATTATGTCGCACAATTTAGACGAATCTTCAATAGAAGAAATCGCGGCTAAAATATCTGCTGGCAACTTTTTATTTTGTTTGAAAAACCTTTCAAAATTAGACAAAAGAGCAAGCCTTAGCCCGTCGATTTCTTTCATGCCCCTTTTGCTTGTTTTTACCTCGGATATTATTCCCGACATCATCGTATCGTCGTCGCTTATATGTTTAACCTTAGCTCTATACAACCCGTTTACGACAATTTTAACAGTCCCATCCGTTAGCTTCGCCACCTCGTCGATATGACAAACCGTCCCGAATTTATACAAATCGCTCGCCGTCACTATGTCTAACTTCGGGTCGCTCTGCGTAACAAACACCACCTGGCTATCCGTCTTGCAAGCGGTTTCAATAGCTTTAATAGACTTACGACGCCCTATATAAAGAGGAATAACAAATTCAGGAAAGACGACGGCGTCGCGTAAAGCGACAAGAGGAAACTTAAATTCCACACTTTTTTTGGGCATATAAAACGACAAATAATCTTTTGTTAATCAGCTGAAATTATTCTATACAAACAGCGACGATTTGTCCATAAGACAGACCTTTTTCAAATAAGCCTCGACAGCGGATTCCTACGCTGCTCCTCCTCGATTATTCGAACCTCCAGCCGATAAAGAAATCCAAAACGGTTCAAGACCTATAGCTAAATTTACCAGCTTCTTACCTTCTTCGATATTCTATAAGAGGGGTGAGAAACGCAACTTAAAAGGTCAATATAGAACGTTAAGATTGGAAAAATAAATACTTTGTTTTTTAAAAATGTTTCACGTGAAACATTTTCAAATTTTGAAAAAAATTATTCATTAATGGTTAGCAATAATAAAGCGTGATTTAGCGATAATTTAAGAAAGCTCTATAATTTATTACTTTAACTATACTTATAGTTTATTATATAGCCTTATTATATATTTACGCGATACTATATATCGCAGGATAGTTCCAAATTCAATAACATTAGCGCATTTACTTACCCCCGCTCGCCTCTTCCCAGGATACCGGCGTTAACGAAGAGAAACCGGACTATAAGACCAGACCGCTCCCAAATAATATTTATCTTTTGGAACGAGAGAAACGAGACCGATTTATAAAGCGACTTGTCAAGGGCTTTAGAGCGAACGAAGAGAGCGTCCCTTGACAAGTTACGCGTAATAAATCGGTATAATCGCGTAAGCCAAAAGAGAAATGTTATGGATATATACTATTGCCAATAACCCCAAAAATTATACCCTCATAACTTTTGGCCGCCGCCTCTTTCGCGTAATAATCCTATAAGTACGATTTTGTAAACGGATTGCTTTAAACAACATGCCTATAAATTCCTGGGAATACTGTAAATATACCGAGATGATTCCAAAAAACAATTAAAAAGAGGCGATATTTGACGTCGTATGTTAACTATCTAAATCGAATATTCCAAATTCATTAAATAATCTTTGAAAAGCCATATTTCCTTCCCTCACTTTTTCTCTTAACCTAGTTATTTCTGCCATTCTACGCCTCTCTTTATACTGCGCATAAGTTATTACGCCTCCATATCTAACGCCGTCGGCCAATAGCGGATGTCTGGGAATTGTATCTCCAGCGCTATTTTCGGCAGCCAACAGCGGAGACTCGCGAACAGATATTAATACCGTTATAAGTAACGCAATCATTGCGAATCTATTTCTAAAACAATAATTTTTCATATTTTTACAATTTCTACATAGCCGCAATCTTGGTTATAATCGTAACATAATAATGTTTCTTTGGATAATAATATATTATTAAAATTGGAATTTTTAAAACGTAGTTGTTTTTAATTCAATTTAACCACGGCTCCTTGTATGGAAACTCCCGCCGTTCCTTGCAGCTGCAGCATTGCCGTCGATCTCACTATGAACGCCGCCGCTGCGGACAGTTCGGCGGTTGTTTGCGCAGTCGTCTTAATGTTTAAAGCGAAAATTTCACAAGAGGTTTTCGCGGTAAGTTTCATGCTCAAACAAGACGTTTCCCAAGTTGTTTTAACGGAGCAAACGTATTTCATACAACTCGCTGCGAAATCTTTAGCGGCCGTAATATTTACGGAATCTCTCGAATCTATCGCCGTCGCCTTCGTCGAATTAATTTTTACGGCTCCTTGCGATTCTATCGTTATGTCTTTCGTCGCTTTTATTGAGATGCCGCCGTCGACTTCAATCTTCAAATCCCCGTTTGATAGAGTCACAGTTTTATTCCCATCCTTTAGCGTCGCCGATTGATTCCCCTTATCCAACGTCACAACGTAATCTCCTTCGTTTATCGTTATCGTATTCTCCCCTTTTTTAATTATCAAAGCGTGCGTCGTCGGATTTTTCTTGCTTTCAAGAGTTATGGTCTTCGAGCCTTCGTTAAGCGTTTCGGTCGCGCTATTTTCAACGACGCAATTAACGTCTTTTTGAGCGTGAACATAAATTTCCTCTTCGTCTTTCTTATCGTTAAACCTAAGCTCGTTAAAGCCGTTCCCTCCTTTTGAGGAGTTTGTGTAAAACGTCGAAACGGTGTTTTTCTCCTTAGCATAATTCGACGGCGGTTTGTTAAGCCCGTTGTAAAGACAGCCGGTAACCAACGGCTGATCCGGGTCTCCGTTCACAAACTCGACCAAAACCTCCATCCCGACTCTTGGAATAACGAGAGAGCCAAACTTCGCCCCCGCCCAAGATTGGGCGACTCTGACCCAACACGAACTTTTTTCATCCTTCCGCGTCCTCGAATCCCAATGAAACTTAACCTTAATCCTCGCGTTTTCATCGCATAGTATTTCCTCGTTAGAAGTCCCCGTAACCACTGCGGTTTGGCATCCGACGATCCTATTCTTGCAATGTATCGACGGCGGTCTAAACGGCGTTTTGCTTGGAATACCGACAAACGAATTATAATAAATCGGAGTATTTTCCTCGTCGCTTTCAGGTATTTGATTTATAAAATGCCTTACGGAAACGGTAAAAAACTCGCCGTTATGAGCCTGCGTTGAAGAACCGGAAATTTTGAAAATCGCCCCTGGATAAAGCTCCGGACAATAACTATTTCCCGTAAGTTTTTGAACGACGCTGTTATCGCTTTCTAAAAGAATTTTAGATACGGCGTCTCCAGTTGTTTTTTCCAAAAACGTTCTATCGTAAAATTCCTTCTCGCCGATTTTTACGCGGCTCGAAGAATCGTCCGCTTTTCCGTTTATCACCTTAGCCGTCGCCTCGTTATACGAAAAAGAATCGACCCTGCCGCGCCCAAGCGAACTTGAAAAGGAAACGTTATGCGTAAAATTAATTGGAATCGTCGCATTAGTCGCGGCCTTAGCAACCTTAAGCTCCGTCTTAATTTTCTTCGCGGCCAAACTATTGTCGGAAATTCGAAGAACATCCCCGCCGTCTTCGCATTCGAAATAAAAGAAAATCCCCTCTTCTTCCATTAACCTAGAAATAAAGTGAAAATAGCTCTCCCCATACTGAACGCAAAAAGAACGTTTGGCGAGACCCGCCGTTCTCAGGTCTATTCTCGCATTCGAAACGCCGTTGTTTTTTAAAACGGTTTCGATTATTTCCTTAACAGATTTTTCTTGAAACGATTGATACGCTTGCGAATAAAGCGTTCTTGCTAAAGTCGGAACAATTTTTATATATAAAATACTGTCCGTTAACGAAGGCGTCGCGCTTGGAATATTTTCAAACGACGCGGATTCGATTATTCCAAAAAAATATCTAGTCGTATCGTCGTCGATTTTGAGAGAAACGCTTGCGACTGAATTTACGACTTTCTCAACGTCGATTTGCTTTGTAGTCTGCAAAAAAACCTCCGCCTTGAAAAGATTCGAAACCGCCTCTACAATTTCCGCCTTAATCACAACGGCTTCGGAAATAGCCGAACATTTTATCTTAACGTCGAGATTATCTTGTTTTGTCGGCAATCTTGGAGGCATATACCTATTCGTTAGAGCTTAGAAAACGACGATTGATCATAATTAAAATATCAAACTTTCCTCGAAATAGAAAAATTATTTCAACAAATATCTTATTATTAATGTTTTTCTTACTTTGCGACATATTAAACCAAATTTTATTTTTAAACGCTGGAACAACCGCTCACATCTAAAAGGGAATAGCGGCGGTTGTCAAAAAACAAAAACGTCTCGCGTGAAACATTTTCAAATTTTGAGAGTTGTTCGTTGATGATTAGCAACAATAATAAAGTACAATTTTGGCAATAATTTACAGAGGCTTCGCACTTTATTACTTTAAATATACTTGAAGT
>JAISID010000049.1 GCA_031262205.1 Holosporales bacterium | reverse complement strand
TTTATGATATGCTAAAGCTATGCTTGCATAGGTTAAGTAGTTAAGGGAAGCAAGCCCCGAGGAGGGCGGGGGTTTGGGATGGTTATTGTAATATACAATTCGTTAATTTTTCGTTAATTCTTAAATTTTATTTTTCACTAAATTTCTTATCAAAGTTTCCCCAATTTTCGCTAGGTTTTTCATCAAATTTCCCCGCCGAGTTTTTTGCCAAATTCCCCCTGGGGTTTCTCCTCATTTTTGGTCTGGTTTTACAAAGGATGTTTCCCTGGTTTTTGACGCCGCTTCCCTCAGAAGAAACCTCCTCCGTTAATACGTAAGTCTTTCAGATGTCGCCCTCGGTTTGTCTGATATTTCAGGGGGCTTTTGAGGACTACTTTTCCCAAGAGGGAATCTCCTCCGCTGATATGCGAGTCTCTTAGATTCGTCCTCGGTTCGTTCGCTTTGCAATACTAACTATCTATCAGTCTGCTTCCATTACCCCCTGACTTAGACCTCTGTATGTCTCCGTTTACAGCGCGTCGTGGAATTGTTCTCAAACTAACCCCAAACTATCGATTTTATTTAAATAAGACTCTTCGGACATTAAACCGGTTTAATCCGTTAGATAAATACATCTTTATAGACGGTAACAAATATGATATATTGATTGGATATAATTCACTGGTGTTTTGTTATGAAGCGTACATATCAACCGAGCAATTTGGTTAGAAAGAGAAGGCATGGCTTTTTAAGCAGGATGTCTACGGTCGGCAGAAGAAAAGTCATCGCCTCAAGAAGAGCAAAAGGGAGAAGAAGGCTAAGCGCTTAAAAATACCTGAATTGTGTTCCCATCCACGTTAAAGAAAAGGGCCGAGTTTGTAAAAATCACGAAATTCGGTTCTCGAGCTAAAACAGACAATGTTATTTCGATCTGTTATGGGGGCGATAGTGACCTTCCAAATGTCGGGTACGTTGCCAGCAAGAAAATTGGAAATGCGGTAAAAAGGAATAGAGCTAAACGTAGGCTACGAGTTATTGTGCGAGAGTTTGCTTCAGAATTTCAAGCCGGATATTCATTTATCTTCATTGCGACTTTAACAACTGGAACCTGCGATTTTTCTAAACTAAAATCTGATTTTCTATACTGTTTGAAAAGATCGCAAGAACGGGAAAACCAAAAAACCAGCGCTTAGCCAATATGAGATTGTGGTCGCTAATTCCCTTCCTATAAAACTCCAGATTTTGGAAATACATGGCGTTTAAGAGCAGTTAAGTATATAATTATTATAATTGAGAAAAAGCGTGGAAACAGAAAAATGAGAAAGTTATGGTTATCTATTGCCGTTATTACGCTCTTTTTAACCGCTTGCGATAAAAAAGAAATTTTACCAGGAAAAAGAGAAGCAATAAGCGGGATCGCTGTTAATGATAATTTAAGGTCTGCAGCCCCCATTAAAGCGGGAAATATTACTATAAATTCCCCCTCAAAAATAGATTCATACACCGATATTGCCGGCAATAAACAGCATAACTCTATTCATTACAAAATAGATTCGCTTAATAAAGTTTTATGGAAAACTTCGATAGGAAGAAGCCCTATAAACTCTAACATACTAGTCTTCGGAGAAAATGTTTACGCCGTCGATTCGCAAGGAACTTTAGTTTGTATCTCAGAGCAAAGCGGTAAAAAACTATGGGAAAAGCGAATTGCTAAACAACCCGATGGAGCAGTATTTTCAGGCGGCATGGCTATAAACAATGGAGTTATATACATTGCAACCAACATAGGGACTATCGTCGCAATCGATTCAAAAACGCAAAAAGAGCTATGGATTAAGTCTGTAAAATATCCTCTTCACGGAGCGCCGTTATATGTTTCCGGCAAAATTATTGCCTCGTCAATTGAGAATCAAACGTTTGCCATAGACGCTAACAACGGCTCTATTGTCTGGACGAAAACGTTTAATAAAGAACAAACAATCATGGAAAAGACGGGAACGCCAGCAGTATTTGGAAACGACATAATTTGCGCGTGTAGTTCAGGCGATATTATATCGCTCAATATTCAAAATGGAGCAGACAACTGGAGCGACGTCTTAGTCCCGTCGAACACTTCAGATAGCGGAGTCACAATATCTCATATAGCAATGTCTCCTCTTGTATTTGGAGATAACGTCCTAGTCGCCGCTTCGGAATCTAAAATGGTTCTTATCGACGCGATATCGGGAATTAGAATTTGGGAGCAAAATATCGGGACTTTAAATTCTCCTGTGATAAATAACGGCTGGATTTTCATATTAACTAACGACAATATAGTTGCGTGTCTGTCTTGCAAAGACGGCTCCATAAAGTGGAAAGCCGATATCAGAGACATTTGTTCTTCCTTAAATAAAAAATATGAAAACCGCGAATGGACAGGACCTCTTATCATTAACGGAGAAATATTGGTATTCAGCAACGCCGGCGACGTCTTGGACATAGACGTTTCAACTGGAAAATTAAAAGGCCAAAAGAAATACGAAATTTTTAAAGGCGTAAATACAGCAAAAGTTCCCGTTATCGTCGACGGACAAATGTTTGTAGTAACTTCTCGCGGAGACCTCTGCAAAATTGGGTAACTTTAAAATAGCTCTAATCGGAAGAACTAACGTTGGAAAGTCTACTTTATTCAATAGACTAACTAGGACTAGGGAAGCGTTGGTGTTTAACAAACCCGGCGTCACTAGAGATATTAGAGATAAGGAAATATCAATACTAGGAAAGAAGGCTACCGTCGTCGACACTCCAGGTATGTTCGATTATTCAGAGAATGAAAATAAGTCTGAATTTTTAGACGCTATAACCCGTAAGTTGATCGACGTTGTAAAATCGGCAAACTTAGTGATTTTTGTTATAGACGGAGTAACTAGCGTCACGACAAATGATTTTGAAATAGCAAGAATTTTAAGAAAAAACGGAAAGCAAGTCATTATCGCTATTAACAAAAGCGAGAACAAAACAACCCAATTAGCTTACTCAGACACAATAGAATTAGGATTTGAAGATATAATCCAAATATCTGCGGAACATGGCATTGGCATAGACGAGCTTTTAGAAACGGTAGATAAATATCTGCCCGATAAAGACGACCTGTCGGAAATTACTAATCCAACGCTTAAAGAAACTATTAAATTGGCAATCGTCGGCAGACCAAACGTAGGAAAATCTGCGATGGTAAATTGCATATTGGGCGAGAATCGAAGGTTAGTCGGAAATTTCGCCGGCCTTACTCGCGAAAGTTTCAATTCAGATTTTGAAATTAACGGTAGGCGTCTAACAATAATCGATACCCCAGGCTTAAGACGTAAAGCAAAAATATCAGACTTGCTAGAAAGGCTATCCGCGACTAATAGTTGGAATTCTTATAAAAACGCCGACGTTGTTATTTTGATGATCGACGCTTCGTCCTTGGCTTCAGGGAAAATTGAAAAGCAAGATTTAACTCTTGCGGCAAATATCATAAAAGAAGGGAAAGTTTTAGTTATAGCGTTTAATAAGTATGACCTAACGCCATATAAACTAAATGAAATACCAATTTTCCTGAAACATAATTTTACAAGAAGTTTTTCTCAGTTAAAGGAAGTCCCGTTTTTATTCGTCTCTGCATTAAAAAACGAGAACGTGGAGAAGATGTTGAAGATGGCGTTATCTTTTTACGATAAACAAAAACAAAAAATTAAAACCTCTGATTTAAATAATTGGCTTCGCGAAATTAACCAAAACAATTTGATACAAAGCCTCTCGACCAAATTTAAAATGAAATACATAACGCAAGTCAAAACCGCTCCCCCAACATTTTTAATATTTACGACCAATAAAGAAAGCATAAGAGAAGATTATAAGCGGTATATAACAAATCACCTAAAACGCTGCTTTCAATTAACAAATATCCCTGTCAAAGTCGCATTTAAGGACGCATAATTAAACAAACTGAATCATCCTATAATACGAAAATCTATAGGTATGTTTTAAATAATCTATCTATGAGATTGTACTTTAAGATTATTACCGCACTGGAGGGAGCGATTCTCTTAAACAACAAACTTGGGTGCTCATTTTGCTGCTTTGCCGCTGTACCAAAGGATGGAATCTCCAGGAGATTAAAGACTAAATCAAAAGCTATTTTTATCTAATACATTCGATGCTGGAAATTATTTCCGTCAATTCTTGAGTAATCTTATCCTGCCTAATGCGGTTGGATAAAACCTTCAATTTCTCAAACATATCGCTGGCGTTTCGAACCGAATTATCCATCGTCATAACTCGCGAAGAATATTCCGATACTAAATGTTCTGTGACAAGACCTTTAAATAATTCAAACAAATACATCCTAAATACTTCTTCCAGGAACTTTAGTCTGTCTCCTTCTATTTTTACGTTTTCTTTCTCGTTTGCACTTTCTTTGTCGATAGGAAACAGCTGCAAACTTCTGGCGTTTTGAACTAAGATACTTTTATGCTCCCCGCTCACCAAAAACACCTCGTTTACTTCATGGTTCAATACGTAATTAACTGTTAAAGCCGTTAAATACTGAGAGAATCCAACGACCGAATGCATTGCCGCCTCTTGTAAAGGCGTCGTTTCCGCTCGATTTTGAGGTATCTCATTCCCCTTCTTTCCAAAAACTTCAACATATGCTCCTTCATGCATACGGATAAGTTCATTAGCGACGGTAACAATAGATTGATTAAGCGAGCCGCAAAACCCTTGGTTTGTCGATAAAACTAATATTAGCTGTTTGCCCTTTTCTCGATTAAACCAAGCGTCTGGAAACTCTTCGTTAAAAAGGCAATCGTCAACTGCTTTCAAAAGCATATTAAACAGTATATCGGAACACTGTTTGGAACATTTATTTATGTTGTTGACTCTCGATAACTTTATAGTCGCGACTAATTTTATCGAGTTCATAGTTTTTATAATACTACTTACCGTCTTAATTCTATTTTTTATAGCTTTCCAGTTTTCCATTAATCAGAAGACCTTTTTAAACACTAAACAGTTCTACTTAACTCAGTTTTGTATAACTTGCCACTTCCTTTTAAACTTCTTTAAAAACGCATTTAATTCGCTCTCGCGCTCCTTAGAGATAGCATTTGTTTCATCTATAACGTCGAGTATATTCGACTCATTTTTTATAGCCTCAAGCAAAGCCCTTTCAAATTGCTTAACCTGCTTTTTATCAACGTCTTTTAGGTATCCATGCATAGACGCATAAAGAACAACCACGTGTTCCGAATTTTTCAATGTTTTATACTGCGGCTGTTTTAAAAGTTCTATAATCTTTTCGCCATTGTTAAGGAGTTCCTTCGTCGCGCTATCTAAGTCGCTGCTAAACTGCGAAAACGAAGAAAGCTCGTTATATTGAGCCATTTCTATCTTAATATTGCTCGCAACGGATTTCATCGCTTTTGTTTGAGCGGCAGAACCAACCCTACTAACCGAAACTCCTATATTTATCGCCGGTCTTATTCCTTTGTAAAACATTTCGGTTTCCAAAAACAATTGTCCGTCGGTTATAGAAATAACGTTTGTAGGAATATATGCGGCAACGTCGCCTGCTTGGGTTTCAACAATCGGAAGAGCCGTCAACGAACCGCCGCCTTTTGAATCTGATAACTTCGCGGCTCTTTCAAGCAGTCTCGAATGCAAATAAAAAACATCGCCGGGGAAAGCCTCTCTTCCAGGCGGTCTTCTTAAAAGCAATGAAATTTGACGATATGCAATGGCGTGTTTTGTTAAGTCGTCGTAAACGATTAAAGCGTGCATCCCATTGTCTCTAAAATACTCTCCCATAGCGCACGCCGTGTACGGCGCTATATATTGCATCGAAGCAGGATCGGCAGCTGTAGCCGCCACAACTATAGAATAATCCATCGCCCCATGGTTTTTCAAAATTTGGACGATCCTCGCGACGGCAGATCTCTTCTGGCCAATGGCGACATAAATACAATAGACTTTCTCTTCTTTCGGCGCATTGTCGTTATATTGTTTTTGGTTAATTATGGCATCGATTGCAATTGCAGTTTTTCCAGTTTGTCTATCGCCTATAATTAACTCTCTTTGCCCTCTGCCGATAGGAAACAAAGCGTCGACAATTCTAATGCCAGTTAGCATAGGTTCGCAAATCGATTGTCTATCGATAATCCCAGGGGCTGGATTTTCCATATTATAACGAACAACGTCGGTAATAGGTTCGTCGGAATCTATCGGTTCTCCAAAAGCGTCGACGACCCTCCCTAACAATCCCATGCCGACGTTCACATCGACTATGCGGTATGTTCTTTTAACCAAGTCTTTTTCCTTTACCTTCGAATCGTCTCCAACGATAATAACGCCAACGTTGTCTGTTTCAAGATTGGTTGCGATAGCTTTAATCGTATCTCCGGTTTCCGACGAAATTATGTCGACCAGCTCCCCAGACTGTACGTTTTCTAATCCAAAAATTCTCGCTATGCCGTCGCCGACAGAGAGAATATATCCTATTTCAGATACGTCGACATGCGAAGAAAATTCAGAAATTTTCTCTTGTAAAATAGTGGATATTTCAATGGCTTTGACTTTCATTTTTTAGTACTTTCAATTCTTAAGCGTTTATAAAATTGGGACAACTGTTTTAATTGAGCAAATGCGGAAGCATCCATTATAATTTCTTCCGAAGATATTTTTACTCCTGCTAAAATTCTTTCATCAATCTTGTATTTTATTATAGCTTTCTCTTTAAAGATTTTGGCAACTAATTCTCTAATTCTTTCTTTTTGCTCGGGAAGCAATTCCACAGCCGATACGACCGTTACGTTTCTTTTATTCTTAAATTTAGCGAACGCTATGTTATATATATGCCAAATTTTATTGATAAGATCAAAACGTTTGTTTACAACAAGTTGCCGAACAAAAGACAAAAAAACAGGGCAAAACGCTAAATAATCGCCCAACGCTCTCCACCCGTTGGTTAAGTCTTTCGTATTTATGCATCCGCTGGTTAAAAGTTTTTTTAAAGAAGGATGATTTTTAAAAAAGATATCTAATTTGGAAAAGTTATCGATAATCTCTTCAAGGCATCCGAACTTCTTCCCCGCGATAAAAAGAGCCTTCGAATACCTGCCGGGCAAAGACGCGAAAAGTACGGTTAAATTATTTAAATTCACAATCTAAAAATACGCGAACGCACATAATAATTTCATATTATAACACAAACCAAGATACGTATCGTATCGGCAAATTCTACCTGTTTATAAACATGCGTATATTCCTTAAAAACCCATAGTAAATAAAGAC
>JAISID010000037.1 GCA_031262205.1 Holosporales bacterium | reverse complement strand
TGAAACATTTTCAAATTTTGAGAGTTGTTCGTTGATGATTAGCAACAATAATAAAGTACAATTTTGGCAATAATTTACAGAGGCTTCGCACTTTATTACTTTAAATATACTTGAAGTTTGTTATAAAATTTAGCTATATATTGCTAGACGATTTCCAATTTAACACAACCCTAGCTTATCAGTTCGCGCTCGCTTCCCCCCTCAAAATTTAGAATACCGGCGTTAACGATGAGAAACTGGACTATAAGACAGAAAAGCTCCCCAATAATATTTTTCTTTTGGAACGAGAGAAACGAGACCGATTTATAAAGCGTCTTGTCAAGGGCGTGAGAGCGAACGAAGAGAGCGTCCCTTGACAAGCTGCGCATAGTAAATCGGTATAATCGAGTGAGCCAAAAGATAAATGTTATAGATATTCCATCTCCAGACTTTACTTAAAATAGATACTGTGTTCCTCTTACACAATGCCGTTTGCAGAAATATTAAAGAATGATTTAGTATAAAAGCCAAGCCTTGTTACTACGCTTCGACTGCACAAAAATGTCTCGCGCGAAACATTTTTATGATTCAGAAGACTTAACCGCATGGCCTTCGATAGTTGCCGACTATAGTCTTATATATGAAAAATGAAATTTCCGAAATATTATACGACGATTTCCTTATTATAATTTGCGACTCGCTTAAAATTCCACGGCGGTAATTTATTTATAAGAACTTTCTTATCCGCCGCAAATAATACGCCTGAAACTAATTAAGAACGATATCAAAATAGAAAAGGCTAAGCTACGTTGCCGATGTCCGAATTATATCCGTATCCTCTTGATTTTGCCAGGCTTCCAAGATTTTTAAATACTATAGTTAACGCGATTGACGTTTTCAGTTTAATATCCCCGCTTTTAAAATTAGTTCTAAAAACTCCGATTCCCATTTCGAAGCATTCGTCTTTATAATTCGCCGTGACTCCGCGAACTAGGCTGCGTTTACCCGCTTTTCTTTTTAAGTTTAATATCTCCAATGCCGAGACGCTCCAAAACTCGGTCAACCTCGCGCCGCATTTTAGCCCGATTTGAGAAACTCCGCTTTTTTGAACGTAGGCTATTCTTTTATCGTAATAATATCCGACGCTTCCGAAAACATTTCCATATTTCGCGTTAATTCCAGATTCAAACAAATTCGTTTTCTCGAAAAGAGGCATGCCGACGAATCTCATTCTAAAAGACACGTTTTCAAGGGGCTTTAAAATTAATCTCCCAACCGTAGAATCTCTTTTTTTAAATCTCGTCTTTCGGCGACTGTTTACGTTAACCGCCCTCCCGACAAACGCGTTGAGCCATCTTCTTTTGGAATTGTAAATTGAGTTTTCGAATCCTGCGGATATTTTTTCTCCGTTTTCTATCGCATCGTATCCGCCGAATCGGTTTATTGCGTATAGATTAAGATCGCTGCAGTTGTCGAAAACCGAGTCTTCGTTTTGCTTAAAGTACGCCCTCTTCTTTGAAGTTTCAACGCTGGTCAAAGTTATTTTAGGCCCCCAAATCGCGGTTTGATTAGTAGATTTAATTTGACTTGTAAACGGAACGGAAACGCCGACTTGGTTTTCTAAAATCGGGAAAATCTTGTCCTTCGACCTATCGGCTCCCTTGGCTTCGTTCACATTATAAAAATCCGCGCGAAACCCTGAATTTAATTCTAACAATACGGGGCTTAATTCTATAGATTTATCCCAACTAATCTTGTTGGTCGATCTAAAAAAATCCTTAGCGAACATCGTCGTTTTTTCTTTTTTCCTTGTAAGATAAAGAGTATCGCTGTCAAACGTAAAATCGTTTTTTATACAATTGAAATTAATATGCGGCAAGACGGTTGGAACCGTTTTCTTATCCGCAGTCTGATAAAGATGCGATTCGGTCGTCAGAAAATAATTCTTGTCGTAAACGTCGAAGACAACTTTTGAATCGTTGTATTTTTCTCGAAGAAGGAAGCTAGAATGACGCGTTAAATCGATGGGATACACCGTTTTATAAGTAACGTCGCTCGAGCGATTCAATCGAACGATTAAACGTTTCTTATCAAAATTATAAGAGCTAAAATAAGAATCGACATGCCATCTCGTATGTCTGTCAAATTGGTTAATTTTTTTCTTAGACTTCCGTTTCGATTTAATTTTAGACTTCGATTTAGCCAAAACGCTTGCGGAAATCTTAAAATCTCCCTTTGTAAATTTCTGCCTATATTTTCCCGAAGCTAGTCGCTTTCCTTTCGTATTCAAAAACGGCGTCAATTTCAAATCCTTATCTCTGCTCAACGCAATATAAAACGGTAATCCAAGAAAAAATCCTTTGTCGGAATAGTGCCTAAACACTGGAGTTAAAAATCCCGTTTTCCGCTTAACGTCAGGGGAAGGATGCGAAAAATACGGGGTAAAGAATATTGGAAGTCCCTTAAGCCTGAGCCTTACGTTTTTGTAAATAAACTTTTTTTCTTTCCTATCAAAAACAAACTTATCCGCCGCCAAATCCCAAAGCGGAAGTTTACAATTAACTTCCCTGCAAGGAGAATAAGTCGCGTTTTCAAAGGTAAAAACCTCGTTGTTTTTTATCCCCTCTCGAGCTTTAATTTTCGAACTGTCTTTTAAAATAATAACCAACGCCTTCGCTATCGCGTTTTTAAACTCGGAATCTAGCTCGACGTTTTTAACTGAAATCACGTCGCCGTTCGGCTCTTTGATAATCGCCTCCCCTATGAGTTTTATTTCTTCCGTTTTCTTATTATATGAAACCTTCTCGCAATGCAGTTCCCTAACGCCGTCTTCGGTCGTTTGCTTTACGACGACGTCTCCTAAAGCCGCAATTATTCCGCTCGAAGGATCGTACGATATGTTCCTAGAGTTTAGCGTTATTTCCGCCTGTAAAACGTTTGCGGTAAAAATTAACGCTAAAAATTTTAAGAATAACCCTCTCAAGCCGAAATACGCAAATTTAAAAAATAAAGGATATAAACAGTTTATGGAATTTGAGGAAGCTATGCAAACGGTTGATAAACTCTCCGTCAGTTTAGTTCTTGTTTTGAGTTTATCTAAAAAGACGCTTCCGATTAATAGCGTTTCGAAATGCAAACGCCGATGTATCCTTAATTCAGAAATTTACATATTGCGTCTTCTTCACGGACTTTGTTGTAAAATTATAAATTAACTTTCATAAATTATCGGGAGCGTTTCTTAACGCTTCGGAAACTTTGCTTGCGGCCAATTAACTACAAACGACGACGCCGTTCCAGAGGCTGCGTCTTTTGTCTTTTTATAGAATGTTGAACGAGGTATTCCGTCGCATTAAATTATAAAAATGTTTCACGTGAAATATTTAGCTATCCTTTCTTAGCAGCATCTTGTTCATGTAAATAGCCATTGAAAGAGATAAGCGATTGAAAATTCTACAAAATAGGTAGCAGAGAATGATTCCCAATTATTTTCTAAAAGAAGCAAGGAATTTATTTGGCAAATCTTAACGTTTTAAAATTTCATTTTTGAGAGGGCGGCGGCTTCCGCAGTATTAACTGCGACCGAGCTATGAAGCTCGGGTTCGGCTTCGCCGAACAAGCCGCCGCCCTCTCAAATTCACGATATGCATAAAGCTATGCTTGCATAGGTTAAGTAGTTAAGGGAAGCGCAGCCCCGAGGAGGGCGGGGGTTTGGGATGGTTATTATAGTACAATTTCGTTAATTTTTTAAAATTTTTTTCACCTTTTTGCGACCAAATTTTTCGTCCATATTACTTAGAAATTCATTCTACAGTGTATTACAAGCAACGGTCTATATAAGAAATAAGAAAAAAAATATTTGAGAATCATCCCTTGGCATGTAGCAGACAAATAAGAATTTAACTAAAAGTACATCTCTAGAGTCTATAAGTATGTTTGAAGAAATCTATTTTATAAAACTTACTTATAAGAGCATTACTGCGCGTTAGGGAATGATTCTCAAATATTTTATCACGAAATCATCTCCTGACGTCCTGCAAACGACGGTTGTATATATAAAAGAATTAAAAATGGAGAAAGCTGTCGCTAATAAAAATCTATTGGTTGTAAATAGGGTTTTCAGAGAGTTAAAGTTATTATAAATAAAACTCTAGAATGTAAACGTATGATTTCGTTTTTCTACGTTTGCAATAAGTTTAATATTTTATGATTCGCATTTTCAAAATTTTTCTATTCCCCCTCGGGATTCTAATTTTCTGTACATACGTCTTCTTTGAAAAAAGCGCAGTTGAAAATCATTCCATTTTTTATATAAAAGGCTCAAATTTATACGAGATAATAAAACGAGACGACTCTTTCGGCTTGGCAAAAATTGTTTTTTTTGTCGTTGAAAACGCTCCTAAAATCAAAGATCGAATACCAACCGGAGAATACGTAGTTAACAAAGAAGACACCGTATTTACCGTCATAAAAAACATGTTGGCTAAAGATGTAGCAATAAGAAAAATCACTATTCCAGAAGGATATACGGTCGCAATGATATTAGAAGAACTTAAAAACAACGAGTTGCTATTGGGAGAAATTACTAAAATTCCGCAGGAAGCGACGCTTATGCCAGACACGTATTTTTACCGTTTCGGCGATTCGAAAGTATCGATCGTTAGCAAAATGAAAAATCAAATGAATAAAGTTCTATCGCTGCTTTCGGCTCAAAACAAAACGGGCTTATCAATGGAAGAAATCCTAATTCTCGCCTCTCTTATAGAAAAGGAAACGTCGATCGAAGAAGAGAGAGTTCTTATTTCCTCGGTATTTCACAATAGGTTGGCGAAGAAGATGCGGCTTGAGAGCGACCCAACCGTAATATACGCCCTCTCAAACGGTTATGGAAAAATCGATAGAAAGCTCGCGAGAAGCGACTTATTTGCCGATTCGGCGTTTAATACTTATAGACATGCCGGGCTTCCTCCAACGGCAATATGTTGCCCTGGAGAAAAATCGATTCTTGCCGCGATGAACCCCGCGAAAACAAATTATCTCTATTTCGTAGCGAAAAAAGAGGGAAAAGAACACTGGTTTTCTTCAAACTATAAAGATCATCTCGCTCGTATTAAAGAGAGGAAATAATCGACGCTTGGTATTCTCTTATAATTTTAGTTAATCAATTTCAGCCGGACAATTATAGAGCGGCTGCTCGTATAATTATTCAGGAGTTTCATAATTTAAAAAGAAGCCGCTTATCAGTGCCTCAGAAATTTCATTTACAACCAATGCTTTCTTGTTGGCGACAACCAGTTGCTCCTTTTATATAAATCGCGATTTACAAAGGACGTCGAGGACTAATTCCAAATTTTAAATATAAAAGACTTAATTAAGTAATGTTGTAATATTTTTCTATTTCAATGGCGTAATTTAAAATGACGGCATTGTAATGCCGTCATTTTAAAAAGAGTGACAAAAATTAGCTCTTCAATGCCGACTACCTCATATTTATTCCTATAAAACTATTTCTTAGGTATAATATCTATGTAAATGTTCTTAAAACTATAAAAATATGCAACCTTTTGTAACCCAAAATTTGCCGATAGATAGTATTGATTATTGCAGGTTACCTATATTGATAGGTCAAGCTAACAGAGAAATCTCTTTATATTCTGGAATGTTGGAAGCTATTCCTAACGTAGACGTATTATTAGCTCCGATGACGGTACAGGAAGCTGTTTCTTCTTCAAAAATAGAAGGGACTCAAGCCTCTTTTTCGGAAATTTTCAAAAACGAAGCAGGTGAGAAATACGATTCGGTAAAATCTGCCGATGCGCAAGAAGTTATAAATTATAAAAACGCCCTCTTAGAAGCTGAAGAAATGTTTAAAACTCGCCCTTTTATTCATTTGAATATGATTAAGAAGTTGCATGAGATTTTACTGTCCGGCGTTCGCGGCGAAAATAAGTCTCGGGGAAATTTTAGGAACATTCAAAATTACATAGGACCTTATGGTTGTAAAATCGAAGACGCTACATATGTCCCCCCAGAACCTCAAAACGTTATGTCGTCCTTGGATAATCTTGAGAAATTTATTAACAGAGACGATATCGAACCGTTAGCGCAATTATCTCAAATTCATGCGCAGTTTGAACTAATTCACCCCTTCCTTGATGGAAACGGTAGGATTGGTAGAATCCTTATCCCATTGTTTTTACAGCAAAAACAGTACATAAAACGTCCCGTTTTTTACCTCAGCGAATATTTTGAAAACAATAGGGGATTATACTATCAAAAACTCAATAGAATCTCGAATAACAACGAGTGGAACGATTGGATTGAATTTTTTTTGGAAGCTATTTGCCGTCAAGCTAAATCTAATTCGCAAAAGGTAAAAAGCATGATAGATTTATACAATTCTATGAAGCAGATTTTTACCGAAGCCACAAAATCTGAGTTTGCCATTAAAATACTTGACGCTCTGTTTATAAAACCAATAATAAAGTCTGTCGATTTAATAGCAAAAACTGGGATTATAAGCAAAAGGTCTGGCAGAGCAATTGTACAAAAACTAATCGACGCAAAAGTTATCGTAGTATACAAAGAGCATAAAGGACCAAATTCTTCGATTATCGCCTTCCCAGGATTGATAAATTTGGTGGAAAACCGAAAGGTTTTTTAAGGTATTATTTTTGATACTCTGGAGATTTCATTTGTAATTAAGTATTTCTATCAACTGCATTTTTGTTCTCCGTTGCGCGATAAGAAGATGCTTCCGAAATTTAGTCCTCTCCAAGGATTACGATTTCTTCTTCCAACATGATTTTAGTCTTTTCAAAAACTCTATCTTTTATAGTTTGAATTAATTTGACAAAATCCGCTGCTTTGGCGTTTCCCAAGTTTACCAAGAAATTGCAATGTATATTTGAAACGGCTGCGTTTCCTATTGTTAACTTATCGCATCCCGCCTCTTTGATCAATTCCCAAGCCTTAAGTCCTGGAGGATTTTTAAACGTACTTCCGCATGTTTTTTGGCCTATAGGCTGCGATTTTATTCTTTTTGTATAAATTTCTTTTATAGAATTTTCTAATTCAATTTTAGGAAGCGTAGAAGTTTTTAAGGCGGCGTTTGTAACGACGAATCCTTTTGGAATATTCCCATTTCGATATTGCATATTTAATTTGTCTTTAGATAGAAGCGTCTTGTTCCCATTTAAATCAACGCATCCTATTGATTCGACAACATCGGATATTTCAAAACCTGGAATTCCAGCATTCATAGCGACCGCTCCTCCGACCGTCCCTGGAATGCAGAACAATTTTTCACATGAAGAAATTGATTTTTCTACGCACTGCTTTATAAATTTGGAAAGCGATAAGCCTGCGTCAACCGCAGCTGTTTCCTCGAGGAATTTAACTTTATTCATGTATTTAGATAAATTTACGACGCATCCTCGAATCCCGCCGTCAAGAATTAAGACGTTCGACATATTGCCGAGCATGTTGATTTTCAAATCAGTCGGTTTATTTTTTAAGAAGAATATCAGATCGCTTTCATCCTTAGGATAAAACACAATATCGCAAAATCCTCCGACTCCGAAAAAAGAGACGTCTTTTAATGGAAAATCAAAAGAGTAGTTTCCTCGAACGACGGGCAGATTAAGCGGCATTTAGCATTTCTGTTTTAAGCGACTCGAGAGCTTTTTTAAGAGACTGATTTTTAAACTCCGCGTCTATTTTATACTGTTTTTTTATAACCTGCGGAGCTTCAATTTCATTCGTTTTCGCTTCTTTTCGAATGGCGATAGAATTCGTGTGTTTAAAATACAACTTAACATTTGAAACGCCGGTTAATCGTTCTATATTGTATACTATGTTTTCCGTATTATATTTTACTAAAAGAGCGGCTGAACTCAACGTGTTTATCGTTACGGCCAAGGCGTTTGGGCCGACGTATCTAGCGTCGTGAAAAGAAGTTTCGTCGGTTAATCTTTCTCCTATAATATCGTTCCACTTGCTTTTCAATTTTAGATTAATGGAAAGAGTCGTTCTATAGCCTCCTATAACATTTCCAATCGCGGCGGAGATTCTTCTCACTATAGTAAACGTTTCAATAGTTTTACAAAGCTAGCATAGCATATTATCTTTTTAATAAGGGAAAGATAAAACGTCGCGTGGAAATAATGTTCCGTCAATATTGGCAATAGTTTAAAAACGGCGCTTATTAAATCTTTGGAAATTCTGACAAACGGATTTTTATACGCAAGAGGGGCGTTGTTGAAAATACGAGGCTAATTATTACAGTTGAAATTTGGGGATATTATAACGTACTTTCTAACATTTCTCTTTTGGCTCCTTCGATTATACCGATTTATTAGAAGCGCAGCTTGTCAAGGGACGTCTCGCTTTGCTCGGCTCTCACGCCCTTGACAAGTCGCTTTATAAATCGGTCGAGATATCCTCGTTCCAAAAGAAAAATATTATTGGGGGGCTTTATGTCTTATAGTCTGGTTGCTCGTCGTTAACGTCAATATGTACATTACACAAGACGTATAAGCCTTTTATAAAACGGCGCTTCCCTTGCAACGTAGCCTAAAAATCCGAGGATAATTACAGATTGACATAGTTAAGGTTCATATGCAATTATGTTATTGAATCAATATCGACGGCGGGTGTAGCTCAGTTGGTTTAGAGCGCTAGATTGTGGCTCTAGAGGTCGTCGGTTCAACCCCGATCACTCGCCCCATTAAATTTCGCATAATTGCCGATTTAGCTCAGCTGGTAGAGCAACTGATTTGTAATCAGTAGGTCGGGGGTTCAAGTCCCTCAATCGGCGCCATTGTGAGTTCAATAAAAATACTGTATCGCCAAATATTAGATGGCAAGAGTTTCTCTTTAGATTAGGGGAATGGCCGTCGAACATTAAGTAATAATTGGAAACTTTTCTCATGTCGGACTGTAATTAAATTGCGGAATATGCGACAATATTATTGCGTAAATTGCTTTAAAAGTTGAAACATTATAACGGCCGGTAGATGCGCGGCGAGTGAGGTACCGAATAAATAGCTACATA
>JAISID010000034.1 GCA_031262205.1 Holosporales bacterium | reverse complement strand
TGCCGGTACATATCTGCAGTACTTCCCGGCATTTGCCATCACCTGCGTCATCTACTTCATCATGACCTTTGCGGTGAGCCGTATCCTGATACATCTCCACCACTGTGTTTAACCTGCCTATTGCCGCAGCGTAATTTTTATGTCTCTGATAATATCTCGCTACGTATACTTCTCGTCCTGCCAATTGTTCTCTTATTTCTTTTATCTTTTTCTCCGCATCATTTACGTATTTTGATTCTGGATATCTCTCGCATAGTTCTTTAAAGTACGACAAGGCTTCCACCGTCGCTTCTTGATCCCTTTCTACTATAGGCATTTGCTGGTAATTTATCAGCCCCAACATATATACTGCGTAAGGCGTTTTCTCATGAGTCGGGTGCGTTTTTACAAAAATTTCAAACGAAGCGACGGCCTCGTTATACTTTTTTGCCCTGTAATAGCATTCTCCCGTTTTTAACTGTGCTTCTGCGGTTAGTTTTGAATATGGATATAATCTCTCTAGTTCTTCGAAAACTTTTGCGGCGTCGCTATAATGCTTCTCCTTCATCTCTTTTTCCCCTAAAGAGAATATTTCCTCCCCGCTCTTCTTCTCCATTCCTTCAAAATCTATATCTCTGGAACACCCTGTTATTAACAATGCAAACGTTGCTATTAGTAAACTTTTTCTCTTCATTGCAAATCTATTTTTCCAAAATCTTGTAATATGCGACATCGTCTTTATTATATCACACATACTCCCCTGCCCTACTCTTTGATCTCTTCCTCTCCGCTCATTAACTTTTCTATTAAATCCACTACTCTCTCGGATGCATGACCGTCGTCTATACATCCCTTAGATTTAATAAATTCTCTTACTTTTATTTTATATTCTTCTAAATTAAAGTTTTTTATATTTTCTATCAACTCGTCGGTCGTAGTCGCTATTGGAAACGGCGTGTCCTCAAGCGGATAATAGAAACCTCGTTCATTGTTATATTGTTCAATATCGGATGCAAATATAAAGCCAGGTTTTTCAGAAAGCATAAAATCAAATATGCAACTTGAATAATCCGTCACGCATATATCTGCTGTAACAAGCAATTCTTGTATGTCGGGATATAAACTTACGTCAATAATATCTAGCATATTGTGGACAAGATATTTTAAATCGTCTAAATTTCTAGGATGAAATTTAGTTAATGCAATCCAACTATCTCCAGTACTAGCATTCAAAAAACTAAGAAGTTTTGGGATATCTAAACAATAACAACCTAATGCTAAATTATCTCGGAATGATGGAACATATAGTAAAATTTTAAATTTAGATGAAATTCTACAATAATCTCTAACTTTCTTTTTAATATCGGAATTATCCTTGAAAAAAATATCGTTTCTCGGATGCCCAAGCATTTTTATTTTCTCTTCTGTAACGTTCCAAAAAGCCTGTTTATAAACCTCAGTTTCAAAATCGCTATTAGAAATCCATATGTCGACCATCTTATTATCAATAGCGACTCCTTTTGCTAATTTTGGTTGATTTTGCACAATTTTATTTCCCGTACTACGGTAGAACCTTTTAATCCCTAGCGCTCCATGCCAAGTTTGAATGTATATTTGTTTTTCATTTTTAGTATTGATTCCTCTTTTTATAAAATCATAAATACTACAATTAAAAATCCAACATTTAGCCGTAAGCAATTCAAACAAAGCCCTCTTTGAATTATAAGGAATACATTCAATTATTTCGGAAATTCCCTTAGCATTTTGTTTCTTATCAATAAGCCAAATAATTTTATAGGGTAGTTTTCTTTTTATTATTTCTTCCGTAATATACTTAGGATTACAAGAATATCCTTTCCCAGCAAAATGAGATAAAACAATTTTATTATCTTCAATTTCAGACTTTTTTCGTATTTTTTTTATGTAATGACGATAAAAATTAGCTAGTCTTAACTTAATTCTTATTCCACAAAAAGTTATCTGTTTATGTCCACCCCGATCTTTTATAGAGAACAATCGCTCTGCCAACGGCGTCTTTATATTTGGGAGTTTTTGTCTGAAAAAGCTGTCTATAACATGTGAGAGCATTACTTTGAGATGGATTGAAGGAAGCCATCCTAAATTTTTTATCTTAGATATATTTAGTTTTAAAAACGTATCCGGAGGATAATATCCTGCATTCCGCAATTCAAAACGCAATGAAGAATCTATATACCGATCGGTAAGCATCTTAGCAACTTCTTTGATGGAATAAGACTCGTCGTTCGCGACGTTATATGTTTCGCCTGATTGCCCCTTTAATAAAATCGTAAGAATCGCCGTTACGGCATCCGTTATATAACAGTAACTGCGAACCGTATCGCCGCTTGTATATAAAACAATATCCTTTTTTTCAATGATACTTCTCGCAAATTGATATACTACTCGAGTATCGTTATAATCCGCATTAGCTCCGATTACTTGGGCTAGTCTTGCTATCTTTACAGGACAGTTAAATTCTCTGCAATAAGAATTGCATAAACATTCGGCAAGTCTTTTGCCTTCAGAATACGAGCTGCGAGGATTCGATATATCTATATAGCCGTATTCGTCTTCTTTGATCTCTTTCTCAGAATTGATCTGTCCGTAAACCTCCATCGAGGATAAATAAACGACGCCTTTTACTCTTTTTTTCACAGCAAATTCAAGTATATTTTTGGTTCCGTTTACAATCGTTTCTATCGTCTCGATCGGAGTTTTGACAAAAGACTCCGAACTAGTATTATTGGCGCAGTGGATTATATAATCGATTTTTTTACCACATCTTATCTTTTTAGTTATATCTTGTTTTAAGAAAGCAACTTTTGTATGTTTAAACGTCTTTTCAAAGAAGAACCTTGCTTTTCTTTTGCTTCGCGTTAACAAAATTAGCTTAATGTTAAGATTCGCTTGTTCATTAGCGTATACAAGAGAGCATGTCAATTGACTCCCTATTAATCCCGTCGCCCCTGTTATAAGGACAGACTTACCTTTAAAGTCGTTCCAATTGATAAAACCGCAGTTGTATATATCTATAATATCCTGTTCGACTATCCTATTTTTTACAATTCTATTCATTTGTATTTATGATTTATAATTTGTTTTATTGTTTTTTTTTTTTGAATTTTATAGCTTCTTTTAGGGCGTGAATATCCCAAGGCGTTGTGATTTTTACATTTCCAAGGTTACCTCTAACAATATATGTTCTTCGTTTAAGATAATGATACATAGTACAAGAATCTATGATGTTTCGATAGCGTTCCGGTCTATTTCTTATTGCTTCATGAGCTTCGATAATGTCTCCCAACCTAAAACTTTGCGGAGCTTGCGCAGTGTATGCATCGTTTCTAAGCAGAACTTCTTTAGGGCTAAGTCCGTCTTCGCTGACAATAATTGTTTCGCAACACGGCGTGCACGTAATCGCATTCCCATTTTGCTTGACTGAATTAATATTTTTTGAAATGACATCTGGATAAATAATCGGCCTTACGCCGTCGTGAATCAAAACGATTGAATCGTCGGGATTCTCTTTTTTAGCTTGCTTCAGGGCGTTATATATAGAATCCTGACTAGTTTCTCCTCCGTCCGTTACGCCCGCTACCTTTGAAATTCCAAAATCTTTAATTATTTTTTCTGTATATTCTCTATATTCTTTGACAGTGGATATGTAAATTTTATCAATTTCCGGATGAATTTCAAAAACCTCTAACGTATGGATAACTAAAGGCTTTTCTAACACTTCTACAAATTGCTTCGGCAACCCTTCGTTTCCAAATCTTTGACCTATCCCTCCTGCAAAAATTATAGCTATATTCATCTAACTCTTAAAAAATATAATTACTTACCTACAACCGCACGTACAATTTGGACACGCCGACGCATGATTCTTATTCGTAACGATAAACCCGCAACCAAAATCATTTTTAACAACGTCTATCTGCAGACCGTTTATCAACATTTCAATGTTTGGATCATAAAAGAATAAAATACCGTTTGTTTCCAATTTTGCCATACCGTCGGGTTCCGTTGATTTATATGATAAAGAATAATCGAAGCCCGAACAATCTTTTTGATTAACGGATATCGCTATCCCGATGCTTTTATGTTCTCCCAAGAGTTTCTTTAATTCTTTCGTCGCATTGTCGGTTACGATAATCATATTGTTTTCCTTATTCTTTTTTGCCAAGTAATTGTTAACGGCGGCTTCGATCGCCTCTTTCGCCAACACTGAACAGTGTCTTTTTATCGTTGTCAACTCTAGAGTATTCGCAATGTTTTCATTCTTAACTTCTAAGGCCTCCCCGATCGTCATTCCTTTTAAAATAGTCGTCGTCAATTCCATAGAGGCTATAGCGGAAACGCATCCAAAGACCTTATATTTTGCATCGGCTACGATATCGTTATCGTCAAAAAACAACTGTAACTTCATAACGTCGCCGCAAAGAGGAGAGCCGACGATTCCAGTGCCGACATTTGGAAGGCTATCGTCGAAGGTTCCAATGTTCTTCATCTTTTCATAGTATGCTAACGTTTTATCGCTATATTTCAATTGCGGCACCCAATATCAACGAAAACTTTGTCAACGTCTAATCCAGACATTATTATATCCCAAACCGGACTCATCGCGCGTAATTTTTTTGCGGCTTTAATAAGCTCGGCAGCCGCAACGTCTACGTCCGATTCCGAAGTCGGCTTCCCAAACGTAATCCTAAGAGAAGACTGCGCGATGTCGGCGGGAATATTCATCGCGTCCAAAACGTGAGAAATCGTAAGTTTATTAGAAGTACAGGCAGAGCCTGACGATACTGCGATTCCGCTCGCTTCTTTCATCAATGCTTCGCCCTCGCATCCTCTGAAGCTCATGTTAACAATCCCTGGATAATTATGTTCGGATGATCCGTTTACATAAATCTCGTCAAGTTCGGAAGTTATTTTTTTGATAAATTTTTCTCTAAATTTTTTATAACGATTGAGATTATCGTTTTGCTCGGACATTGCAATTTCCGCAGCCTTTCCGCAACCGACGCAAAGAGCGACCGGAACGGTTCCCGCTCTTATTCCGAACTCGACTTCCTGATTTGCTCCAGGAACTCTAATTAACTTCTTATTAGAACTTTTGAAGTACAAAACCCCTACTCCTTTTGGCCCGTAGATTTTGTGTCCCGACGCGCTCATAAAATCTACGTCTAACAAATTAACGTCGATTGGAATCTTGCCAAACGCTTGAGTCGCGTCCGCATGAAGAAGAACGTTCTTAGAATGACAAACTTCGGCTATTTTCTTTATATTCTGAAGAACTCCCGTTTCGTTATTCACAAAACAAACGGATAGAAGTCCGGTCGTGTCCTTTATAGATTCCGCAAGGTAGTTTAAGTCCAGCAAACCGTCTTTTTGGACGTTCAATAACGTTATGTCGCATCCATTGCGTTTTAAATAATCCGCGCAATCTAAAACCGATTTATGTTCCGTTTTCAAGGTCATAAAATGATTTTTACCCGATTTTGAAAGAGATCGCATCGTTCTTATTATCGATATCCTATTAGATTCGGTGGCTCCGCTGGTAAATATAGTTTCTTCAAATTTTGAACGTATTAAATTCTTAACGCGAATTCGAGCCGCGTCTAAACCTTCGAGAGCGGCGATACCGAAAGCGTGCAGAGAATTTGGATTGCCAAAAGTATCGCAAAAATATGGAGCCATCTCATTAAAGACCCTTTGATCGCAAGGAGTAGTCGCCGCGTAATCTAAATATATAGTCCGCATAAACGTTTAAAACAAAGAAAATTATACAATACCTATTATATAACCCTCGGGACGCTAAAGTTCAAGCGTATAAACCTCCCAATTTCACACAAAATTAAATGCAAAGTTACGAATTGTTTTGAAACAGTTTTATGAGGTTTTGTTCCAAATTAACAATAATTTAACTACTTCTTGATAAACTTTTTATAAATACATAAAACACGAGCTTGGGGAGCTTCCGTTTAGTGACTATTACTATTCGTCAAATATATAGAATACCTTTGTGCCTATGCATTTTATACACGGTAAACATAGAACAAAACGCGAATGCAACGGCGTTTAGAACAGACGGTAGGTTTGTGATAATGAAGGGATCGAAAGTTGTTTTTAGAGACAAAGCTCGCGTAAGCTCCACGGGGCGAATCGACAATTATTCGCGACGCTTTACCATTAGAGACAGGTTCAGAATCGACGAAGGAGACGGCGAAACCACGGGGGTTATTTATAACCATAATCTGATTAGGATTAAAGACGGCGGCCGAATTACAGGCAGGGGAACGATAATCAACTATAGCGGTTTCGCATTGGATGAAAGCGAGACTGAAAGAGCTGAGAACTATATGGACGAAGGATATCTTTTTGAACCTTTGACGGATGAAGAGTACGATTACTCGCGTTTAACTCCAGAACAATTAAGATATGCGGCTCGCTACGACTTAGTTAATGAAAAAGACAATCCAGTAACAGAATTTTACAAGGTGAAGAAAACTAGGATAAAAACCCCGCATAAAGGCCAAATCCCTGGCGCTCCAGCTCAAGAAGAAGCTGCAAAAAGATATATGGACGGGACGATAACAGTCGAAACCAGAGGGGATAAAACCCTCCCTTCAACCGACGGTTCCGCTGCTTCTGAAGCAGAGTTTAAACAACATAATCAAAAAGGATACGACGTTTCAGGCCAACAATTAACATTAACCGTCGATGAACCCGCGTACTATGGAGAATCTTTATTCAGCGTCGGCGGATTCAATAGCTCTGCGGAAAACGGAACCTTTACAATCAACGGCGGCGAATATGAAATTCCGGAAGTCGATCAGAACACGATAATTAGGAAGACTGGGAATGTTCCATACGAAGGAGCCGAGGGGTTAAGTTTTGAACCATGGAATCCTGGAAATAGCGGGATTGAAGATTATTACGACGGTACGGAATGGACTAGCGGAGACGAAGGAACCGGCGACCCCGTCGCTATATTTGCAGGAGACAACTCTTGGTTCAACGGAGTGTTTAGCTTAGAGCACGGCGGGGCGATTATAGACAATAGAGGTTCTATGTTCGGAGGACAAATAAATCTCGGCCGAGTCGAGGGAACATATCCTACGGCGCAGGCTTTGCATGAAGCTCTAAATTCATCCGACGAATCTATTAAAAACGCCGCTCTTATATCTGTTGAAACTACTCCCGCGACGGAATTTGAAAGCCAAGGAGGAGCAAAAGACGAATACAACAGACCGTCCGTATATATGAACGGCAATGCGACTATGTATTTCAATATCCCCGAAGATGAAAACGGAGATAGGGTTTTCTCATGGTATGGAGATATTCATTCCACTCCATACGACAGGATCATTTTCCAACAAGGAAGAGTTTTAGTTAAAGGAGATTGCTCTGGATTTCAGGGAAAAATTGGAGTCTGCCAAGGAGCCGAATTTAAAATTGCCTCGAGCGATGAAACAAGCTCCAGCGATTATAAAGGAGTAATGTTCGGAGGCAGTTACGAAGTTGTAGACGAGAATGGGGTTCCGGTGCCAGACGGAAAAATCACCGTAGATTCCTCCAGCGGGTTAAAACCTTTAATTTTAACGTCTGGAACTATGGTAATAAAAGACGAAAGCGGAGGAGACGAAGAAAAGCATACAATAGACGATATAACCGTAGACTCGACTCAAGGAGAAGGCGGAGCCGCCGCAGTTCGCATGGATTATGGAGACTCTGTGTTAAATAATACGAAAGTTATCGGCAAAAATTCTTCGCTTCACCTCGACGGCGGAGAAGAATTCCATTTCAATAATTTTACTCTTCGAGAAGGTGTTCTTAACATAGCTGGAGAAGGTTTGGAAAGAGTTTCTATGGAAGGAGAAGTCAGCATGGGATCGTCCATCGCCGCATGGACAAACAGCGTGGTCGACAGCATACATGTTAACGATAGCGACCATATGACCGCTGGAGCTTTACCTACCGCCGCTTGGAGCTTAACCGACGACGTTAAGTTATATTTCGACTTCGATCCTGCGGCGGGAACAGCCGATCATTTTGTCTCCTCAACTGGAGTGACAAGCGGTTTAGACAAAAAATTCGTATTGCAAGGCGTAAGGCTATTGAATATCCCAACCGCTCAAAAATATTACTTTAGGCTTTTAGATTTCAAAGGAACTCCAACTGAAAGATATCCCGAGATCGTCATAGCCGACCGCAACTTTACAGTAATAGGACCGGGGGTTACGGTCGCTCCCGATGGAATTAGTATTGCCAGCGGCGCTCCATATCCGGTTTCTAAAACTTCCGATGGAATCACAGCCGTTGATATAAACGGCGCAACTTATTACTTCTATGGTTCAAACAGAGCGGGAAAAGGAAAAGTTTTAATGACGAGAACATTGTTTGGAACATTAACGAGAATCGAAGGAATCGTCGCTCACGTCGTAGGACTCGGGGCTATTTCCTCCACCCTGGAAACAGTGTTCGACGAATTTGGATATGTTTACAAACATAAAGAAAACAACGGCAAATATTCGTTCTGGGCAAAAACGCATGCTTTGAGTGAAAAACATAAAACAATCGACGACAACGTAAAATTAAACAGATACGGAACGATACTCGGCTTTGATGGGAAATCCACGCAATTTACCAATTCAAACACGTTCTTCACGCCTACCGTATTTGCCGGAATAACCCGCAATAACGCGAAGCTAGACGGAACCAAAGCAAGACAAATAGAATTTCTAGGAGGGTTGAAGATGGCTTTGTTTAATAGCAGATTTGCCTTTGAAATACTAGGAGCATATTCGAACTTAACGTTTAAAACTCGCAACAATCCAGAGTTTGGATTTAAAGCGAAAAGCCATGCGTTTAACGGAGCAGCGAAATTAAGCTACGGCTTGGTAAAGTGGAAGAACGTAGAACTTAGGCCGGAACTTACGGCGAATTATTCTTTTATTAAAACTCCAAAAGCCGAATCGGCAACCGCGGCGATTACTAAAATCAAAAATATTCACAGGGTCGACGTTGCGCCTGGAATAAATGTAATTCTCGATAAAGGCGAGTGGACTATGGCGGCTTCGGTAAAGTATCGCTGCAGATTCGGGGCCAAGACCAAGATTATCTCAGGAGCCGAGGTTATAAAGGATGTTGATAAAGCCAAAAGAGGTTACATGGAATACTCCCTTAACGTTATGAAACATAATAAAAACAATACCAAGTTTGGATTCAAAATTTCAAAAACCACCGGTAAAGTTAAAGGCGTTAAAGGTTCTCTCAATTTTGGAGTTAACTTTTAATCCTACTGTTACTCGTGAAAATCCAGATTTTTAGAAACCTGAGACGCCAAAGATAAACCGCATTGTCATAAAATTATTAAGTAATAATTGAAAACTTTTCTTATTTCAGACTGTAATTAAATTGCGGAATATGCGACAATATTATTGCGTAAATTGCTTTAAAAGTTGAAACATTATAACGGCCGGTAGATGCGCGGCGAGTGAGGTACCGAATAAATAGCTACATA
>JAISID010000047.1 GCA_031262205.1 Holosporales bacterium | reverse complement strand
GCATATTCGAGCTTGACGAAAGCTATTTTGGAGAGCTATGTATTCGCTGAAAAAGAGGTCGTAGCTGCCTAGGAAACTTCTGTTTTTGGGTTTTTAAAGCGGAAGGGAAAAATCTTTGCGAATATTGTCAGCTGCTCAAAAGAAGAGCTTTGAAGGGTTCGACCTTGCACACCTATGTTTGGGGAGCTTATGACAGCTTGGTTTTGAACGGCTACGACCGCTACGGAGTATTCTACAGAGCTTGAGCGGGGCAAGAGCTGCGTCAACAGCGCGGCTGCCTGCCAAGTTCAACTGACTGAGCGACAAGAGCTTTATTTTGCATTTGAAAAAATGCGAGTTTCGGTATGATAATAAAGAAGAGGATTTAACTAAAATTCTTCTCAACTTGCGCCTCAAATATAAAAAACGCTAGTCAAGCGCGTTAGATTATACGACTAGAAGCGCCCCCCGATAATATTTATCTTTTGGAACGAGGAAAATTGAGACCGATTTATAAAGCGACTTGTCAAGGGCTTTAGAGCCGAGCAAAGCGAAGCGTCCCTTGACAAGCTGCGCTTCTAATAAATCGGTATAATCGCGGGAGCCAAAAGACAAATATTATATTAGAGAAATATTATATTTGAGGGGGCGGCGGCTTGTGTTCGGCTTCGCCGAACCCGAGCTTCGCAGCTCGGCCGCAGTTAATACTGCGGAAGCCGCCGCCCCCTCAAAAATGAAATTTTAATATGTATGTTTGTAAATAATTTTACAACCTATAACATCTTAGAATGCTAATGTTCCTTAACCTTCAACCATATTCCTCGCGTATAATGCCGCAGAAATATTAGGAGACGATTTCGTTTAAAAATATGTCCTCGTCAATATAAAAATTCTTGCAAACGAATTTTATATTGTGTTAACATGATAATACAGTTAGATCGGCGAGGCGGCGTATAAAATGAAAGATTTGTTCGAGGCTATTTTGATGCTCAAAAACGCAGACGAGGCAAAAAGATTTTTCACAGACTTATGCACGCCGAAAGAACTCGAGGCTTTAAAAGAACGTTGGAAAGTCTGCCAATTATTAAACGCGGGAACGCTTTCTTACAGAGAGATAAGCGAGAAAACAGGATCCAGCACCACAACCGTCACAAGAGTGGCGAGGTTTTTAAACGACGAGCCGTATGGAGGATATAAAAGTTTATTAAAAAGAATCAATCAAAAGACAGAAGGAAAAAATGTTTAAAAAATCTATTTCGAAATATTTAATCGCATTCGCGACGTTAGCTGCGGCAGTCAATGCAAACAACGCGTCAAAAAACGATTGTTTTAAAGTATATATATGTAAGGCGGCGGAAATCGAAGCTCTAAATTCAGTTGTAAAAGGAATCCAGGATTACCTTGGAAACGACGGCGTTCAATATAAAATTGAAACGTGCCAAGGAAATCCGTCCCTCGCCTTACAAATCGTATCAAAATTTATCGCTAGCCAAGCATGCTTGATCGTAACGGTCGGGACGACTCCCAGCCAGATAGCGTATAAATTTGCAAAAGAAGGCAAAATAAAAGCTCTTGTTTTTACCGCAGTCACCGATCCTCTTTCTATCGCTTCGTCTTTTAATAATTCAAATACGACGGGAGTTTCCGATTTCGTTTCGTCGTCCCCTCAAATAGAAACGTTTAAGAAAATTCAGCCGAGTTTGAAAAGGCTCGGGATAATTTATAACACCGGCGAGGCAAATTCCGTCGCTACGGTAAAAGATTTGCGAAAAGCGACTAGTAAACACAACGTGGAATTAGTCGAGCAAGGCGTTCAAAAATCATCCGACATCCCTCAAGCATTAACCGCTTTATTGTCTAAAAACATCGACGCGATATTTATAAACAACGACAACGCCGTTCTTGAAGCCGCAGCGTATATTGTAAAAATCTGCGTCAAACGCAAAATACCGGTATACGTCAGCGACACGGACGAAGTTTCGAAGGGATGCCTGGCCGCGCTAGGGCCAAACCAATACGAGCTTGGCAGGCAAACTGGAAAAATGATAGAAAAAATCAAAAACGGAACGAATATCAACGACATAAAAGTCGAACGTCCAACCGACGTAGAATTATTTGTAAACCTAAGAGCCGCAAGCAAATTAGGAATAACCGTCCCCGACGAAGTATTAAAAAACGCGAACAAAATAACGGAGCAAACATGTTAAACGCTCAAGAATTGCTGACAAGCCTAGACGTAGGGCTAATTTTCGGCGTCGTCGCAATCGGGATATATCTGACGTTTAGGACAATAAATTTTGCCGATTTAACATGCGACGGAAGTTTTGTTTTCGGAGCGGCTGTTACCGCAGTTCTCGTAAAACAAGGATTTAACCCGTATTTCGCATTGGTCGTTTCCTCGGCGGCCGGCGTTGTCGCTGGATTTCTAACGGGCATTTTACACGTTAAATTTAAAATCTCCGACTTGCTTTCGGGAATAATCGTCGCCTTTATGCTGTATTCGATAAATTTAAGAATAATGGGAGATTCCCCAAATATAACCTTTATCGACGAAGCGACGACGTTTTCAAACGCGTTCTCAAATCGGAATACGACGTTAACGATAGCGACGTTAATAGCTCCAATAGCGTTGTCGCTCATTTACCTATTGTTCAGCGGATTCGGATTAAGGCTAAGAGCGGTCGGCTATAACAAACAATTGGCGTCTATAAACGGAACGAACGTTAAGCTAACGACTATCGTAGGCCTTATGATTAGCAACGCCATCATTTCGCTCGGCGGGGGAATGTTTAGCCAATACCAAGGTTTCTGCGATATATCGCAAGGAACTGGAACGTTAGTCGCAGGGCTTGCCTCGGTCGTTATCGGCGAAAAAATACTGCCCTTCAGAAGAGAGCCGCTAATAATTCTTTCATGCGTCGTCGGTTCGGTTCTGTATAGAATCTTCATAAACATGGCGTTGCACAGCGATATCCTCGGCGTCAAAACCCAAGACGTCAACCTAATAACTGGGATAACTATAATCGCAATCATGGTAATAAAAAGGAGAAAGCAAAATGCTTAAGTTAATAAATGTCTCCGTTAGAGAAACTCTAAAAAATTTATCGTTGGAAGTTCAAAAAGGAGAATTCGTTTTAATAGTCGGAGCAAATGGAACTGGGAAAACAACTTTATTCAACGCGATCTCCGGAGCGGTCGGCTTAAAAAATGGGAAAGTCGTCCTAAATGGAAAGGATTTAACAAATTCGCCGCCGTATAAAAGAGCTAAGTTAATTTCACGCGTTCTGCAAGAACCCAGCTTAGGAACGATAGCGGATATGACGATTCTTGAAAATATGGGATTAGCATATATGAGAAAAAAGTACAAAAAAATATCTCGAAAGGTCGTCGACTATTTTAAAGAAAAACTAAACATGCTCGGCATGGGATTAGAAAACAGATTAACCGAATATGTTAAAAACCTCTCGGGCGGACAAAAACAACTGCTGAGTTTAGCAATGGCGACTATCGACGATTACGAGCTGTTGCTACTCGACGAAATAACGGCGGCGTTAGACCCTCAAACTTCCGAAACCGTTATGAATATCGCCCAAAAAATCATCTCGCAAGAAAAGAAAACTTGCCTCCTCATAACCCACAACGTAAAGCACATGGATACGTTCGGGAACAGAGTTCTGGAAATGAAAAACGGGAAATTAGTCGAAAGGCAATCCGTATCCGTATAATATCAAGTCCGCTACTCTCGCAGCCGAAGGTTTCACGCGAGACGTTTTTATAATTTTGAGATATCTGCGAAGCCATGAAAGAGAACGAATAGCCCCCTCGACGGAGGCCTTGCTTTGGCTCTCAGCAGCCTTAAATTCCTGGATAAAAACCGTTTGTCTGACATCCTTTCTTCGCTCTTCACTACAAGCGAGATCAGATGCTTATATTATTGCGAAAGCCTAAGAAACCTTAGCTTCAGATTCAAACAATGCCGCTTCCAATTACTTTGTTACCGAATCCAGAAAGATTCTCGAACACGCCTTAGCTTTAGCTCAGGAACTTTTTAACGACGTTTTCTCTTCAGACGACGCTCCCATCCTTGCTTGCTTCCTTCCGCCGTAAAGCTATCCTCTTTTTCAACAATTCTTGAAGAGAATCATTCCCTCGCACGCAGTAACGGTTTTATAAGCGCAATCTTATAAATAGATTACTTTAAGCATGCTCATAAACTTCTTGAAACTATAGTTGTATACTTCCTTTGTATGAATCTATTTGATCTACTGCGCGTTAATGGATGATTCCGTTCTCAAATAATCCCCGCCTATAGACTTTCCATATAAACAACGCTATCCCAAACGCGAATAGGATTGTTCTTATCCAATAGACTGCGTTTCCCGCCATAATACGAAGTTTATAAAATAAGAGTTGATTGGCAATTTGCTCTTTTATCGACGTTTCATCTTCAACCGCCGCTTCCCCGACATACAATATATATTTTTCCCCTTTATCTAAGAATAAAACGTTGTTCATTTTTAAATAACCTACTACTTGGTCATCGTAATCTTCCAAGTTTCCAAACCCATAACTAACTTTCTTAATCCGCTTGCACGCTTTCTTTACTTCTTCCTTGGTATATTCCAATCTTGTTGCATTATTGCAGTAATAATCGTTGTATATTGGTTATATATATGTATTTTTTCTTTTTTCCCATACTCCGCAACCTCTTCTTCCCGCCCTTCCACTCTTTTCTCACTCCCCCGCTTCCTTCTCGCTCGCCGGGGAGCTTCCGCAGGAATAAGCAGCGCGAAGCGCGCAAATGAAGAGATTCCCAAATGTTAAAATTATAAAAAGGAAACATACTTAACGTTATAAAAATTAGATTTATAACTAATCAGAGGGTAGTTTCTTTCTAAAATATTTACGTAACACATCCTATAACATTTTACTTTTATGGATACTCGATTACACCGATTTACTACGCGTCGGTTGTCAAGGGACGCTCTCTTCGTTCGCTCTATTGCCCTTGACAAGTCGCTTTATAAATCGGTCGAGATATCCTCGTTCCTAAAGATAAATATTATCGGGGGGCGGTTTGGTCTTCAACGTCGCTTACTTACCTCAGTCTGAAAAGGAGCACTTCTGCGGCTGTGGATTAATGGAATGGCGCCTCTAGATGAAGGATCATATCCATGATGTATTGCTAAATATATTGTTAAAATTATATAGCAATATATAAGCATACTTAAAGTAATAAATCATAAAATCCACATATTACTACTAAATTGTGTTTTATTACTACTAATCATCAGAGAATGATTTCAAAATTTGAAAATGTTTCACGTGAAACATTTTTAGAAAAGCAAAGTATCTATTTAGTAAATCTTAACGTTCTATATTAACCTTTTAAAATTTCATATTTGAGAGCGGCGGCTTTCGCAGTGTTAACTGCGACCGAGCTATGAAGCTCAGGTTCGGCTTCGCCGAACAAGCCGCCTCTTACGGAAATATTAAGGAATGATTAAAAGCTAACGTCTGTTACTTCACTTTTACTCTTCCCACAGCAATGTTTCACGCGAAACATTTTCCAACCTAACTCTATGTCTTTACAACAGAGCAAGGCCAAATGTTTTTAGGCTCGCTTTTTCGCAAAAAGTTTTCTAAGAAGGCTTTTGATTCCATTGCGCGTTTTATTACGCCTGGCGTTTTCAACTAACTTCTGCAAGGCGATAGTTTGCCTATGCCAATTTATTATACTAACGGCGGGACTTCCTCCTAGCTTACTTCCTTCCGCAACGTTTCTCATTATCCCGGATTGAGCCGCCGCAGTCGTTTTATTGCCTATCGTTATGTGGCCGGCAATTCCAACCTGACCGCCGAATACGCAGCCGCTTCCTATTTTGACGCTGCCGGCTATTCCCGTTTGAGCCGCGATTACGCAATAGTCCCCAATTTCAACGTTATGAGCTATGTGAACCATATCGTCGATTCTTACGCAATTTCCTATTTTCGTATCGTTTATGCTTCCTCTATCTATAGTGCAGTTAGAACCTATCTGCGCGTTCTCCCCTATAACGACGCTTCCTATTTGCATGACGTCCGTTATTCCATTTTTTCCTATGTGGAATCCAAATCCCTGCTGCCCTATTCTCGCCCCTGTTTTAATGCGCGCTCTTTTGCCGATTGTCGCGTATCCTATCGTTACGTTCGATTCTATATATGAATCTTCTCCGATTTCGACTCCATGAAGGATAGTCGTATTAGCCCCTATAAACGAGCCTTTTCTTATAATAACGCCGTCTGAAATTACGGCAAACTCAGAAATACGACAACCGTCTTCGATAATCGCTCCTTTCGACACCGAGGCTTTTTCTGAGACGCCGTTTTGTTCGCATAAATTCTTCGTAGAATAAAATTCTTTAAGAAGATACGCATGAGCCAAATACGGTTCTTCAACGACAAGCGACAACGTCGAAGCGGGAACTAAATGTTTGTGTTCCTCCGATACTACGCATGCAAACGCCTTTGTTTTCGATAGACTCTCAGAATATTTAACATTGTGAAAAAAAGTTATATCGGTAGACTCCGCCTTTTCAATTGTTTCTATTTTGGTTATTCTTTTCGCAGAGGAACAGTTCTGGGGGACTTCAATACCTAAAACTTCGCAAATTCTTCCTATTGTAACGAATTCTTTTTTTTCGAAAAATCTTGAATCTATCATTTCTTAACTTCATCTAAATTAATGTCCGGTAGTTCCTCGTCCAAACGTTTTATAACTAAATCGGTTATGTCGATGTCTTTGGAACTGTAAAAAACGTATGTAAAATCTCTATTCCCCGAATTTACTACGGCGCTTATTCCCGCAGTTTTAGCGATAGATTCTATTATATCGTTTAGTTTCGCTTGAACAATCTCGGAAAATTTCAAATCCGTATTGCGAACCTCCTGAATTTCCGCGTTATATTTAGTGGACATATCGCCCCATTTGGCTTCTATTTTCGTAAGCTCCATAACCTTTTGTTTTTGGGAAAGCTTCGAATCATTCTTAACTTTCTCGTATTCAGATTTTATCGACTTTTCAAACTCTCTCATTCGCGATAGGATATCGCTAAACTTCTCCGCGATTTTCCCATGAGCTTTAAAACACTTTGCTTTTGATTTCAACGTTTCTCCGTTCAGCATGGCAAATTTAGTAGCGTTGAAATTTGGATTTGTTACAAAATTGCTTTTTAGGAAATATTGCAGAAGCAATATGGCGGTTAACGCTAGAATAGCAATCGCTGCGATTGATATAAATAAATTCCTACGAAGCATGACCAATAAGTTTCATAGCGTCTGCTTTTTAATATAGTAAATACAGATATCTAACGCAAGATAGAGTTTCGTATCAGTTATAATTCGAACAAAAACATTTTGAAATTAATATAATGCTTCGCTAAATTTTAAGTAAAAACGGCTTTATCAATGTTTATAAGAATTATCCCCCGTCCCGCAAATCAGAATGGATTAGGTTTTTTATAAACAAAACGCCGCGACAAAGTTTAAATAGCATAACTGCGTAAGCTCCCTTTAAAACTATCGCCGCTTATCAAGCGTATCCCCATTTACGCGACATTATTCTAATATTAGTCCGCAATGTTTCTTCACAAAACACTGGCGTTAAATATGCAAAGCTATCAATATTTATCTTTTGGAACGAGAGAAACGAGACCGATTTATAAAGCGGCTTGTCAAGGGCATGAGAGCCGAGTAAAACGAGGCGTCCCTTGACAAGCTGCGCTTCTAATAAATCGGTATAATCGAGTGAGCTAAAAGATAAATATTATAATTGAGAGGGCGGCGGCTTGTTCGGCGAAGCCGAACCCGAGCTTTACAGCTCGGCCGCAGTTAACACTGCGGAAGCCGCCGCCCTCTCAAATATGAAATTTTAATATGTATGTTTGTAAATAATACTCTATTAGCGTATTCCTAACTTTCAACTATGTTCCTCGTATATAACTCGCTTACAAAAACTTCAAGCTCTGTTAATATGGTTTGACTACCGCTATAGCGAATGTCTCGCGTGAAACATTTTTTAATTTAGCGCCTGACTCGTATAGTTCTCGACGAGCTGCAAAGCTCAGTTTTTTGCAAGAAGACGCGCCGTAAATATTTAGAATTAGGTTATAAAGTAATATATTTATTATAAAATATGCTTTAAGGTTATAGTCGCAGGCTAGGCGATTTCCTATAATATTGTTCATTATTATTTCAATCCGAAACATAAACTGATATCTTGACTCTTCAGAGTTGCGTATTCTATTATATATTAAGTTGGAAGGGTGGCCGAGTGGTTAAAGGCTGCAGACTGTAAATCTGCCGACGTTAGTCTACGTAAGTTCGAATCTTACCCCTTCCACCAGGAGTTTATGCGGGTGTAGCTTAATGGTAAAGCCCCAGCCTTCCAAGCTGGCTACGTGGGTCCGATTCCCATCACCCGCTCCAAATATATAAATTATTGTAATTTTTGGTTTCCATTTGTGTTGAAATTTTTTAGAGACCCTAAATTTTGGAGCGATAAAAATAGCAGACTTGCAAAGGCCTTAGAACCGTTATCGCGGGTATATAGTTTTATTTCAAACGCAAAGATAAACTCCGTCGCGCCGGAAAAAGTAAAAGTCCCGGTAATCTGCGCTGGAAACATAGTTTTAGGCGGAGCTGGAAAAACGCCGACGGTAGAATTAATTTGCGACATATTGAAAGCAAATTCCCTAAACCCTCACATCTTAACTTCCGGTTACGGCGGATATTTAAAAAATGTCGTAAGAGTCGATCCAACTTTACACTCTTACCTTCAGGTGGGAGACGAGTCTCTTTTATTGGCAAAAGTCGCCCCCACATGGATCGGAAAAAATAGAGTTCACTCAGGCAGAGCCGCTGTTTCAGCTGGAGCAGACGTTATAGTCATGGACGACGGCCTTCAGAATAATTCGATAGAAAAAAATTTCAAAATCCTGGTCGTGGATTCAATACAAGGGTTTGCCAACGAGTATTTATTGCCGGCGGGACCTCTTAGAGAATCTATTTCCACCGGCGTTAGAAAATCGGACGTCGTTTTAATTATTGGAGAGAAAAACCAAAAAATTGAAGATAAGATTAAGAGCATAAATCCAAATATTCCAATTCACTATGCAAGAATGAAAATCGTAGACTTCGCCAAAGTGGAAAATAATAAAGTATTAGGATTCTGCGGTCTCGGGTTCCCAAGCAAATTTAAGAAAACGCTTGAAGAATGCGGTTATGAAATTATAGATTTTGTAATTTTTCCAGACCATCATTCTTATACGATAACGGAAATTCAAAAACTTATAAATGCGGCAAAACGCGCTGGAGCGACGTTAACGACAACCATGAAAGACTATGTAAAAATTCCAAAAGTGTTTAGGAACGACATATCCGTCGTTAGGGTTAAATTGAAATTAGAAGACGACGATCTTCAAAAAACGCTTCTCAAACTCTTGCTTCAAAAGCATGCTTCCGAAACGAAATAACTTAGAAAATCATACTTTGCTATTCCGTAAATTTCATTTTTGGTTAATCAATTCGGGAATCATCCCCTGATGTAATACTAGCGAGACTTATACGCAAAAAATAAGACCAAAAAGAAGAGTTGTCGTTAAATTGCCGACGGGAATTAACTATAAATGAAATGCGCAGGATGTCAGGGTACGCTTCCCATCGATTCTAATTATTTTCAATTATATGAATTGCCGTTTTACCGAATGCCGAGCGACAATTAGGCTATCCCATCGTCGTCGTTTCCAAAGGATAAAACTTTCAACTCATTCTGTATTTTTAGCATTTCATTTTTAAGTTTTATAGCCTTGAAACTGGAAATTTCCCGCTGACGACTATTTTCAATTTTCTTTAATTGTCTCTTTATTTTTTCCTCTTTTTCAAGGAGACTACATATCTCATTCTTACCAACTGAATAAAACGACATAAATCAACCTAACTAAAAAAGGCGACTATTAATATAATTAACTAATTTTTAATACTTTTCAAGAGGGAATATACATGAATAAAGAACAAATAGCTTAATCACAAGCATTTTCGTTTAATTTTTCCATAGCAAAACAATTTAATATTGAATTCGACAATAATCTTCTTGTCAAACAACAATCCATTAAACGTATACATTGATACCAGTCGAAATGTTTCACGTGAAACATTTCTTTAAGGAATCATACCTTATCTGGGGAGATAGTCGATAGCTGGCGTGTTAGAGATTCGCTAGTTGGCGGCATTCTCAAGAGCTTCAGTTAACCCTCCTAGGGTGATATTTACGAAACGGCGCTGGTTGCAATCTGAAGGGTTTAAGATAAAGATGAAAGAGTTGGAGGAGAAGCCCGAGGGAAATCGGTAATACTCGCCCGCCGCCGTAGGGTTTTTAGCAAAGCTACGCATTTCGCCAATTTTATTTGTAGTTAATTTCTATTCTAACTCTGGCGATAACCTTTTTTTGTTCTTATTTTTTGTATACAAACCTTACTCGCAAGATACCAGAGGTTTCATAGTTCCCGACGGTCTGTAAGCCGTTTATAACAACCGACGACTTGAGGGCAATATTTCCAGGATGCGATATGGCAATGAACAACTTTATCGATTGCTACTTAGCCGTATCAAATTTGTGATATAGTATGCTCTATAAAGATAGAGGGATTAAATGGCTAACAAAGGATTTAACAATCTATTTAGAAAATGGATAACTTCAATAGATCGAATTTCGCTGTTTTTCATTTTAGCAATTATTGCGATAGGCATTTGGGTCAGCATTATAGCGACTCCGTCGGTTGCAATGAAATTGGAGTTAAGTCCGTTTTACTTTGCCAAACGCCACGTGATAGCCGTCCCGATTGCGGTTCTCATAATATTTTTCATTTCGTTCCTGCAAGCGAGACACATACGGCTTATGTCGATACTTGGTTATGTTTTATGCTTGCTATTAATAGTCGGCTCGTTATTTTGGGGAAACGAGATAAAAGGAGCAAGAAGATGGATTAGCTTCCTGGGATTATCCTTTCAACCGTCGGAGTTTTTAAAACCGAGTTTGACGATCCTGACCGCATGGCTCATAGCCGAACAATATAGAGACAGGCGATTCCCAGGAATACTTTTTTCATTTATAAGCGTTTCATTAGCAGTTTCTTTACTGCTCTTACAACCAGACGTTGGAATGGTCGTCGTTATAATGTTCACCTGGTTCGCTCAATTATTTATCTCAGGGCTTTCTATTTTTTTCGTGGGATTATTTGTTTCGTTAGGCTTAGGTTCAATGATAGGACTATACTTCGTATTCCCGCACTTTGCAGACAGAATAAACAGGTTCATAACGAGGCAAGGAGAAGACGTTGATTTATACCAAATTCAAAAATCAATCGACGCGTTCAAAAACGGCGGCTTTCTCGGGAAAGGTCCTGGAGAAGGCGTCGTAAAAACGCTCTTGCCAGATTCTCACTCAGACTTTGTTTTTTCAGTTATCGGCGAAGAGTTCGGGTTTATAATGTGCGTCTTCATAATAGGGCTTTTCTCAGCTTTTATCATCCGCTCTTTTATCAGGGTAATGAAATCTTCCAGCATATTCAGCTTCTCAGCCGTATTCGGAATCGCGGTTCAAATCGGCCTGCAGGTTTTCGTCAATATCTGCTCGTCGCTCAATATTATTCCGACAAAAGGCATGACCCTGCCGTTTATAAGTTACGGCGGAAGTTCTTTAATATCCTCGGCGATTAGCGTCGGTATTATTATTGCGCTTACAAAACGAAACTCTCTAAAACAAGAAATCCTGTAATATCGCCTCCTCGTCTATTTACGGATATTTTTAAAACAAACGCTAACGGAACTATTAAGGGTTCTTTTAGTTCAACGTTTCGCGTGAGAATCATCCTTTATCCTTTAACCTGCTAGATAAGCTAGGGTTCTTACAAACAAATTACCGCAGCGGAATTTGAATGATGGGCAACTATGTTAAGAGTATTTTAAATATCCTGGCCACGCGTTACGAGTATAATTCCCAACATCTTTGCAATGGGAATTAACCCGACGTTTTATAAGCAACATATAAAATATATACAGGTTCAGAACTCGACTGGGAAAATGATATGATAAAAGCGTTGGGAATCCCAATCTATAGCGCTTATCGTATATAAATCGCAAAGCGAGTTATTTCAATTAGTAAAACGTTAATTTTTAAAATCGTTAATTTTCTTCCAAAAAACAGGAATGATACCGAAGATATAAAGAATCTCGTATTTTATATTTTCTTTGACAGAATAGATTGGGATTCCCAATGCTTTTATCATACTTTTTGTAAAGTGAATAGAATGAGGCGGAATATTTACGTTATGTTCCCTTATAAATTTTAGAATCTCCTTCTTCGCGTTAACAGCGTCGGTTTTGTGTTTCTCCGTCTGTTTTGAATTAATCGTGGAATTTGGATTTTTCCTATAAAAATAAACAACGTTAGGAACGGAGACGAACCTATTTGCATAGTGAACGGCTTTAACAGTAAACAACCCGTCTTCAAAAAATACTCCTTCTGGAAACTTGATTTTATACTTTTCCAAAAACTCTTTCTTATAAATTTTATTCCAAGGACTAAGATTTTTATTTTGGCTACAAACGATAAATTTATCAAAATCCGAACAAAACGTTTCTTCCGTTTTAAACCTCCATTTAGTTTTACGTTTGTTATTCTTGATCTTAACGACGGATGAAACGGTCATGTCCGCATTATGTTTCCGGGCGGCTTTTATAAGCGTTTCAAAATAATTTAAATCCACGTAATCGTCGGAATCCACAAACCCGACGTACTTTCCCGTCGCAGCTTCCATTCCTCGATTTCTAGCCGCCCCTTGCTTTTGATTTTTCTGTCTAATAATCGTTATTCTATCGTCAAGCTCAGAATATTCTTTGCAAATATCGTAAGAATTGTCGGTCGAACCGTCGTCGACTAAGATGATTTCCATGTTACGAAAACTTTGGTTGATTAAACTGTCTAAACAGTCTTTTAAATACTTTTCAGCATTGTAAATAGGAACGATTACTGAAAGTTTCGAATACATTCTAAAGTTTTTAATTTCCTAGCGTTACGCCGAATAACATTAATTTATTTTATCACAAACTCAATTATTTTAGGAACGGGAATCGCTCCCAACGCTTAAGAGACGATTCCGAAAAATAAATAAACAACCGCGAAATACGCCGTCGTTAAGAGCTAGACGCCCTATAGATAAAAATAGGGATTTTATAAGTATAAGTCGCTACGCGTTGAAGGATGATCCCCAAGAAAATTCAGCGTAATCGTCGCTAGCGTTTAACGTAATAATGAACTATCCTGCCGACGACAAAAATTATCAACAACGGATAAACTTTTTCTAAAATTGCTCCAAGGAAAGAACATAGTCTAGCGAATCCAAGTAGCGACATAACAAACGCTATAGCTCCAACGACTACTAATATTACATGTCTACTAAACTTTTCCTTGCAAAATTCTTCGTAAACATAGTCGATAAAAATAGAAGAAAGAGCTATGTTTGTCGCAAGACAGCATACCGTCGTCACAACCGCGACGAACCAAGACGCGTAACTACCTATTGCAACGTCTGCGATTTTAGCGAATATTTCTTCGTCTGGCGCTCCCGCAAGAAGCAAAGAGCATCTAGAACTGGCAAATATCAGCCCCGTATATACGGCGACTAAAATAATGCTTCCAACGACGCAGGCATACCCGTAAGATTTTAAAAGCTCTTTCTTGTCTTCTTGTTTATTTTTAGGCAAAGAATTTTTGATATACAAATATATGCTGGAAGCCGTCGCAATCGCAGCCAGCAAATCCATAGTTTGATATCCCGTTTTAAATCCTTCTATAAAAACGTTAACGGTAGATTCATTCGAAAAATTAGTATTCCCTTTAAGAGCGCAAAAGCAGCTTCCGCCCAAAATAACTATAGCGACACCCATAAGTTTTAAAGGAGCGAAAACGCTTCCGAGAATTTGAACGAGTCTATTTGGATTCCACGCTAGGAAAACCATTATTACACAATAAACGAAGTTGAAAGCAACGTTTGAAATATTCGGCGCTACGACAACCATACAACCGAGAGAAACATTAATATTTCTCGCTATCGCTCCAAACGGCCCAATCAACATCATTATGATGAAAATCAACGCGGCGGTTACGTATTTTCCCAGCGGAGCCAAGTATTTCTTGGCGTCCGCGTTAAATAGCACCGCGCCGTAATATCCTAGTATCGGAAGAAGAACGGCGGCGACAGACCATCCGAAGCTAGCAACGCCCCAATCGCCTGGGAATCTCTTGCCGACAAGAAGAGGAAATACGAGGTTGCCGGAACCAAATAGGATGGAGAAGAGAGCAAACCCAGCGATTAAAGACTTACGAAACATAAAAAGAAATTTATAGGGAACATCATATAATTATATAAATCTATTAGGTGAAAAACCAACGAAAAATAGGCGTAACGAGTATGCAAGGATAAAAAATTACCCGCTGAAACACTAGGTCTGTAAGCGATTGCTTCTAAATATGTAAATTCCCGTGCCAATTATAGGTTATTAAAATTCTAAAAAGACGTAGAGTTATAGATTTTTATAAATCAGCAATCGACAATTCAGCAATCGACAATATTGATTCCTTCGGTATTTTTCCGCATCCGTTTCTGATTTGAAACAAAG
>JAISID010000003.1 GCA_031262205.1 Holosporales bacterium | reverse complement strand
AATAGAGGAATGCATTAGGGAATTAGGAATAGATCCTAATAACTTCTGGGTATACGATCCTAGAGTCGGTTTTCAATTCCTGCAATTTTTAGCTAATGAACTGGGGGTTCGTATAAGAGCTTATAACGCTAGAACGGAGATAAGAGGCATACCCGTAATATTAGGAGATAGATCTCTAGCAGTTAGAGAAATACGACCGGTAGGAGGTGAGGGGCAACCGTTGGAAGAAGACTTTCCGGTTAAAGAAGTAGTGATAGACGGTAACGAAGTAGGAGGGCATTGGACGGTGTTAGTCGATCCGTCTACGAGGGAGGGACAGACCCTCGCATTGGCAATATTGAGGCAAGAACATCGCTCTTTAGGAGAAGCGGCGGTTTACTTAAAAGAGAGGTCTATCATTGATCCCGAAGAAGTACAGAGATTATTAAGCGAAGTAGACGCTACGGTTGCAAGAGAAGAACAAAGCGTAAGAAACATTGAAAAAGCTAAAATTGAGAGTTTCGTAGAATATGTTGGAATAGCTCGCGTTCCGGGGGATGTAAGAGCCGCATATGTTGCTCTTCCACAGAATCTTCAACAAGAAGATGAGGTTATAATGGCGTTTACTACAGCTATAGATAGATTAGAGGTAGGTTTGTCGGAAGTAGCGGCGGCAGGTATAGAGGCTCCTTTGGCTCTAGAGGAAGTAGATAGACTTAGAGACGAAAACCAGAGACTCCAACAACAACTTGCAGAAAGAGATGCGAGAATAGCCGAGTTGGAGAGGCAATTGGAAGATGCCAGAGGCAGCATGGTCTCCGCGCCTGCAGCACCTGTTCCCGTTCAACCAGCAGAGGCAGGTATTCCTGGTGAAATAACTGGACAAGCATCTGGCGAAGAAGCGCCTGTTGCTCCTCCCCCTCCTCCTATGGATGGCGCGCCTCCACCTTCAGATCAACCTGCTATAAAACCAGGCGCTGTCAAACAGCCAGGCGATCAAGATAATAGACCTAGTGCAGAATCTATAGGAATAACTCCGGGAAGTTTAGTTGCTGTTAACCTTAAAAAAACTACTCCTGTTGCAAGTAAGAAAGTTGAACCTACTCATCTTGATTTAATTAAACAAGGAGGTTTTGCTCTCAGAAAGGTTCCACCTGAAGAAATAAAAACAAAAGAAACAAGAGCTAGAGCAGAAGCTATTGCAAATGAAAAAACACAAAGAGAACTACAAAGAATAGAGAGGCGAATAAAAGCAATACAAGGAATACTTGACAGCAGTAAAAAATCAAAAGGTATTCTTCGTAAGACAAGTGAAGAAGGCGATAAACCTTTAGCAGAAAGGATGAAAGATATTGCTAGAAATATTCCGCATAGACCATCTAAATTTCAAACTTATGTGTCAGGAATGGGGTTAACACCACCACAAAGACAAGGGTTAGAGGAACAAGTAAGAGGATTGAAACGAGAGGCAGAACGACTTAGAAAACAGTTACCTATGCTTGAACAAAACGATCCCAGAACTTTATCAATAGGAGAGATTCTGATGAGAGTAGCAGATATTGGAAAGGCTGTGCGGAGTAGCGACGATGAAGATGAAGACGCCGACGGCGATACTGAGAGTAGCGAGGAGGAATGGTAAAACATAATCCTTGCCGTAGGAAAGCGGAGAACGGTTAATTAAAAATTAGGGAACTATCAGGAGGAATAGTTTCCCTAGTAGTTTGCCAAACTGCCGACAATTAGGCGATTCAATTTTATTGAGTCGCCTTTTATTATTTAATAGGTGTTTTTTAACGGAATCATCCCTTAATGCGCAGTAGAACAAATAGATTCATATAAAGGAGTATATCGATAGAGTTTCAAGGAGTTTATAAGTATGCTTAAAGTAATCTATTTAGAAGATTGTACTTATAAAACCGTTACTGCATATGAGGAGACGATCCCCTTTTTTGATTCTCGACAGTCCTGCTAAAAAACACAAAAGTTGCCGCTAACTTGCATATATCGCAAGGAGGCAAATTCCAAATATTTTTTGGGAATCATACCACGACGTCCCGTACATTTCATACATAGTTAATCGGTTTAGCGACAACTCTTTTTGGCTCATGAGTAGGAAAAATAAGTTGGTAAAGGAAAATGAAAAAATTCAGGAGACTAAGGAGCTATAAGATCAAGGAGATTATTATATATCTTAGAGAAGACATTACAGAGTCTTCAGTAGGTCGGATTTTCTGGTTTGATCTCGACGCGATCAACCTTTATTACAATACTTTTCGCGAACTTATCTCGCCATGCCGAAGACCTCGGCGTATTCGAGCTTGACGAAAGATATTTTGGAGAGCTATGCGTTCGCGGGAAAAGAGACCGTGGAGCTGCCGGAAAAACTCTTTGCAAATATTGTCGCCGCTCAAAAGAGGAGCTTATGCCTATTATTGAGAGTTCAACCCTGCATACCGACGGCTGGGGAGCCTATGACGAATTGATTTTAACGGCTACGACCGCTACGGAGTATTCCAAATAGCAAACGAATTTGAGCGGGGAAAGAGCCGCATCAACGGCATAGAAGCCTTTTGGAGCTTTGCTCAGCGGCGTCTCGCAGTTCTATGGACTGAGCGACGAGAGCTTTATTTTGAAAGAATGCGAGTTTCGGTATAATAATAAAGAAGAGGATTTGACTAAAGTCCTTTTCAAGCTGCACCTCAAATATTAAAAGCTCTAGTCAAGCGCCCTCTTTTTTTGCGTACAAATCTTGCTTGCAGGATATCTGGGAATGATTCCCTTTTTTTACCCAAGCCTAGTCTAGCGGCGATCTGAAGGCTCCATTTTTTGATATCTCTGCAAACGACGATAGAAAGACGAAGGCTGAAAATTAGCTCGCTTTTGTAAAGGCCTGCCTCTGTATGTCTCTCATCAAAAGCGTACGTTTCTCCCCTTCCCTTTTTTACCGTTATCGTAAAGATCGTCGCTTCATTATAAATAAGTGCTCTTATAAGTAAGATTTTATAAAACGGATTTCTTTAAACATACTTATAAACTCTAGAGATATACCTTCAGATAGATTATTACTTATCTGCTATGCATCGGGGAATGATTCCATAAACAAATTTTACGCATATTTATAAACCGTCGCCGCAGATTTTATCTATTGTTGATTAATAGCATTGGCCATTTTAACAAATTCTTCGCCGCGATGTTCATAGTCTTTGAACTGGTCGAAACTAGCGCACATAGGGGAAAGCAAAATCGCCGAAGGCCCAGGTTCTTTAGAGGCGTCTTTGAAAGCCGAGTTTAAAGCGCTGGTCATAGTTCCGCATCTGACTGTGTTTTTCACTCCGTTAAACGCTTTTTCGTATTCATCCGTCGCCTCTCCAAAAAGGTAAATTTTTCGCACTTCCGCCATGTAATTTTTAACATAAGGCATAGGATCGATTTTTTTACTCCTTCCCCCGACAAGCCAGTAGATTTTATATCCGACGAACGTCGCCAAAGCAGTCGCGGCGGACGATGGATTCGTCGCCTTGCTGTCGTTAACGAATATCGTGTTTTTGATCTTGCGTACTATATTCATTCTATGAGGAAGAGGCTTAAAACTTTGAATACTCTTCAAAATTTCTTTAGTCGGCGCGCCTAGTTTATTACAGATAGAATAAGCGAACCCTATGTTCTGGTAATTATGCTTCCCTCTTAAGTTTAAAATTCCAGCTAAATCCAGGATTAGTTCTTTTGAATTTTTATCTCTAAGCGTTCTCTCGTATACGTAAACGTCCGCATCGTCGTTGTATTCCATTGAAACGGTAAGGGTGTTGTCGGCGTTTCTGTATTTGTTCATCGTCAATTTATCTTCATACGAGATAATGCGAAGTTTGGCATGTTCCAACGCTTCGTGTTTCGCCTTTGCATAATTTTCAAAAGAGCCGTGAAATTCCATATGGTCCGGCTCGATATTTAAAACGCAAGCAACCTCGAAATCAAGATATTGGGAACTCGCCAATTCGTACGACGACATTTCAAACACATACCATTCCGTTTGCTCCAAATCAAAATAAGGGAAACCGATATTTCCGCCCAGACAGACGGAAAATCCAGCCTCTTTTAAAATATGATATGTTAAAGCCGTCGTAGTGGATTTCCCATTTGTTCCAGTTACAGCTATTATCTTGGCTTTTGGGTTGTATAATCTGAAAATATCAAAAGTAGAAACGACCGGTTTATTGTTTTCAAACGCTTGTTTTATTATCTTATGTCTGTTGTGTTCTAAGATAGGAACCGACGGGCTTTTTACGACAAAGTCTATTTTCTCCCAATCTACGACTGTAATTTTATCTGGAATTTCTCCTAAATTCGCATCGTCGAATACATAAACGTTATGTCCCTTTTTTTTAAGGAAACCGTAAGCGGATTTGCCGGAGATTCCATAGCCGATTATTAATATATTTTTATGACTCGCATTATCTATTTGAGGAAGTTTATTCATTGCCTAACGATACCTAACGATTATTTTAATTTCTAAAATATCCCACGCTCATTATACTCTTTGTCTTTCAATAGTTCCGAGATAAAAACGTCTTGCAAATCTATGTCCGTCGCTAGTATTTCCCTAATTTACATTCCAATAAATTTGTACAAAATGTCTTAAATTAATGATACTTTAAAGAATATAAAAACATATTTATCATTTTCATATGTACGCTAAAAGTCTTTTGCTATTAGGGTGTTTGGGATTGACTCTTGCAGCCGATGCTTCTCAAGTTAAAAAGCAAGATATCAATCATAAAGAAGTCTCTTCAGATTCTGCGCGCGATTCTAAACAACCGCAATCCGCTCAATCGCAAAAAAATCTTTTATTTGCGGCTATGGAAAGCGCGTTAAAAAATAACAAAGAAACTTTAGCTATGGAAAAGGACCTTATGGCGGACCATGAAGAGCATGTTATAGCTATGTCTCGTTTTAGACCGGATGTTTCCGCTAACACTAAATATCAGGCGAGCGGTTCAAAAGCATGGAGTTCGTTAAAAAACTTTAAGGCAAAACCTAGCAGATCAAACAGTAGACTGAAAACATATGGAGTTGAAGTCAAACAAAACCTCTTTAGAGGAGGAGCCGACGCCGCCGGCTTAAAAGAAGCCGATCTTAGAATAGGAGCAAAACAATATCAATACGAAGAAAAGAAGCAAGAAGTCCTGGATAAAACAGCGACTTACTACTACGCGATTGTAGCGAAAGCGGAAGAAATTGAGAATCTAAAAGTTCTTTACAATTCTAGAAAAGAAAGCATAGACGTCGCGGAAAAGATGTTCGAAGCAGGAGCCGCAAAAGAGCTTGACGTTTTGCAGGCAAAGGCTGCGGCTGCGGAGACTGAAGCAAAGTTAACGAAAGCCAAATCTGAATATATAGCTTATTGTTCGGAATTCGAAGAACTAACAGGCTATAAAATGCCGTTTACTCCAACGGGGTTCGTAATGTTGTTTAATGAAAGTATTTCGGAAAACCAAGCGATTGATATAGCGCTTAAGCGTAATCCTAAAATAATAAGATACGCCGAAACTTTATCAGCGGCAAAAGCGGCTATTAAAAAAGTAAACACCGAGTTTACGCCTTCCGTCGACGCGTCGTATTCATTCAATCAAGCGTATGATTCGTCCACCAAAAAAGGGAATCGCGTAGGCGACAAAAAATTTAATTCAAAAGAACACTCTTTCACAATCGGCTTAACTCTCCCAATTTACGACGGAGGGCAGGAGAGAGCTAAAAAGAGACAATATATAGATTTAGCGGAGAGAGCGGCCGTTGAAAAAGAAAAAGAAACGGAGAATATAAAAACGCAAATACATTCCGAATACGCCGCCTTAAGAGCCGCAAAACAAAATATCGATTCCGCTCAAGAAGCCGTCGCCATGAGAGAACGAGCGCTTCAAGACACGCAAAAAGAGTATAAAGTTGGCGCTAAAATTATGGACGACGTCTTAAAAGCGCAAGGAGAATTGTGCGAGGCAAAGTCTCTTGTAACCCAGGCTAAAAAAGAATATTTCACAGCTCAGGGTAAGTTAAAAACGTTGATTGGAGAAATGAATCCTCAACGCTTGAAAATCGCGGATTCAAGTTTTGACTACAAAGCCGATTTTAAGAAAACCAGCAAGAAGTTTTAGAAAGGAGAAAAAGCGCCATGGTTGATTTCCGAGACAAAAATCCCGATGAAGAAATGACGATGGAAGATATTTTAT
>JAISID010000002.1 GCA_031262205.1 Holosporales bacterium | reverse complement strand
AGATCAAACCGCTCTCCTAATAATATTTATCTTTTGGAACGAGGATATCTCGACCGATTTATAAAGCGTCTTGTCAAGGACTATAGAGCCGAGTAAAACGAAGCGTCCCTTGACAAGCTGCGCTTTCAATAAATCGGTATAATCGAGTACGTCCAAAAGAGAAATATTATGGATATTAAGAAATTTCGGACTATACCATCCCAGGACACTAATGTTTTTGGAGATCATACCATAATACCCTAAAACCTCATTTGCGGCTAATCAATTCTAATTAGTAATAATTTTTTGCTCATTTCAGCTGGATTTCTCGTATATGACCATTGATTATAGGAATATTAGGATATGATTCCATGAAAAATATATTCTTGTTAACGAAGAAGATTCTTCTAGAAAATCGAGTGAAATTTTAGCGAAAAATAAATTTCAAAAATTAACGAAAAATTAACTAATTGTATATTACAATAACCATCCCAAACCCCCGCCCTCCTCGGGGCTTGCTTCCTATAACACGCCAATCTATGCAAGCATAGCTTTATGCATATCATAAAAAGGTTAATAAAACGTTAAGATTTGCCAAATAAATTCCTTGCTTTTAAAAGGAAAAGGGGCTTATTCCCTGATATGCAACAGTAATCTTAAATTAGAATTACTTTAAATAACTTATAAGCCGTCAGAAATTTTAACGATGAATTTTAATTCGTCTACTGTACATTGAAGAATGATTTTGAAAAAATTATATAGGAAAAGCAAATCTAATTTAATTATAAAGAGCCTTAAGGTAACCTTAGTTTTTTGTTGTAAGAAACACCCTGTAAAACAATGCCGTTAAAACAGTACTTTGTTTCTAAAGCTGTCCTGGTGGTATAATTATACGGTGTGAAAAAATTTGTATTAGAAGATTATTAAGGACAATTGAGTATATTTGAAATTATTATCTTATCGCTTCCGCTTGTCGTCGTTTTATTATCCATAGCGTTTATGCCGCTGATAACGCCTAAGTTTTGGAGAAAATATGAAACGATTTGGTTATTGATTATATCAGTCGTATCCATTATTTCGACTTATAAAATAATACCCAGCGCAAATCAGATAATAAAGCATTCTTTATTAGACGATTACTTGCCGTTTATTATAATGGTGTTTACCGTATATGTGTTAAGCAGCGGAATTCGGATTCAAATGACTTCTTCGGCATGTTCAATAGCTAATATTGTCTTTTTAGTTTGCGGCGGTTTTCTTGCTTCATTTATCGGTACGACAGGAGCTTCTGTTTTGCTTTTGCCTCCATTTTTAGAAATGAATAAAAACAGAGTGCATAAGACCCATCTTATCGTGTTTTTTATATTTCTTGTCGCCAACATCGGAGGTATGCTTACGCCCTTAGGCGATCCTCCAATTTTCTTCGGGTATCTCCACGGAGTCGATTTTTCGTGGCCGTTAATCAACCTATTCCCTTATTGGTTGGGTTATACGGTTTCTTGCTTGTGCATATTATACGTTATAGATAAGGTTATGTTAAAAAAAGAAGAGTCGTTAGCATTTTTAGAAAAACAGAAATTTTCAATAAAAATCAACGGATGGCTAGACATAATACTTTTAGCGTTAACTGTATTTGTTTTGTTTGTTGATTTTGAATGTGAAATAAATATTTGCGGTCTATCTGTATCGTCGGTATTTATAAGGAATTTAACGTTATTAATTTTTGCGGGAACTTCCATATGTTCTCGGGGGAAAAATTCCATTAATCTTACGCCGTGCGCAGAGGTGGCCAAAATATTTCTTGCCATATTCATAGTTATAACTCCTGTGTTGTTTATATTGAATGAAAATACGGAAACGATACGCGCTTATGTTGAAAGCGTAAGCAGAGGTTCCAGCAGCGTCCCGTTATATTTTTGGTTTGGAGCTATTACGTCTTCATTTCTTGACAACACTCCGTCGTATTTGCTTTTCTTCAATATTGCGGGAGGCAACGCCCAGTCTCTGATGCATGCGTATCCAAATATTTTAACGGCGATTTCCGTAAGCACCGTCGTTATGGGAGCGATGACGTATATTGGAAATGCGCCGAATTTGATGATACGATCAATAGCGGAGGGAAAAGGCATAAAAATGCCGTCTTTTATCGGATATATGGCCTTGTCGTGCCTTATTATCTTGCCGATAAGTTTTGTAGCCGCGCTTTTAATGCGCTAATTTATGCTATCGTCTGGAAAGTTTATTTGGAATCCCCATAAATTTATGGCAAGTAAGTCACAGCGACGGAGTTTAAACAAGTTTGCAACTATGTTCAAAACAATTCTTTCATAAAGATTATATTTCTATTACTACGCATCTGAGTATGTGGTTACTTGTTTCAGAAAGGCAGAGTTTGAATTTGAATAAATCTTCATGAAAAAAAGATTAGATGTTGACGTATTTAAAATCTTGGCCTATTGTTGATTAGCAATCAAATCTTTAGAGAAGGTAAGTTTCATGTTGTTTAAAAGAGTTTTAAAGCAGTTTACCGTTATGGTTTCTTTAATCGCGGTAAGTTACGCGGCAACTCCATCGCCTGATAAGAGCGGGTTTATAGGCGTGATTCAAGAAAAATGCGATATACAATTAATAGAGAAAGCTCCATATTTAATAGTCCCCCGTTTTACTGATTTTCCTAGAAAAAACCACTTTGGCCGTAGATTGGATGGAGCTTCAATAGATACGTTAGTCGTTATGTTTTCTAGTATTAGCTTAGAGCGTTCGCCCCAGGAGACAGACTTACATAATATATTAATATTCATTGACGGTGATCCACAGAATACGAGTCGAGTAAGCGTACATGACTTCATAACATCCGATGGTTCCACAGTACAAATTGTTCCTCATGATTATAGAGCATGGGCTAATGTTACTAAAATAGAAGAAAGGCAAGTAGTAACCACTAATAGCCGAGGTATTCACGTGATGTTTAATTCTGGTAGTTCTGCCCCAGCGGAAATTCAACCAGCTCAAGTCGCTGCTTTCAAATTGTTGTTGCAGGAGGTTAAGGAGAAACATACGCTCCAATATGCAATCTTCAATCCCAAAAGGATTTCTATATCGGAACGTTCGATAATAATGTTGCAATCCATTGCTGAAACAGAAGGTTTACAAATTGTGTCTCCAGATTATGAAACGTTGAAGAGTCGCGAATATATTGAACCTCGCGGACTTTCGTATCTAACCGATTTGCCGCCAGAAGAACCCGCAGAATAAAACGAGCTTAATATATAAGAGATGCTATTAAAGAGATGGAAACCGTCGCTAATCGGAATTAGTTAAAATTCCGAAGCGTTTCTTAAAACAATAAGAACAAGGCCTTGCAACACAGGTCTTGTTTTTATACGTCTAGGTTTTTAACTTTCTGGGCGTTAGTCTGAATAAAGTTTCGTCTAGGTTCGACGACGTCTCCCATTAAAATTGAGAAAATCTTATCGGCCTCTTCGGCTTGCGTCATCTTCACTTGCAAAAGAGTTCTCGCAGCCGGGTCTAAGGTTGTTTCCCATAACTGATCCGCATTCATCTCTCCAAGCCCTTTGTACCTATTTATCGTAAGTCCTTTTCTTCCGTACTCGAGCACCTTAGAAGATAATGCTAAAGGACCGTCGATATATACCGTTTCTTTACCGCCGCCAAGTTCTAATTTGGCTTCTTCGTTAAACATAGAGTACAATTTCTCGCGAACTTTATTAATCGAACGAACGGTCGGCAGTTCGAGGAATATTTGATCAACCGTTATAGTTTCTCGCGAACCGAACGAATTAATTATGATCTCTAAAACGTCGTTGTTTACGGCGGCTTCATAGCTATATTCTTCATTCTTCATTTTATCTAAGTATCCTCGCAAAATGTCGACGCTATCGGCCGTATTTCCTGAAAGGCAGCCGCTGAGCAACAATTTCTCAATAAGACTAGCATTGTTTATATAAGGCGTTAACGATTCAATAGAGTGGCTAACGTTTATCGCGACTTCTACTATACGTTTCAAATCCTGGCCGCTGACAACCTCTCCGTTTGCAAACTCTAACTTCGCGTATTTCACGGTTTCGTCTAGGAGGTATTCCTCGAACGAACTCTCGTCTTTAATATAAACGACAGAGTTTCCGCGTTTGACTTTATATAACGGGGGCTGAGCGATATAAAGATACCCCTTATCGATAATAGGTTTCATATGACGGTAGAAAAACGTCAAAAGAAGAGTCCTTATGTGGCTGCCGTCGACGTCCGCATCCGTCATAATAATAATTTTGTGATACCTTGTTTTTTCAACGTCGAAATCTTCCTTCCCGATTCCTGTTCCAATCGCGGTGATTAACGTCCCTATTTGCTCGGATGAGAGCATTTTATCGAACCTTACTTTTTCAACGTTTAATATCTTCCCGCGAAGGCTTAAAATAGCTTGAGTCTTTCTGTCTCTTCCCATTTTGGCAGAACCGCCTGCAGATTCTCCTTCAACTATAAACATTTCGCTTAACGCCGGATTTTTTTCAGAACAATCGGCTAATTTCCCAGGAAGAGAAGCGATGTCGAGAGATCCCTTTCTTCTAGTTAATTCCCTTGCCTTTCTGGCCGCTTCTCTTGCCGCTACCGCCTCAAATATTTTGTCTAACACGGCTCTGCCCATAGCTGGATTCTCTTCAAACCATGAGCTAACTGCATTGAAGATTACATTTTCAACTATCGGCCGTACTTCTGAAGAAACCAATTTGTCTTTTGTTTGCGAAGAAAATTTGGGATCCGGCACCTTAACGGATAAAACGCAAGTCAATCCCTCTCGAATATCGTCGCCCGTAATAGCGCTTTTTAGGTCTTTTTTCCCAGAAGATTTTATTTGATTGTTTGTCGCATAGTTTGTAACGGCTCGCGTCAAGGCGGCTTTAAAACCGGCTAAATGAGTCCCCCCATCCGGTTGCGGAATATTGTTCGTAAAACATAAAATATTTTCGTGATAGCTATCGGTCCACTCCATTGCCATTTGAATAACGGTATCTGGATTCGAGCTTGAATTATCCGCAATTATTATCTTAGGATGCAACGAGTTTTTCCCAGAATCTATATACTTCACGAAAGCCTCAAGACCTCCTTTGTAATAAAGTTCGTTTGAATATGGAGACTCTGCTCTTTCATCAATTATTTGAATTTTAACGCCGGAATTTAAAAATGCTAATTCTCTGATTCTTTTTTCAATAGTAGCTCTATCGAACGTCGTGATTTTGAAGATAGCGGGGTCTGGTTTAAACCGCGCCATAGTGCCGGACTCAACATCGTCTTTTTCAGCGATAACTTTTAAAGGAGCTTCGGGAACTCCATGTTTAAATACCATGAAGTATTTCTTATTATCCTTCCAAATTGTAAGCTCCAAAACTTCGGATAAAGCATTTACAACCGAGACCCCAACTCCATGAAGTCCTCCTGAAACCTTATATGAATTTTGGTCGAATTTACCTCCTGCGTGAAGCTGCGTCATAATAACTTCAGCTGCGGAAACTCCCATTTCTTTGTGAATATCTACAGGTATTCCTCTTCCATTATCCATAACCGAGACGTACCCGTCTTCTTCAATTTTGATAGTAATATGATTACAGTAGCCGGCTAACGCTTCGTCTATCGAGTTATCGACGACCTCGTAAACTAAATGATGAAGCCCCGTTCCGTCGTCGGTATCGCCTATATACATTCCCGGGCGTTTTCTAACGGCGTCGAGTCCCTTCAATACCTTTATAGAATCGGCTGTATAATTAGAGTTCATAAGTACTATCCTCTTTCAATTAAATTGTCATGAACGTTAAAAAAGAAAGCGTCTTCTTTAAGTTCGTCGAAAAAAGTTTTATCCGTTCCAGAAAGCCACACGCTAATTTTGTTTAGATTTTGCGCGACAAGCGATCTTACATATTTAAAAATCAAAGCCCTGTGTCTTGAATCCAAATGAGCGCTTACATCGTCTAAAAGCAATATTAAATTCCTCTCGTCATACTTTAAGTTCCGAACTACAAACGCCAAAAAAGCTCCGCTTAAAAGCATCTTCTGTTCGCCTGCCGAACATAACTCCGCCGCAATTTGTTTTTCTACGTGAATTACTTTCCAGTCGCTTCTATTAGGGCCGAACGTGGTCGAGCCGGCAAAACCGTCTTTCTGTCGTCTATCCTTAAGTTCAGATTTGTAACTTTCTAGTCTAAAATCAACTTCTTTTTCTATTATACTTTTTTCTAAAGAACCTGTCATTTGATTCTTAAATTCTGGAAATTCGCCGTTTCTTAATTGAAACTTTTCAAGCTCGCGACTTACAATTATTCTATTGTCGGCAATTTTCAAGCCCAAATCCGCTATTTTAGCCTCGATTATGTCAAGCCACTTGGCCGTATCCGCCAAAATCGGTTTGCCAAGATTCAGTTTTAGAATCTTCAATCTCTCTTTCGTTAGCCTTTCATAGCTCCTCACCAGTACGTTATGGCTTTTATCTTTAACGCAACAAAGCATATCAATAAATTCTCGCCGATCGGAAGGAGCGGAAGCAAATAATCTGTCTGTCTCGTAAGTCATCCATAAAAGGTAATTGTTGTCTCGAAATTCCGACAAATTACGAACTCTTTTATCGCCGACTTTATAGACTCTTTTCCCAGATTCTTTCCCCATTAAATACCCCGAGGAAAACTCGGCGTCTTCCGTTTCGATCGCAACGTTCCAGAAGTCGTTGACGGAATCTTTGTTAATCATATCCTCGCGCGATGCTTTCCTTAAACCGCTAGTTTCCGAAAATGTGGAAATCGCTTCAAGAACATTGGTTTTCCCTTCTCCGTTTTCTCCATATAAAACGACGATGTTTCTTTTATCGTCTAAACTTAACCTCGCGTCTATATAATTTCTAAAATTACTTAAATGGAGTTTTTTAAACATTAACTTTGGAAAAACTATCAAAGCGATTACGCTTATTATAGTATGATTTCCACATATTTTACATAGCGAGCGAGTAATTTCGTTTCTATCTTACGCATGTAATTTCTCATGTAATCGTAATTCGGCTGCTCGAACTCCGTAGAGGATAAAACGATTGTTTGGTTTCTCATTCTAGTTTCATTGAATTTATATCCATACTGATATTTTTCTTTTTGCTTAAGAATTTCCTGTTTTAAGAACAGATAAAGATATTTGTCGCCCGCTCTGTTTTTAATCTTAAATCTTTTAACGTCGTCGGAAAAAATACATTGATAAGGATGATAGAAACTTTCAACAATGCTTCCATTGTAATTTACTCCCAAAACATTTTTATCTTGACTGGCGTTTGAATTTGAAACAAAAGCGGTTATTCCATTATTAGAATCCGACGCTCCGATAAATGGTTTTTTGCCTTTTTTCATGTCTGCTTGAGTAAGTCTTTTTCCTGTACTAATTGTAAAAATCTCCTCTATCTTAAATTCTTTCCAAACGGGTTTTAATCCCTCTCCCTCTCTCTGAGTTTTCAATATGTTCAAGAAGTTTTAGATATTTTTTGTATCGCGCGAGCAGCTTCCGTTCTATTCTCCGCATATGGTTTTCCATAAACTCCCAATCGGGTTGTCCTGCATCGTCGATAGGTAGGGAAATATACCTACTTTTTATACGCATTCCTGTTAAGCCTTTGCCATATCCAAAACCACAATTTCTAATACTTTGGTTGAGCGAGGTAGAAATAAAAAGCCCCGTATAGCACTTTATTCTTTTATCTTGTATAAAACACATACTATTTCCTGTTATATATTCAAATGATTGAAAGAAAAAAGTAGCATTTTCTGCACCAAAAACAATAGTATTTGCTGGATTTTTCTTAAAATTCTCATTTTCACAAAAATCCTCCAATCCATTATTAAAATTTGTTCTAGAAATATAGGGAACCCCACTTTTTGTTGGTCGTAAATTTGTTTTATGATACACTCTTGATTTTTTAATCAAAGAAAACACATCCCCCACTTTGAACAACTTCCATGATCTTGCATCCTGGGGATTACTCATCTTTATCCTCTATACCAAAGAGATAACCGCGACCGCGCATAATCATATTAAATTCAAATGTTAAATAATCCGCCATTGTTTTCTCAAAATCAGCTTCAGTCGGAGGTTCGTCGTTAAAGTAATAAAAAGAATGCAGCCACTCGTCGTCTGGTTTTATTTTTGCTTTAACCATAAATTCGCTATCTGCATCGTGGTCATTACGCCAAACGTTTATCAATTTTTTTCGTTGTTCGTCGGCGCGTTCCGTTTGAACAAGCCCAATGTGTTTCTTTACCACAAAACCGTCGTCTTCAAAGTTTATAAACTTCGTCAACTTTTCTTCATCGTGCGGAACGCCTGCTTCAAATACGACGATACAAGGATTTGTTCCGACGTGATAAAAAGTATTTTTGTTCAAAGTTATTACGCCTTTTAAAGTATGGCGTTTCAATATAGATTCTTTTACTTCTTTATCTTTTTTAGTTTTTCCAACCATTGTCGACTGAGGAACAATTGCGACGACCCGTCCTTTTTCGCTCATTGAATCTAGCAAACGTTCTATAAAATTGATTTCCGACAAGTGCGAAGTATTTTTTGTTTTCGCTTGGCTATAAGGCGGATTTATAAAACCGACGGTGAACTTTTTCTCCTTTAATTTTTCTAAGGGATATTTTAAAAAGTCCGCTAATTCAAGGTTGCTTTTTCCATCTCCGCGTAAAATCATATTTGTCGTCGCAATGGCAAACATATCCGGTCTAATTTCAATCCCGTGGATACGATTCTTTTTTATGTCCTGTTTTTGTTGTTCGTCGTCTTTGGCCAAGCCAAGCATACGGCGCATTCCCGCAATTAAAAATCCGCCTGTGCCGCACAACAAGGATCAAATAAAATATCGCTTGGTTTTATATCCGCCAAGTCGCAAAACAATTCGGTAATATGCCGAGGGGTTAAAAAACTCCGAGTCCTTTACCGTCGCCGCCGCTGTATTTCATAAACTCGCCGTAAAATCTTCCCAAAATGTCTTCCGGCGAATTTTTAATGCGTTCTGAAACATTTCTATTTATATATTTCGTAAAATGCCGAAGCGGAGTTTCCCCGTCGTTATCTATTTCATTCAATTTCGTATCGTTTTTAATTAGATTAAATTGTTCTAGGACTTTTTCCTTTTTAGACTCCGGACTAACATCCGCCTTTGTAAGATATGTTTCGACGGCGTCATATATTTTCTTACCATCCGTTTTAGTTTTGTCCCCGTTTAATGAAGATATATTAAAATTTTTATTATCGGAAAGAGCAAGCAGAATTGCAGATACTACAAGAGGCTTTTCCGTTTCTCCTAACTGTCCGAGATTACGGAGAGCCTCATGGAGTTCTTTTGCCTTACTTAAAATTTCTTCTAACTCAATTTGTTCTTGAGGCTTCTCTCCTAAAACTTGTTCTCGATAATACTTTCCTATATTTTCTTGCATGAAATTTTGAAAATTACCAACGTCGGGTAAAACCATAGGTTCCTCAGATTTATCGATAAAAACCGGAGTAATCTTATAACGCTTTTCATCGCCGGAGCAACCAAAGGCGAAAACCTTATCAAACGACGTCTTTTTTATAATATGTTTTGCGTAATGAACGGCGCCGTTTACTGCAAATTTAGATATAGTTTTCCAATCCATCGCTAACGTTTCGCCGTCGTTTTCATATTTTATATGAAGGGCTAAATCGGCCTTATCCTCGCCAACAAATATAAAATCCTCGACCTTGGCGGTAAAATCAGGATAACCGATACTATCCGCTCCGCGTTTACTAGCGCATTTTAACGCATCCTTAATCTCAGCGGTTATTCCGCTGCGAATAGTATATTCTATACTGGATTCTCTTAACAACCTCGTGATAAAATCATCCGTCATCCCTTCTTTTGCCATTTCTTCCTCTTTCATCCGGACTTTAACGTCGCGTTTATTGTAATATAATACCCTATGCCTCGCAAAGTATTGGTTTTTCCTAAAAAGGTATATATTAAAAATATAACCAAATTGGGCGCAACTTGTTTTATTAAGTTTTAGACTAATCGTATTTTTTGTGGCAAAATTTTAATATATATGGTTTTAAAGTTTTTTATGAACAAGTTCCTTCGTATAGTTTCTTTATTATTTTTGACGATTAGCAATTTGCTTGCGTCGACAAATGCTGAAGCAACTACCGTAGATTTCGAAACGGATTTATCGAAATATGTCGCGGCGGCAAAAGACGTTTCTAAGAGACGAATGAATCCTGAGGATGAAACTAAGTTGTCCGATATGGTTTTGTCTATTTTGTCTAATTTGAAAAAATTGTATGTTAACGAAAAATTACAGTCGGAAGACTTTGTTTTAAAATATCTTGACGGGAAAGATTTTCCAGATTTAGAACGTCATAAGAACGAGAACAAGAACGATGAAACCGTCGTACGTTTTACAATTGCTATTCACGCGTTTTATAAGAGTTTAACGAAAGAACGCATAATTGAAATTATAAAAAAGTCGCCGTTGGAAATGGCACCGATTTTGCGGGAAATTAACGTATTTTTGCAATTTGTATCAGCAAATCCAAGCGATTACGGTCATGGGCGTTTTTCGGAAAAAAGCGGAAACATAACGATTGTTTTCGCAACAAACGAAGCGATTCTTAGAATAATGAGGCCGATAATTTATAAGAATCTTTTGTCTAAGACTATAGATGTTTACAAACTATCAAGAATCGTATCGGCGTTTTATAACGGTATTCCCAATAGACAGTCGGAGGAAATTTTTAAAACTACCACAGAGTCTATGAAAAGAAATACGGCGGACGACTCTAGAATAGCAATTGCCATTTCTGAGAACGAGGTAAGATGAAAAAGATAATTTTTGCTATTTTGTCTCTTAGTTTAAATGCATTGTGTTCCGATCTAACAAGCGTAACTAATAACTATGTTGTTGAAATGGAACAAAGCCAAGCAGGGAATAATCCGGCCGATAAGCAAGCTCATAGAGCTAAGGCTAAGGAATATGCCGAAATGTTGTTAGGGAAGAGTAAAAACACAAATTTTAAAAGTTACGAAAAGATAAAAGCATTATGCGACGTTTTGGATAAGAAAGCGGCGGAGATGCAAAATAGCATTTCAACGGCGGATGAAAAAGCCGCTCTAAAAACAAAAAGAGATATTTCAAACTATATTGAAACAGCGAAGTTTTTAAGGGTTAGCTCAAAGTTGTTAGACGCAATATATGAGAATCCGACAATCGTTGATCTTATTTTGGAGAAGACGCCTCAATCTATTCCATTGATTGGAAGAGAGATAGTCGCTATGTTGCGGGTTTTAGAAATTATAGTCGCAAACCCAGACGATATAAATTCTGCGATTGAAAAAGCGCGAGAGTTTGCGACTTCGTCCGAAGATGGGACTCATTTGCTTTCTCAACTGATTTCGGTAGCTTTGGAATATCCGGATAATGTCGATTTTATCAAGTTGCTATCGGAGACTGATTTTTCCAATAAAAATTTACATAAATATTTGAAAATAAGATAAAACGGATCGTTTTCAAAATAGTATTCGAAAATTATTGTAATAATATTTTAAATTCCGAGAATTTTTTGTTGTTTTCAATAAAATCTCATGTTAAAATAATTAATATGGAATGCTTGTTCCATAATTAATTTCCTTTGGGGAGGATTTGTTATGAAATTTTTAAGATACTTTCTATACGCCGGAGTATGTTTAGGATGTATTAACAACGGAATTGCGGCGTTTACAGGTTCTGATCCAGAAGTTGCTAAACTGCAAGAAGAAGTCGACAAACTAAAGGCTGAAATAGAAGCGTTAAAGACCGAAGATCAAAGTATTAAGGGACAAATTTCTCCTATTGACGAACTCAGCGAAAAGGTTAAAGCATTGGAAGAAAAAACGGCGTTACCGCAAAGCGAAGAGGCTCCAGCCGACGAAACCGCAGCTCCTGCTACAACTACTGGAACGTCAAGCCAAGAAGTCGAAGAGTTAAAAGCCGCAGTGGAAAGATTGAAGTTAGAAAATGCTCAAACAGACGCTAGAATTGAAAGAGTGGAGAGTCAAAATCGCTCTGCAAACGCATCGTCCGCTATGGACTTAATAGGGAAGGGGTTAGGCGTTGCCGCAAGCGTCGGCGATATTGTGAAGCAAGTGGCAAGCGGTCGTTCGGTCGCCGCGACAACTCCAAACTTGACCGCAAGCGAAAGGGAAGAGCTTGCCGCGATAGAATCAGACATAAAAATGGGGAAATCTGGAACAGAAGTTCAAACGCGATTAGATGCGTTTAACGAGAAAGTCGCGCGCAAAGAAGCCGAAGCTAATAAATTTCAACAAGTCACATTTTATGGGATAAACGAAGCATTCAAGGACAAGATTGTTATTTTGTATATTTTGGATCAGGCTAGGTCGGGAAAGAAAGTAAATGCAAGCGATATTTTGGAAGGGAATGTGAATACGATTGACCAAGAGTTAATAGACGCGATATACGATATGGCTCAGTTGGGTGCTAAAATGCCGGATATTGATAAAAATATCAAATTGATTTTCAGCGGAACTCCAATGAAAGTTGTTAAAGCTCAGACTGCGACTCCGTCTCCAACTTTAATTCCAGTTCCAACTCTAGCTCCGCCATTAGAGCCAGTACCAGTATCGGCGCCAGTTCCCGCGACAGCGGTCGCGATACAACCCCAAGCGGTTCCACCGCAATCCATTCCGCCGTCGGTTAATCCTGTAGCGCAACCTCAAATTGTTCCAATCCCAACAGGCAGCGCGACGCCGACGGCAGAGCAACAGCCGGCAGTTCCAACAGTTCATGAAACAGCTCCTGGAAATGTAGGCATTCCGCCGCAAACAGCACAGGTTGAACCTCAACCTGGAGCTGCTTCAGTTAGCAATGTCGCGACGGATGCTCCGCAGGTTCAAGCTCAAGCGACCGCTATTAATCCTGGGATTCCTCCTGTTCAAACGCAACCTGTGCCAGGGCAATCTACGCCAGAGCAGCAAGCGGTTCCAACAGCGGCTATTCCTGCTCAAGGCCAAGGTGTTCCTGCCGTTCAAGCTAACGGAGTCGCAGAGGTAAAAGCTGAGAACGTTTCTCAAACTTCGCCAGGCGTAACTAATGGCGGCGTGCCAGTGGTTCCGACGAGCGGAACAGCGGCTGTGACCGTCAATGCGCCAGCGCAAGGAAGCGTTGTTCCTGCTGTTAACGGAACCGAAGGAGTCACTTCTCCAAATGGAGGAAACGGGCTTGCTCCAGCCTTAGGACAGAGCGCGAACGCAGTAACTGTTCCTACTGTCGGCGGAACGTCGCCTGCTAGTACTAATGATCCTATAACAACAGCAGCCGTTACGACGCAGAATGCAATGAGTCCTCAACAAGGAGTCGCTGCTGGAACGTCTGCCCCTTCGTCTGGCGGAAGTGAACGCCCAGGGTAAGGACAAACTCTGCCGTTGCAAAGTCAAGCTAACCAGGTTATGTCGCCAGGACAAAATCAGGATAAAACTCAAAACGGAGGACAAAGTAGCGAACATACACAAGGTGTGGAACTAAAAACCAACGGCAGTCCTACAAGCACTGCGGCCGTGCCTTCAGCAAGCGGCAGTGAGCAACCAAGGCAAGCTCAGGCTCTGCCGTTGCAGGGTCAAACTGGCCAAGTTATGCAGCCGTCCCAAAGTCAGGATGCTCCAAAAACTCCAAACAGCGGACAGGATACTGGACAAACGCAGAGTGTGGGAAGTACGCCGAAAGCAAGCGGTAGTTCTACGACGTCGCCTCAAGTTTCCGCGCAGGGACAAAACACGACTATTACGCAAGGCAATGGAGCAGTTCAGGCCGCCGCTAGCGGGGGAAATCCCGGGACGGTTCATGCCCCTATAGGCAAGGCATCTTCAGATAAAACGGCAGAGCAGGGTAAAATCTTATCTTCTGGGCAAGAACAACCTGGTCAACCGAGCGTACAACAAAAACAGCAGTCTTTAAATACTTTGCCAACCGCCGGCGTTGCTCAACAGCCACAACCGCTTCAAGCGCAAAAGAAACCAGAACTTTCAATGCAACCGCAGCAGACACAAGGCATGGGCAAAGCAGAGAAACCTGCGGCGGCCCAAAAATCGACAGATTCCGTTATGACTGTTATGGATGTTGAAAGTAACGCGTACTATGAAGTTCCAGTTGGGAAATTCCGTAAAATTGCTAAACAATCTTCACGGAAGCCAATGAACGTCGACGGTAGTAAGTTGAGTCCGCTTGATAGAAAATCTGCAGATACTTTGGCGAATCTGCGGCCAAATTAAAGTAGGAATGAATCGATGATACGTAAAGCTGTTTTCAATTGAAAACAGCTTAAATCAGGGCTTGGGAGACGGTTCTTAAAACGCCGTTAGTTTGTGTCGCAGAGGTTTTGAGTGGAAGCGATTTAAGATGTCATAGTCGTGGAGGGGGGAGTATTTGTTTCGCGATATCTTACCTGTAGCTTCGTATAACCCTCTTTAGTCGTTCCCTTGCTTTCCTTTGCATTATATCCCGAGACCGTGTTATTGAAACAATAACGTCTTGCGAAGCCTCCTTTTCGCCTTCGGGAACAAACTGAACCGCTCTTTTACCTTTTTTGCTCTAATTGCTACATCTGCTTGTTGTATACAGTGAGCCTATACAAAAGCCTAACCGTTAAAAATATAGTGAAATCGCTCATTTATTAGTTTGATTAATTCTCATTCCTTCAGAAGTTTCCACTTCAATTAACTTTAGAAGACGGCCTTTTGGACCGCGATAAAGCGAGGGTTCCTATAAAAACACTGCGGCCGAATTAAGGGATTTACCGCTATATTTAAGACAATTCTTTTATGAAATCGTTCTTTAAGATTATGGTCGCCGTTATTTTTCAGGATTGTCCCCTGATTGAGCGGCTTGTATCAATTGTTCTATTATTTCGTCTAATGCGGAGCCGTCCATTATGCTTTCTATTTTATATAGCGTCAGGTTGATTCTATGGTCTGTAACTCGGCCTTGAGGAAAGTTGTAAGTTCGGATTCTCTCAGACCTATCGCCCGTGCCGATTTGAGTTCGTCTATTTTCAGCCAATGAATCTTCCTGTTTCCTCCTTTCGTGGTCGTATATTCGGCTTCTCAGTATTTTCATCGCTTTGGCTTTATTCTTATGCTGCGACCTCTCATCCTGCACCGCCACGACTGTTCCCGTTGGAATATGCGTAATCCTAACAGCGCTGTCTGTTTTGTTAACATGTTGACCGCCTGCACCAGAAGCTCTAAAGGTATCGATTTGAATATCCTTTTCATCTATGTTGATGTCGACTTCTTCTGCTTCAGGCAATACGGCGACCGTTGCGGCGGAGGTATGGATTCTGCCAGACGCTTCGGTAATCGGCACCCGCTGGACGCGATGCGTTCCAGATTCGTATTTCAACCTTGCAAAAACGCCTTTGCCCGACACGCTGGCGCTTGCATATTTAATCGAGCCTATTCCGCTCTCGTGAAATTCTAATATTTCAAACTTCCAACCGCGAATCGCCGCATATCCTTCATACATCTTAAATAAGTCCGCCGCAAATAAACCAGCTTCATCGCCTCCGGTACCCGCTCTTATTTCAATGATTGCTCCTTTTTCGTCGTCTATGTCCTTAGGAAGAAGTAATATTTTAATTTTCCGTTCCGTTTCCGATATTTGTTCCTTAAGCGACCTAACCTCGGTTTCCGCCATTTCCTTCAATTCTGACGACGCCGAATTAAGGAGAGTTTCAGTATCCTTCAACTCATCTTCTTTTGAAAAAAGCAATCTTATCTCCGATGCTAAATCAGATAAATCCGAATACTCTTTTGATAGATTCACAAATTCCTTTTTATCGAATTCATTCTGATTATTTAGAATGTCGCCCACCGTCTCATATCTTTCTAATATAGCGACGATTTTCTTTCTAAAGGAATCCATCATTTGTCTCTTGTCATTAAAGACAGAGTCTTAGATATCATTCTAATGTCTTTCCCTAGACTATCCACAATTTGTTCGCTATTAGCGAACGAACTTTGAAGGAGGTTAGTCGATAATTTTTCAAGAGCGTCTAGCTTTTTTAACATTTCGTAAAAAATCGACTCATTTTCTTTTTTAGACGCGATGGTCTCAATTATAAGGGATAGTTTCTGAGAAATATCCCTTTGCATGCTAATAACGGAAACTTTACTATAATCAACGTCCTTCAGTTGCTTTTGAAAGACGTATATCATTTCTATCGTTTTCTCCAGCAACGCCATTGAAAAAACTTCTCCATGATATTCCTGATAATTCTCGGCTGCGTCAAAGGAAACCGTATTAATTGAAAGCCATTCTTCTACGGCGTCTAAGAATCTATCCGCTACTTTCTTTTGATTAATGTTCAAAAACCCAATTATAAGAGAAGTTGACAATCCGAATAAAGAACACCCAAACGCGATTCCCATACCGGCGAGAGGTATTTTTAAACTGTCTTTCAATTTCAAAAACGAAGAAGCGGCATCCGCCTGTTCTATCCCTAGATTGTCTATTATATTCGCGACATTGCCTATAGTATGCGACAACCCCCAAAACGTCCCGAATAATCCAAGAAAAATCAAAAGACCGGAAACGTATTTTGGGAATGAAGAACTATCCTCAATTCTCTTTTCTATGCTTCCTAGAATTGTTTGTAATTTCGAAGAGGATAGGAGTTTGTTGCCCTTCGATATATGTAGCGTTATAGGGCGGATTAATTTCAACTTTTGTATTTCAGGTTTAGTCAATTTATCAAAGTTTCTCAACGCCCGATATTCTTTTTCTATCAGAAATAACCTGTGATACACGAATATAACGCCTGTTAAAAAACTGGCTAATATGACGGAATTTATTTGAACGTTATAAAAAAATGCTTTTTCTAAAACGTCTAGCAAAGAGAAAGCTATAACAATCATTAATCCCAGCAATACTGAAATTCTAACGATACAAGACGTGCTAATTTGCGATTGCATTACAACTTGCTACTATAACTCACGGCGTTCTTTATATTTTATAACATATAAATAGTTTTTGCCATAAACAGTTGGTTTAGCTTTATAATTTTATAAATTGCTTGAAGAATATATTTTGACGCTAAGGTCTAATGGTAACGAGAAAACGGAGAGAAAAAAATTATAAAAAGAGAATTATTCTTTGCAGCGGGATAGTATTTGCTACCGCCGCTTATTTTTCTTTAGACAAGATTGAAAAATCATGTTTAGCGCTTCTAGACGGCTCCGCCAAGTTTATGGGCTTTTACATAAAAGACATCAATATTATTGGAACAAGCAACAACGTCGCCGCTCTTATAAAAAACAAACTTGGCGTCTCTAAAAACGAGAATATTTTTAAATTGTCCAAAAATGAAATTTATGAGAACGTCTTAAAAGTAAGTTGGGTAAAATCTGCGGTCGTTCAAAAAAACTTACCGAATGTTATCAACATAATAGTCAAAGAAAGAGTCCCCATCGCGATTTTTCAGCATGATTCCGTTTCCGTCCTAATCGACGAGGACGGCACATTCATCGAACATATGACGGAAAGACCGGAAAAATTTCCAATCGTCTGCGGAGAGAACGCTAATAAAAAAGCAAAAGATATCCTCGCCGTCGTTTCCAAATTTGAGATTATTAAGAATAAACTTGAAGCTCTCATATTCGTTAGAGAACGTCGATGGGATATCGTCGTCTCCGGTATAAAGGTAAAATTGCCGGAACAAGACATCGATAAAGCTCTTGAAACGTTATCCTATATTCTAAAAAACGATCGAGTAAAGAAAAACGTCGTAAAAACGATTGATCTACGAACGCCGAACAATATCGTCCTAAACGGACTAAAATTAAAAAACAAAAATAAACCGACAATCTAATAAGGCATGATATTTTCAGCGTTCAAAGTTAACCTAGAAACAGTTCTAAAATGTGGAAAAGATTCATATAGTATGCAAATAAGCATTGCATAAGGTATAATAAAGACGCAAAAAGAATTTAATAATTCTTAATAAATGATTGAAATAAAAAATCTAACAAAAACTTTTGGAAAGGGGAAAATCACCGCTCTAAAAGATGTTTCATGTAATATTTACAGCGATAAAATAGTTGGATTTATAGGCCCCGACGGCTCTGGGAAAACTACGCTTCTTCGCATTATGGCGGGAATACTGACTCCAGACTCGGGAGAAATTTTAATTAACGGAAAGCCCCTTGATATTTACGAAAAACATATTCACGGGAAACATAATAAAGATTCGTTATCAATTCGCGAACTTCACCAAACGATATCTTATATGCCTCAAAAGTTTGGCCTTTACGAAGAACTATCCGTTATCGAGAATCTAGAATTATACGCAAAGCTCCAGGGGCTTAAAGGAGAGGCAAAACAAGAAGCGTTTTCAAAAGTTTTAACAATGACGAAACTTAAGGATTTCCAGGAAAGGCTAGCGGGCAATCTATCTGGCGGCATGAAACAAAAACTGGGTCTCGCTTGTGCTCTTTTAAAAGAGCCGAAAATTTTAATACTTGACGAACCTTCGGTAGGAGTCGACCCGATCTCGAGAAGAGACTTAATATCGATGGTAAACTCTATGCTTAACGAGCATACTACCGTTTTATGGAGCACGGCTTATCTTGACGAAGCGGAAGATTTAGATCATATTATACTGTTAAACAACGGTAAGGTTATATTTGAAGGTTCGCCTGAAGAAGCTATTAAAAACGTCGACGGCAGAGTATTCCTTTTCCCAGATATAAAAGAAAACAAGAGGAGCTTCTCCGCTGAATTGATGAAAAAAGACGGAGTAGTCGATTCGATAATTATTGGGAAAAACGTTAAAGCGTTAATTAAAAATCGCGATATAAACGACATTTACAACGACATGAACTCTTTATTTGCAAACGCCGCCAAACCTAAAAAGACAAAACCGGTATTTGAAGACGCTTGTATAGACATGCTAGGCGGTCTTTTAGAAAAAGAATCTCCCCTCGTCGAGTATGTAAAAGAAAATTCATTTAAAGGAAACGACAAAGTCGTCGAAGCTATCAATCTCACAAAGAGATTCGGTAATTTCCTGGCGGTTGATAATATTTCTTTCGAAGTTAGGCGAGGAAAGATACTTGGTCTTTTAGGGCCTAACGGAAGCGGAAAATCCACTACGTTTAAAATGCTCTGCGGATTGCTTAAGCAAAGTTCGGGCATGTCTAGGATAACCGGCATAGATATACAAGACATGGGAAGCGACGCCAAGATGAATCTAGGATATATGGCTCAAAAATTTTCTTTATATCCTATTTTGTCCGTTCGCCAAAATTTGGAATTTGCAGCGGGAGCATACAGGATATACGACAAAAAAAGAAAAGACGCAATAGATCGTATGATAGAAATATTTCACCTTGAGGATTTACAAAACGTCAGCGCCGGCATTCTATCGCTAGGGTTTAAACAAAGGCTAGCTCTCGCTTGCGCGATTATGCATAGGCCTCCGGTTCTGTTTTTAGACGAGCCGACGTCTGGAGTCGATCCGATAACAAGGAGGGAATTTTGGATGCATATAAACGCGATGGTAATGAGCGGAATGAGCGTCGTCGTTACGACTCACTTTATGGACGAAGCGGAAAATTGCGACGAGATCGCATTGATTTATAAAGGAAAGATAAGAGCACTCGGAACGCCCGACGAATTGAAAAACTTATACCCCGAGGAACGCAATCCAACTTTAAGCCAAGCGTTTATTAAAATTGTAGAAAAGGCGGATCGCATAGAAGGCGTTAGTAATTAAAAAGATATAAACCATCCCCTAATACGTAGTAGATATCTTTAGAGTCTCTAAAAGATTTGGGAATCATCTTCCAGCACGCAGCAGCGATTTTGTAAATGAATTAAATTAAACAAGCTTATAAACTTTTAAGATTCTAAAGATATATTAATTCCAGTTTATCTACTAAACGTTTCAGGGACATTAGCATATTAGCCCGCGTCGCAAGCGTCCCTCTACGAAATCCAGGATACTGGCGTTAATGAGAAGAGAAACCAGACTATAAGACAAAAGTTCCCCAATGATATTTTTCTTTTGGAACGAGGATATCTCGACCGATTTATAAAGGGACTTGTCTCAAGGGCGTGAGAGCGAGCGAAGAGAAGCGTCCCTTGACAAGCTGCGCTTTCAATAAATCGGTATAATCGCGGGAGCCAAAAGAGAAACATTATAGACATGCAGCCCAAAACTTCATTTGTAATAAACTCGCGGAATTATCTTTATTTGAATATATGTGAGTAATCCGTTCACAAAAGCGCTTATAAGATTATTACGATAGATTCTAAGAAGGGAGAAATAATAATGATAAATTTAACCTTTTGTTAGTTTCTTAGTCTCAATCTAAAGGTAGGGTTTCATATTTGTTTAACACAATTAAGCCAATGATTTTATTTAAATATAAGGCGTTAAACAAAAAAGGATTAATCGTTGAAGACTTTGAAATTGGGCAAAACTACTTAGAACTCCGCTCAATATTAAAAAACAACGGATTAGTCCTAATATCCGCAAAGAAAAAGAAATCCAAAATTAAAAACCCGCAAACTAATTTTACAATGCCCTTCCTAAAACATTTGCGTCAACTAATAAGCAATAATTTAAACCTGATAACGGCTCTCGATATTATCTCTCAGTTGTTTGCTAACGTAGAATTAAAATTAGCTGTCGCTCATATTATATCAAGCATAAAATCTGGCCGGCCGCTTTCCGCATCGCTTGCAGAGTTCGAAAACTATTTTGATAAGTTAATAATAAAAACAATAGAAGTATCCGAGAAAACCTCAAGATTAGGAGAGTCTTTAGCTCAAATAATAGAACGTCTTGAAACAAAAACCGAACTGCAAAGAAAAATAAAAAGCGCTATAAAATACCCCATAATATTGTTTTGTTGTACAATCTGCGTAACGTTATTTTGGCTCTTAGTCGTAGTCCCTAAATTCGCCGAGCTTTTTATCGACATAGGCGTCAAACTCCCTCTTGTCACCAAAATCGTCATTAGAATAAGTTCGTTTCTTTTGCGGTATCCGTTCGAACTCTTTTTAGGCGTTTCAGCGGTTACAGTCTTTGTTTTAAGAACATTTATGAAAAAAGACGTAAGAGATAAATTAATAAAAAAGATACCTATACTATCAACTATAAAAAGAGAAATATTCGTTATGAATTTTTTCTCCGCTATAGGAATAATGATTCGAGAAAAAGTACACCTAATCGACGGTCTAGATTGCATTGCGGGAGTTGGGGATTTTGATCAAATTAAGGAGATCTCTCGAAATATAAAAAAAGGAAATAGCTTGTCAAACGCGATGAAACAAACCAATTTGTTCAGCGATTATGAACTTTCTATTATCACTACTGGCGAAAAAGCGGGAGACCTCTGGCCTGCCTTTAAATCGGGAGAGGACATGCTAAAGCTAAAACTTAGCGAGAGATACCAAAAAATTTCTAGTATGATTCAACCAATAACCATTGCATTTATCGGAACCATATTAATAATTATCGTCTATGCGGTGATTGTTCCAATGTATGCAAATTTAGAATTTTGCGCGTAACTGCGAATAGGTTAGACGACCAATGCTTCGAAAAACATGCAAAACCGCGATTAAAAAGGGTAGAATCTCGTAGGCGCGATTTTATAAATGGATTGCTGTAAACGTATTTATAAATTCTAATTTATCTACTGCGCGTTACGGGATGCTCGCCTTAATTTCGGTTGCGTTTCCCATACATAACCGTTGCTTTAATACCTCCGGGAAATTACTTGCAGAATTGTCGAGGAATAATGCGTCAGGCCTCCAGAACATAAAATGTTTCACGCGAGACATTTTGAAACGGAATCGCCATCTAACATGAGGCATACAAATCAGAATTCATATAGGCAAGACGCGTCTGTGGAGTTTATAAGAAGATTGAGCGCTTATAAGATCATTTAAGATCATTACTGCATTAGGGGATTCCCTTTTAAAGTAGTTTTTTTTAACTTGTCGCCAGATGTTTTGATAACGGCCTATAAATACAGTCGTCTAGGGTAAGAGATCGTTTTTAGCTTCAAATAGAACGCTGCGGTTTTCCTTCTAAAAAAAGCAAAGTATCTATTTAGTAAATCTTAACGTTCTATTAACCTTTTAAAATTTCATCTTTGAGAGCGGCGGCTTCCGCAGTATTAACTGCGGCCGAGCTTCGCAGCTCGGGTTCGGCGAAACCGCCGAACAAGCCGCCGTCCTCTCAAACATAATATTTCTCTAATATAATATTTGTCTTTTGGCGTACTTCGATTATACCGATTTACTATGCGTCGGTTGTCAAGGGACGCTCTCTTCGTTCGCTCTAAAGCCCTTGACAAGCCGCTTTATAAATCGGTCTCAATTTCTCTCGTTCCAAAAGATAAATATTATTGGGGGGCTTTTCTGTCTTATAGTCCGGTTTCTCCTCGTTAACGACGGTATTCTTGGGTTTGGGGAGAGGAACGCTTACGAGCAAATACGTTAGCGCCGTTAAATTGGGAGCAATAATAGTTTACAAATAATAAAAACCATTCCTTGCCTACGGCAGATAAATTAGAATCCGTATAATGAAGTATATTGCTAAAGTTTCTAATAAATCTTAAGTATATTTAAGTAATATATTTATAAAATATTTGTAAATTATCGCTAAATCCATCTTACTTTGCGTTAAGGAATACTGCCCTATTTATTTAAAATTACAAAGAGCTGGGTTATTGTTAAGATTATGTTAAAATAAGTTTGAGGCGGATGTGGTGGAACTGGTAGACACGCAAGATTTAGGTTCTTGTGATTAACATCGTGGGGGTTCGAGTCCCTTCATCCGCACCAGTTCGGCGTTTTGTTGTATGTTAACGCGTCAGCGGATATACTTTTTATATAACCCTTTAATTCAATAAATTTCATGTCCTTAGTCCGAAGGTTCTTTACCGTCAGTGGACTCACCGTTTTAAGCAGAATTTTAGGGGTGTTTAGAGAAGCCGCTCTTCTCCATTTCCTTGGAGCGACGGCTGAAATGGACGCGTTCACTATCGCTTATAAGTTTCCCAACTTTTTCAGAAGGTTCTTTGAAGAAGGAGGTTTTCAGTCGATATTCGTTCCGTACTTTAGCGATTACTACTCGGTCGGCAAATTGAAGGGAGCCGGATGCTTTGCGTCGAGATTATTTTCATTAATATTTTGGGTAATGCTATTTTTCTCAATTCTTGTTTTTGTATTTGCAAAACAGTTTGCGATATTAATGGCTCCGGGTTTTATAAATTCTCCGGAAAAGCTGGCTCTTGCGGTCGAGTTTACCAGAATAATATTTCCAACCGTTATGTTTATTTCGCTCTCGACTATATATAGCGGGATGTTAATCTCGCGAAAAGTCTTCTTTCCGTACGCGATGGCTCCAGTATGGGTTAACGCGATTCTAATTGGTTCTCTTTTTATAGGAAAGGATATTTTATCCGCTGGACGACGGATTTCATACGGATTATTAGCGGCCGCAATATTTTTGTATTTGTATATGCTGCTTCATTCTAGAAGAGAGAAATTGCCGAGGGTTAGTCTTTCGTCGATAAAGTTAACGACTGGGATAAAAAGATTTTTAAAAAAGTTGACTCCCGTTTTAGTTGGAGCGGGAATCGCTCAAGTTAACGTTTTTACCGGCTCTTGGTTTGCTTCTATTCTTCCCACCGGCTGCATTACGTATATCTATTGCGCCGATAGGTTTGTGCAGCTGCCTCTCGCTCTTTTTGGGATATCTATGGGGCTTGTTTTGCTTCCTGAAATTTCCGAAAGTCTCGCGGTTAAAAAAAATACGGATTTGAAAGGCATAAGGAATCGATCTTTATTGTTTACTATGCGGTTAACGTTCCCTTCCGTTATCGGTTTAATCGCTTTATCTTACCACATGATATCTCTAATATACGGCCATGGAAAATTTACTGAAGACGCAGCGCGAAGCACTTCATATGTGTTGAAAATTGTTTCTATAGGTTTGCCGGCGTACGTTGCTTCAAAAATCATATCTTCGGTTTTATTTGCTCAAAAAGATGCAAAAACGCCGGTTCTTGCCGCGATTATATCGATAGCGACAAACATTGTTTTGAGCTTTATATTGGTTTTCCCGTTTAAAGAGCTGGGAATTGCAGCGGCAAACGCTATCGCTGGATTCGCGAATGTTTACTTTATGTGTCGGAGGTCTGGTTGGTGGTCTTCGGTGGATAAGGCGATGATAGTTAATCTTATAAAAATTGCGGGTTCATCCATCGTAATGATGATTTTTCTTTTAGTTATAACGACTTATTTTGAGCCGAATGGAAAGGTTGAAGAGATGTTGTTTATTGCCGCAGCTATTCTGATTGGAATCGGCGTTTACGTCTTTTCGCTATACTTTCTCAAAGACGAGTCCACAAGAGCATGCATACGTTTGATTAGACAGAGGATATCCCACAACGATCGTTAAAATTATTCAGAATCTCCCTTCCTCGCGAACAGATAAGCTAGGGTTCTTATAAACAAAATACCGGCGGTAAAATTGAGGGGTTTATCACTATATTTAAGATAATTCTTGATTCGCCATTAGTTTAGGTTAATTTATTAAAAGCAAAGAAGCAAGGATAGAGCTATGAGAAACAAGTATGGAAAGCGACAGGGCGTTTCAGATCACAAATTTCGCGAGAGTTTGAAATTATTTTATTCCGATATTGAAGGTATAGAAGCAACTAATCTTTCCAATGTAAATAAAACATGTTTTTTCCAATAAGTTTAGAGATAGGATCGTCTTGTTAGCAGAAAAAGAAAGCCATTTTAAGACATGTGAAATAGAGATAAACGAGTCATACTTTGCGACTCGTCGCGTACGTGGAAAACACGGTCGATGAACCTATGGAAAAACGATAGTCTTTGGCATGAAAAAGAGAGACGGCAAGGTATCCAGGTTGTTAAAAACTGCTCTATGCATCAGAGCTGGCTCCGATTATAAAAAAAGCCCGCTATATTCTATCGTTTATACCGATGAGTGGAAGAGTTACGACAGGCTGCTAAACAAGTTTAAAAAATTACCCCTATAATCTAGGATTGTACCAATATTATTTTATAAATCGTGTATTGAGATTGTGGCCGCGTATCAGGGAATTATTTTTTACCCATAACGTTGCTTGCAATGACGTCATGGGACTTTAGAGAACTTCGCGCGATTTCTTATAAATAGCGTATAACGTCGGATAGATTGTTTACTATAATATCGGCTTTTGTTTCTGCGATGTCGGAAGAAAAAAGTATCGTTTTTCCACAACCGGCGTTAATCCCCGCTAGAACGTCTCTTTCTTTATCGCCGAGCATAATTGAAGATTTCATATCGATTGAGTATTTCTCCCGAGCTTTTAGCAACATTCCTGGATTTGGCTTACGGTCTTCGTGAGAATCGTCCCAACTCGTGCAAACGTAAATATCCGTGATTATGATTCCATGCTTTAGAAATTCTTCTTTCATATAGCAATGTAAGTTTACAACGTCTTCTTCCGTATAAACTCCGCGAGACACGCCCGATTGGTTCGTTATGACAATGAGTTTATATCCCAACTTTTGCGCCGCTATGCAGACTTCAAAAATTCCGTTAATAAATTCAAAATTTTCTTTTTTGCTAACATCTATATAATCAACGTTTATTACGCCGTCTCGATCTAAAAATAGGGCTTTGGATTTGTCGCGCAATTTTCCCTCGTTTTTCAATTCCATACATCATACATGCTAGCTTAGTTGCGGCGACTTTTCAAAAAGCGTTTTGCATTAATCAACGGACTATTCCATAGGCAGGTAGAATATATTTCTTGGTAGGATTGTATAAAACATAGAGGTAATTATTTATAGGAAACGACAATTGAGCATATAGAAACTCTTTTAAGTTTAATACTCTGTTTATTTATGGTTCAAAGAGGGAATCATCCTCCAACATGCGGCGATGCTCTTAGTAAGTAAGATTTTATAAATGGACTACTTTATAACATACTTACTAGATATATAAATTCTAATTTATCTACTGCGCGCTGGGGGATGATTCTCATAAATAACACTTTTAGATTGGCCGATTTCCACGTAAGACGTTATTATATTTTTATAAAGCTATAAATTTTATGAACGTATGAACGGCTTAGTAGATTCTCACGCCCATCTTTTTTACAAAGGAATTTTTGAAAGTTTAGACGATAAACTCAGGCTTGCGAAACTAGCGGGCGTCGACTATATTCTTAGCGTCGGAACAGATTCTAAAACGATGCTAGCCAACATAGACATAGCTGAAAAGTATGATAACGTCGTATGCTCCGTCGGGATTCACCCTCATCATTTTAGCGATGGATACGATTTAACGGAATTGGTAAAGTTATCAAAAAAATCAAAGGTAGTCGCTATCGGAGAAGTGGGGCTTGATTACCACTATCAAGACCAAACGGCTAAA
>JAISID010000082.1 GCA_031262205.1 Holosporales bacterium | reverse complement strand
ATTGCTTTAAACGTACTTATAAACTCCTTGAAGCTCTAGCGATATGCTTTGTTTATTTGGATTCTGATTTATCTGCTGTGCGTTAGCGGATGATTTTTAAAACTTATCGGTATAAACGATCGACGCTAGACTTGCCGTAAGCGACAAGGTAAAGAGAGGCTTTCCCTGCGGAGGCTGCGGCTTGTGCAGCGTCGTTAACTATTTTAGGCGTCGAAAAGCGATTTAGATTATAATCGCTTTGAGGGCTTGTGAACTGCGAGGAAAACCTTATATAATATATAAATAGCGTTACCGAGCGCCCATGGCTCAATTGGATAGAGCGTCAGACTACGGATCTGGAGGTTGAGAGTTCGAATCTTTCTGGGCGCGCCATATATCTAGGGAGTTAATCATGTTCAGCGTATGTTTTAGGTATATGTTGGTTTTTGCAGGGTTGTCTTGCGGTTTGTTAGCCGGCCAGGCTCCTCCTATATATCAAGCTAACGCTGGAGCGATGCCGCAATCTATTATGCCGCCTCAAGATCGGCAAAGTTTGTCGCTTCAACAGAATAATATTTTCCTAGAATATTATAGTAAGCAGGGAGTCGAGTTTTCCGCGTCTATATTTGTTAAGTCTGGAAATGGGCTTGTTAAGAAAAATATAAATTACGACGATATGAAAAAGACGATAGTTGTGTTTTTTGGAAATTGGTGTCCTCATTGCGACCAATTTATCACAGAGTTTTCGAAACATATTGAAAAGTTAAAACAGAACGGTATTAACGTAATTTTTCTAAACATACCTTCGGTCGATAGATTAAAAGACTGGAAAGACCCGTCTATGGAAGAATTCCTTTCCGCCGAGGCGAAGATTAAATCTCATGGAATAAATTTATCTAAGGAGGCATCGGTTGTTTTGCTTGGAGATAGAGCGACTTTGGCTAAAGCGGGAGTCGAGGGGTTGCCAACTATTTTAGTTTTGAAAAATGGCAAAGAGCAGTTTAGGGGGATTGGTCAGGCTGGCGCGGCTAAAATGAATTTTTCAGACCCGTTCGTTTTTGAACAATTTCTCGCAATTTGGAAAGAAGACGATAAAAGCGACGATACAGATAAATCGCAGGAGTCGAGCAAACCTAAAAAGAGCGTAGGCCGTAAAAAAGGAATCAAACAGCAAAAACAGCATTCTTTAAAACGACAAAGTTATGAAACAAAACGACGTTCGAGCGTTAATCTTATCGAGGCTAGAAACGCAACCAAACAGCTGAACAAATTTGATAGACAAATAGTATGTAAGAAACACGCTGCGGAAAAACGGCGACAAAAAAGGCCTCGTAAGGGCGGATGTACTTGTTCTAAATTAAGCTAGAAACTTACGGTCGTTCTTCTACAAACGACGATCTGCGCCGCGAGGATATAAAGTCCCGTATGGAAGGAACGGGAGCTAAGGTAGAGATACCCCCGACGGCTCTGATGCGAAGCAAAGAAGATAAAATTTTGCGTCGGGCAAGAGTCTCGTTTTAACAGGCGAAGGAATAATCGCCGCCGATAGTTGTTCTATGATTGCTACTTGGTTTTTAATGCTAAATAAACGAGGCTTTCGTAAATTAAAACTGCGAGAATTATGTTATAATTGCGTAAAGTTTTGATAAAAAACGTACAAAAATGATGCTTGAAACTATATTAACCTTTTTAAGTGGTGCAACTGGGGGAGTTATAATAAGCGAAGTAATACAATCTCTTAGAGATAAGCGAAAACAGCATTATGAACGTAGACTTCATATATTAAGACAATTGTTGTCAAACGCATGCAATGTTACAGGTCTCGAATTTTTATCTGGCCTTAACATGATACTTATTGAATATAATAAACAGAATTCTCCCATAAAAAAATTACATGAGGAATTTTGTCGGAGTCTTAGCAAAATTTCTAATAATGGCGAAGATTCGGAATACTTTCTAAAAGAGAGAAGGGAGATTTTAACTAAACTCATAGAAGAAGTAGCAAAATCCATAAATATTAAGATTGAACAATTTGACATAATGACCAGAATATATCCGCCTTTTGACGAAAAACTTCGATATGATCTTTCTAACTCGTCAATGAGATTTTATGAAGAAGCAGAAAAATTTTTTAGAAGAAGGAATGCCAGCGAAGAAATTAATACGCCGAAAACAAAATGAAGAGATACCAATTTATATTGAAGGACAGACGATTACAAAGATACTACTGAAAGGTGGAATTTTGGCTAATTAGGCGGTTTTATAAGAAAAGCGATTAATTTTCCGGTTTTCCAAATTTAATATAAAAAAACGCGGGCGGTTTAAAGAAGAGGATTAACGCCGAGTTTATGTTATAATTTCTCTAAGTTTAGAAGGCGCGTAAGTATTTAAGTTGAATAATATAATTTCCAATTTTCTATACATAGGTTCTGGGATTGCTATTTCGCTTGAACTGCTGCTTGGAGGGATAATAATTGGGGCGGTTCTAGGAACTTTGCTGTCTATATTAAGGTATAAGGGAATATGCCGTTCTGCGATTAACGGATTTGTCTCGTTTATAAGAGGGACGCCGCTTATATTGCAATTAAGCGTCGTGTATTTTGTGGTTCCAAGTTTTATCGGAGTTAAGCTCGGCATAATATCGACTGGCGTTATTGCGTTTGGCATTAACAGTTCGGCGTACGTCGCGGAAATATTTAGAGGCGGTATTAACAGCGTGCCGAAAGGGCAGTTCGAGGCCGCTCGTTCATTGGAAATACCGAGTTACTACATGTGGAAAGACATTATTTTACCGCAGGTGTTTATCAATATTTTCCCCGCGTTCGTTAATGAAATAGTCGCTTTATTAAAAGAGACTTCGTTAATCGTTACTATCGGGGGAATGGATATTATGAGAAAATCTCAAATTATCGCAGCCGAACAATACGAATATTTTATCCCGCTTTGTATTGCTGGAATATATTATTACTGCCTAGTATTGCTGATAGAATTTATTGGACGAAAAATTGAACAACGAAAACTTAGCATTAAAAATTTGTAATATCGACAAAACGTTTAACGACGCGAGGGTTCTGGAAAACATAAATCTAGAAGTGAGAAAGTCTGAGATTCTAGGTTTAGCCGGCTCCTCTGGAAGCGGCAAATCAACTTTATTACGTTGCATCCAGAAATTGGACGTTCCAGATAGCGGCGAGATAAAATGCGATTGTAAGGTAGGGTTTATGTTTCAGGACTTCCAACTTTTCCCGCACATGACGGTTTTACAAAATCTCGTTTACGCCCCTAGTTTGAAGCGGAAGAAAGATAAAGAACAATTTGTAGATCAAGCGATGGATATGTTGAAAAGTCTTGGGATGGAATCGAAAGCGTCCGAATATCCAAAAACGTTGTCTGGAGGACAAAAACAACGAGCGGCGTTAGTAAGAAGCCTTATGACAAAACCTGATATTCTGTTGTGCGACGAACCGACTTCAGGACTTGACGTCGCGACTATAATAGACGTCGTATCGTTGTTAAAATCAATTAACGAGCTTGGAGTTACGTTAATTATAGCGTCTCATGACTTAGACTTTTTAACGAAGATTGCGAATAGGGTAGTCTTGATAAAAAAAGGAAAAATCGCAGTGGACGTCGAATTGTCGAAACAAACCGATCCAGTAAGTTATTTAAGAGAGTATTACTAATACTGGCGCAGGGGCGGATAATTATGGAAATCATACCCCGACATCCTGTAACGTTTCATTTGCGTTAGTTCCTGTTAGCAACTTAGCGTTTTTGCGCGCAAGTTTTGCTGGCAAGATATCTCTGTCAATATATTTACAAGTCTCTGGAAATCTGAGAATTTGTTATTGGAGGTTTTTAGTACCGTTTGCTCCATAGAACGCCCGCTCCAAAGGCGTCTCTTCTAGATAGATCGACTGAAAGTTTTGTATTCTCTGCAATTTTGGTTTCTGCGACGACGTTAGTCGTATCTTTTGCCGCTCCTTGGTCGACGGAGAGTTTGATTTTTCCGATTTTCTTTCCAATGCTAACGGCGTTATATTCTCCGTTTACGGGATCGTTGTTTTTCTTGATGCCAAGCGAATCGATGCCGAACACCGTTTTCATTTTATTTATTATATCGAAGCCGTTCGTTCCAGTCGCTTTGTTTATAATTGAAAACAAAACGAGAGCTTCGCTTGTCGATGTTTCGGACGATTTTTTATCGAACAGTATGTACGATAGGATGTCGTTTTTTGGAAGGTATGGAGAGGAATAAAATTCGACCGAGCTGATTCCGTTGTATTGCGTAAATTTAGCTCCAACCGTCGCGTTGCCGTCCAAGCGTTTTTCTGCGGAAACATCAATGTTAGTATTTTCATTGTCGAGCAAGATTTCGCCGTTTTTTAGTTTTAGCGCGTTGTCTTGAACGTTTATTCTTCCTTTTTTAAGCGTCGTTTTAACTTCGTATTTTACGTTTGAAATATCGCCGTGCGCTTTTCCTCCGCCAGTCCACGAGCTGTCTATTCCCATTCCGACTATTTTTAACTCCGGCCTTATTTCCAATAAAATGTCCAGGAAACATTTAAACGGGAAATTCGCGTTGTCGTCAAGTTGTGTTTTCGCGAGGGGAGCGTCGAGTAAATCTACGGCTCTTGAGGACAGGATTACGAAATTAGAAATATCGATCTTAGGATTGTTTGTATATAGAAGTCCAGAGATTTTGACTCCTTTAGATAAATCGCCTTTTAGCGTTAATTCGCCGAACAATCGAGCGTCCAACCAATTTTGCTCGGCGATTTTCAGGTTGTTGATTTTTATCGACGCATTCGCTTCCGCATTATCGTTCGTTATAGCTATATTGCCTTTGCCTTCTATGCTTCCTGGATTTTTAGAATCGTCTCTCGCGTAAATTTTATTAATAGACGCATTGTTATTTTTTACGACGCAGTTTAATGTTACGTCTCTAATATAGGTTCCCGAGGATTGGTTTATATAGTATCCTTTTTTCAAATTAATGTTTCCTGAAACAATCGGTTTTTCAATTGTTCCATTAATATCTAATTTATAAATAATTTTCCCGTTTGCAATTTGATTGTCCGGCAGTTTGTAATCTTCTATGTTAAACTTTCCAGAAGCTTCTAAGCTGATTCTACTGTTTTTCGAAATAAGCCAATTGTAGTTTTGAATCTTTGCGTCTATGCGATTTTTCTTTTTAAGAAAGTCGAACGCTAATTTTAAAGTCGTCTCATTTTTTGAATAAGCCGCGTCTATAAAAATCTCCGGGATTTTGATGGAGTTTATAGAAAAATCGCTTAGTTTTAGTTTTAATTTTTCAACGCCGCAAGAATATGTTCCCGAGCCGTTTAAAGTTCCGCCGACGTCGGAGCCGGCGAACTGCGAGACGTCTACGCCTAGGAAAGCGACGTTTCCGAGAGAAAAATTGTTCTCCGATAAGTTTATGTTTTTAAAGTCGATCTTTCCTTTCTTTAATAAAAAGGTTAGCGCCGGTATTGTAAGATCGGCGTTTATGGCGAACGGTTTAATTACGATTCCGTTGTCAAAAACGAAATTACCGCATTCTATAAAGTTTGAATTAAGTTCGTATTTTAATTCGCCGGAAATTCCTAACGAATCGGCTCGCGTTTGGATTTCTAGCGAGTCGTCTTTTACCGAAATTTTTCCCGTTAATTTTGTATCTTTAAGAAACGACGGCGACAAAGCCCCGACGAGCGAGTTGTCGCCGTCGTATATTCCGTCGAAAATTATATTATTTGATTTGTAGTCGGCTATAACGTTTACATGTCGATTTGTAATTTCGTAAACGATCTTTGCGGAAACGTTCGCAAAGGTCGTATTGCAAAAAATCCTGTCGTTATCAAATTTCCATCTGCAATTTAATTCTCCAAGTTTCGACAATAGGTTGATATTTCTAATCCCTGTTTTTTTATCGTATGTAAACGATATATTTTTTAATATTTCTCCTTGAACGTTCAACTGTTTTAAGGCGACGTTTTTGAAGATTTTTTGAATAAAAACGGGGGATGCGTATTTTAAATCCGACAGCGATATTTTGGTTGGATTAGTCATATTTATTACGACGTTTCCAACGTCTAATTTTTTTACGCAAATCATGCTTTTGCTCATTTCAAGGTTAATACCGTCTATTTCGGAAACAAATTCTTTATTTGATATTTTCAATCCATTTATGGAAAATTTAAATGGAAAGATTCCTTTTGTTTTAGTGAAATCAACGCGCGCCGCATCGCTGAAAGCGTAATTTATTAATTTTTTTTGAAGGCTTGGGATTTGGAAAATGGAAAAAATAGATATAACCGCCGCTATTGCGATAAAGAACGATTTGAAGAATTTTCTAACTAAACACAGTAAATCCACTTAAAAATCTCTTTAAAAATCATTTTTACGTAACTTTCTTTCTTTTATAAGACGCAATAAGAGGCGTCATAAAAAGTAACGCTAGCAACGCGACGATGCCGACCATTCCGCTGGAGACGAATATATATTCTAGCGAATAACGATGCGCTACAAATCCTGCCAAGGCATCCGCTAAGAATCCGGCGAATGCGTTTACTAACCAGTAAATGCCTATTCCCGTTCCCTTGAGATTTTGAGGAACATTCTCCGCAATCAAAGATATAAATACGTTTTGCGTCGAGCCGAATTGTATTCCCCAGAACAAAACGCCGACGTACATAGCGTTAAGCGAAGCGGCGGAATACATTATAATATCCGCTAATATTAAAGAAAACATTCCTATGCATAGCAAATTTATCCTCCTAATTTTGTCGCCTAGCAATCCTACTGGATATGAAGATAATGCGTTTCCAAGATTGAAAACTATCATAATGATAGGGGCGAACATGGGGTCTTTCTCAAAATCCGCGTTCATTCTTAAAATCAAAAACGTTTCGTTCATTTTCGCCGTCATGAAGATCGCGTTGATTATCATGAGTATCCAAAACGCGGTTCCCATATATTTAAAGTTTTTAAAGGAAAATTTCGTTTTGGCTTTAGGCGGGGAGGGCGATTTATCAGACGCGGTTGTCGCCTCGTTTTTCTTGGGTTCTTTAATGCAGAAAAGTAAAATAAGAAGCGCGAAAGCAGCGGGAAAAGACGCTATTGCGAAAACCGCCTGATAGTCGTTATTAGTCGCTCTCATTGCTAGGAACGCGAGTCCGCCGCCTAACAAAGAGCCTATGTACGCCAAACTTCTTGCGAATCCATAAGACCTCCCAATTTTTTCTCTTGGGACTAAATCTGCGATCATCGCGTCTCTTGGGGTTCCTTGCAGCCCGTTTCCGAGCCGTTCCATTATTCTGCCGGAGAATACTAGGCCTACGGAGTTAGAGATTGCGAGAATCGGTCTGCTTAAAACGGAAAGGATATATCCGCAAACCATGATTCCCTTTCTCTTTCCGAAGAAGTCGCTTATCATGCCTGAGAATAATTTCATTAAATGCGAGCTGATTTCGCAAAATCCCTCGAGAATGCCAATCATAATTATCGACGCGCCGATAATTTCTCGAAGGTATACGCCTGAAAGAGAATACGCCATTACGAAAGAAATGTTCATTAAACACATCATAGTTCCGATTTGCCAAACAATTTTAGGTATTTTTCTACGAGGCGTCGATTTTAAATTTTTTATCACGAGAAAGAAAATAGTTAATGTCTTTCTAAAATGAATTATAGTTTGCCGCGCTTTTTATTCCAATAAGAAATCTTTTAGAATTGCGTTTTAAATAATAATTGTCGCGTAACGCGAAGTAGATAAACATTATATTTGAGAGGGCGGCGGCTTTTTAGGCGGCTTGGCCCAACCCGAGCTTCGCAGCTCGGCCGCAGTTAACACTGCGGAAGCCGCCGCCCTCTCCAAAATGCAATTTTAATATGTATGTTTGTAAGTAATATAGTTAAGCTCTAACTGTCGCCGCGATAAGAAGAAAATGCCTAGAGCGAAGCGTCTAGTTACGCATGGCAAAATTACGGGTAAGACATGTTAAATGGATTTTCAGGGAAGTTACAGGCGGCTTTATAAGAAAAGCGTTTAATCTTCCGGTTTTCCAAATTTAATATAAAAAAACGCGGGCAGTTTAAAGGAAAGGGGGCTGCGGCGGTTGATACGCTGCGGAATAATGGGGATATCCCCCGATATGGAGCCGATAAATTAAAACTCGCGCAAGGGGAATTGAGCCGTATGTACAAGTATGTACAAGATCGTTACCGCATGTTAGGGAACTATTTTCTAAGAGAAACGCCTCGACGTTTTGTAAACGAGGTTTGCGTCCAAAGGATATGATTAAAAAGGGAAGGGGCGTCGCCGAGCCGCAGAGTCGCGGATAGACGTTAATCGCAAAATTACGGAACGCCAAGGAGCGATTCCTTTATAAATTAAGTAGACTGTCTGAATCGCTTAATTTTGAGCCTTACTCCTAAGACTCCGCTTCCGCCGCTAGAATCTTTTATTTCATAAAATCCGACTATTAATTTCGGATTGGATTTTAGCCAATTTATGGTCGCTTGTTTAACGACGCCTTTTCCTTTTCCAGTGATAATGGCGACGCATTTAACGCCGTTCGCTATGCGTCTTAAGCAAAACGTCTCCAAAACGTCGTCTACGTCTCTCGTGCGGCCGTGTAAATCTATTTCCGCTTGAGGAACAAATTTGCGTCTGTTTTTCTTGTTGAGGATTATGACGTCGGAATATTCCGACGAGGTTTTCTCATTTGCAGCCGCGTTCAAACGAGCCGGTCTGTTCTCATAGAAAAGGCTCTCTCGTTCTCGCGGAGGATTTCGCTTGTTTTTAAGTATGTTAGACGCGACGCTTGAGGATTGGACTGTGTTCGGCTTATTAATTTGTTTCACAGATTTTATATATTCTTTCCATAATTTGACGTCTTCTATTTTCATTTCATATTAAGCCTTTTGTAAAAAAGGTCGACTATACGAACAAAGCCCAAAAATAGATTACTATGGCTGCCGTACTTAAACTCTGACCAGGTTTGTAATCGTTTTTGCCGATGAAATATAATCGACCTATTTTGATTTTAAGATATTTGACGGAAGCAAAACAAATTTTTTCTTCGGACTTTGGGCTTCTAGAAAATTTGTTTGCTTGCGAACGCGCGACGAATCTTCCCCCGAGTCTTTGCGAAGTCGTATTAAGGATTTCTTTAACGTTAAGACGATTCTTTTGTCTAGCATAGTTTTTTATAAACCTGTATAATCGATATTAGACTTTTGCAGACGGATAAAAATTATTGAACGTCCAGAGGGTTTTTGTCGGGCAAATAGCGGCGGCGTTTATAGTTTTTTTAAGGAATAGTTTATGAAATTGAAGACAAAGAGCAGCGCTAAAAAAAGATTCCGCTTCACGGCGACGGGGCTTGTGAAAATGGGGCAGTGCGGGAAAAGACACAATATGCGTAAGAGGGGACATAGAATGTTGAGGAATGCAAGAGGGATGACGTTAATGCATCCAAGCGATGCGAAAAAGGTTTTATCATATTATTTTCATGCGTAATATAAGGAGATTTTAGAATATGGCACGCGTAAAAAGAGGGCTTGCGGCGCGAGCAAGACATAAAAAAGTTCTTACTCTTGCAAAAGGGTTTAGAGGCAGATCGTCCACTTGTTTTAGACCCGCTCTCGAAAGGCTTGAAAAAGCATGGCAATACGCTTATCGAGACAGAAAAAATAAAAAAAGGGAAATGAGAGCGCTTTGGATTCAGAGAATAAACGCTGCGGTAAGAGAACTCGGAATGAAATATTCAACCTTCATAAACGGGCTAGCGAAAGCTAAGATTGCGGTCGATAGGAAAATTCTTGCAAAGTTAGCCGTTGAGAATCCAGCGGTTATAAAAGAATTAGTAAATAAAGTAAATAATATCCAACCGTCAAAAACAAAATCTAAAGCGGCGAAATAGTTTTTGCGGTCGTGGCGGAAATGGTAGACGCGCAGCGTTGAGGTCGCTGTGGAGAGAGCCGTGGAAGTTCGAGTCTTCTCGACCGCACCAGATTTTCTTTCGCGAGAAGCGATTATTCGCGTTTTGGAATTATTCCCTAATATGCGGTATGATCCTAATTAGGTAGATTACTTTGAACGTACTTATAAACTCTTGGAAACATTAGCGATATACTTTTTCATACAAACTCTAATTTGTATGCCGCGTGCTTAGGAGATGATTTTCAATATTTAAGGACGATTCTTTTGGGAGAATTGCTCTGCGGCGGCGGTAAATTAAAAAGGCATATTCGTTGAAGTTTCGTAAAACGGGATTTGCCAAAATATGCTCTAAAAAGGAAGAAAAGTTGTCGCCGATAGGAATTATTTGCAAGCGAAAATGAGAGCAAGCATTAGAGGGAAGACTTCCTTAGTTTGTTTACAAACGAAGTTCTGGAACGTTGGAAGGTGAATTTGGATTTACAAATATACATATTAAAATTTCATATTTGAGAGGGCGGCGGCTTCCGCAGTGTTAACTGCGGCCGAGCTG
>JAISID010000010.1 GCA_031262205.1 Holosporales bacterium | reverse complement strand
GTTCGGGTAAGTCCTCTCAAGGAGAATTAGCGGCTGTAAATAATAGCCATTTAGACCTGGGACGAACGCCTATTAGGGTCGCTATGAATTTTGTATCCAGACCATCGACTAAGATAGATGAACCTACAAAGGTTAAGGTAAGACAAATGATTGTTAGCATATACGAACGGGGACGTCTTCATCCTGACCATAGACAACGTTTGATTCAAGAAATTTCGTTTATTCAAACAAAGGCTGGAACAAATGGGGAAGTCCTTGAAGAAGTATTCCTTCCGTATCTTGAGGATTGGGACAATGCTCGTAGAAAAAGTGTTGTAATTAAAGATTTGCTTGCTAATGATGCTATTAGAATCCTAAGGTTACCGATTGAAGAGCGTGTGGGAGATGATGCAAGAGAAAAGCGTAATGCAATAGCAAGAAGAATAGGTTGGAATCCTGATGTAATGGACGTAGCGGCGGCAGATTATTTAGGAATATTGAGAGCAGCAGTGGACGGCATTATGGATTATTGGACGCAATTCATTGGAGCGAAAAAGGATATAGAGGAAATTGAAAAACAAAGAAGGGGAGACGATTAGTATAACTTGGTCTAAAGAAGCAGGGGGGTTTATCTCCTGTTTCTTTATGTCTTATTATAGAAAGCTCTAAAGGGAATCGTTCCATATGTTCAGTAGATAAATTAAAATTCGTATAAAGATGTTTCTAGGGGGTATATTTATGAAATTGTATCTACAGGATCGTTATTGCATATTGTGAAATGACTCCTCATTTGGCAGTATTGCTAGAGCGGCTCCGCGTTTGCTTTTTTCAAAGAGCCAGAATACTAAAAATTAACGACGAGTAGTTGGCGCTGAAAACCAAACGTTTCTTCAGATAATACTTATCTTTTGGAACTAGATGATCTAGTCCGATTTATAAAGAGCGTCTTGTTAAGGATGCGGGAGCTAACAATGCGAAGCATTCCTTGACGAGCTAGCGCGTAATTGACATAGTCGCATATTATCTTTAGAATTTAATTGTTGCATGACTGATGCTAATCCCTAAATCAATAGGCTCATGACTAGTGCTTTCTATATTTGAGCCGCAACTTGAAAAGGACTTTAGTTAAATCCTCTTCTTCATTATCATACCGAAACTCACATTCTTTCAAATGCGAAATAAAGCTCTCGTCGCACAGTCCGCCTTGGCAAAGCCCCAAAAGGCTTCTATACCGTTGACACAGCTCTTGCCCCGTTCAAATTCGTTTGCATTGTGGAATACTTTTGTAGTAGTCGTAGCCGTTCAAAACCAAACCGTCATAAGCTTCCAAGCCGTCGGCAAGATCGAACTCTCAATAATAGGCATAAGCTCTTCTTTTGAGCAGCTATTTGTAATATTCTCTTTAAGAGCCTCAGGAGTTTTCCCGTCAGCTTCCCCGCGAACGCTGAGTTTTCCAAAATAGCTTTTGTCAAGCTCGAATACGCCGATGTCTCCGTCATGTTCGATGAAGCTCTGTTACTCGAGATAAGCGTTGCTATTCAACCAGAGAATCAGACGTACGGAAGAATTTGTAATCTCCTATCTAAGATATATAATAACCTCCTTGATCTTATGGCTCCTTAGCCTACTGTTTTTTTCATTTTCCTTTACTAACTTATTTTTCCTAGTCATGAGCCAATCAAAAAATGAGAGAGGCATTCCGGCAACGGTTTGCATATGTTTTTAACTAACTGCTTTAGAAGATTCACAACCTTGCGATGTTTTATGAACGCAAATTTTATTGCGTTTCATTTAGCAAAGCTCCGAGGCTTTTTGTTTGAGAAGTTTTTTCTTCGTTTTCAAGAAAGTCTGTTTTTGCTATAGGGAAACTGCCGGAGGGTTTTAAAACTTGTTCGATAAACATTTTTGCAATTCTGGCTGGGATGCGTCCGCCAGTGGAATTTGATACCATTTTCTCTTTTTCAAGATCGTTTCCTATCCAAACGCCCAATGAGAAGCCTGAATTAGGAGAGCTTGGAGGATCGTAAAATCCAATAAACCATGCGTCCGAATCGCCGTTTGTTCCTGTTTTTCCATACATAAATTCATTAACGTTAGCAGCCCTGCCTGTTCCTCGGCTTATAACGCTTCGAAGCAATTTTCGGCCTAAAGTTAAAGTTTCGTTATCAATAACTGGAACCGTCGCTTCCTTAGATTTCTGGTATAAAATTTCTCCCGATTTTGTTCGAATTTCCAAAATACAGTACGGCCAAATTGGCATGCCGTCCATAAACGAAGCGTACGCTGCGGTTAAGTCTTTTAACGTTACGGGAGCGGTTCCTAACGCGACGCTCATATCGTGGGTTGAAACGCCGTACACGCCGAGTTTTTTTGCAAACTTTGCTATCTTAGATAATCCTATTGCCTGAGCTAGTCTTATGCTGACGGCGTTCACAGAATATGTGAAGCCGTCTAAGACTGAAAGCGTTCCTCTCGTTTGCCATTTGTAATTTTTTGGTTTCCATCCAGCGATGCTAACCGGCTTGTCCGAGATCATATCGGTTAGTTGGTAACCGTGTTCTAACGCGGCTCCGTAAATGAAAAGTTTAAACGCCGAACCGGCCAGTCTTTTTGCTTGGACGGCTCTGTTGAATTGAGTCGCGGAGTAGCCGTTTCCGCCTATCATAGCTTGAACCGCCCCGTCTCTGCTTAAACAGATAAACGAAACTTGCGAGAATTTATAATTTGTTCCTTCCGTTTTTATGTAAAAATCAACGGCTTCCTCGGCTCTGCTTTGCTTTTTTTCATCAAATGTAGTGACTATCACAATATCGTCTTCTATATCTCCTAAAATCATTTTGGCTTGTTCGTAAGCGTAGTCGCAGAAATACATGTAATTTTGCTTTTGTTTTGTTTCTTCCGAAAGAACTTTTTTCGCTTGTTCGTTTTCTATATCCTTTGCGCTTTTAATAAAGCCTTGCTCTTCCATCGCTTTTAAAACGGTAATCGCTCTCTCGTGAGCGTAATTTGGATGATTGGTGGGGTTATACTTAGCAGGAGCTTTGAGCAATCCCGCTAAAACTGCAGCTTCGAAGATTGTCAACTTCTTTGCGGGTTTGTTGAAATATTTTCTAGACGCCGCGTCAATACCGTAAGTTCCAGCTCCAAAATATACTCTGTTTAAATACATCATCAGAATTTCGCGTTTTGAAAACTTATGCTCGAGCCAGAAAGCTAAGAGAAGTTCTTTTACCTTTCTTGAGAGCGAACGATCATAATAAGTTACGACTCCTTCCGCAATAAGAATGTTTTTGGCTAACTGCTGCGTTATTGTGGAGCCTCCTTGAACGATTCTACGAGTGACGTAGTTTTGATAAGCGGCTCTAAAAAATCCTATAAAGTCTACTCCAAAGTGTTGGAAAAATCTCTTATCCTCGACGGCCATGAATGCAAGAGGCGCGTATTTCGGCAAATCCTCCATGTTTACGACGTCTTCGTAAAGGTCTCCGTACGAGCCGATTATCTTTCCATCGTACGTTTGAATTGTGACCGCTGGATTTCTTATTTCTGTTTTTAGATTTTGAAGATTAGGAAGCTCGTTTGAAAAGTAAAGCAAAATAGACGTAATCGCAACAAAACCGCAAAACGCGGAATACATAAAGTATCTGAATAAAGTTTTCCAAAAGGACTTTTTTTTTCTCCGCTTATAACTGAGATTTGTTTTTTTCTTCATTACGACATCTTAAGCGTTAACGTTCGATCCAGTTTATCATTATGTAGTCATTTGAGTAAGTTTGTATACTTAAATCAGATTTAAAGAAAATTATAACTCTACGTTCTAAGGGTAGAGTTTTACGCTATAAAAATAAAGGCGCAGTTGAAAACAAACGCTAGTTAATTATAAATAAAATCTCCAAGATGTTGAGAAGTAATCGCGGCATTTATCAATTAAATTAATTTTGCTTTTTGAGTTAAGACTCTGCCTCGCGGAGTTTTTTGAATTAAACCGCGTTGGATTAAATAGGGTTCTATAACTTCCTCGATCGTATTTGCGGATTCGCAAAGAGCTGCGGAAATGGTGTCCAAACCAACGGGGCCTCCGTTAAATAGTTCCTTTATGGCGGTAAGATACTTTTTATCCTCGGAATCGAGACCCATAGGATCTACGTTTAGTTGGTCGAGCGATTTTTTTGCGATTTCTAACGTGATCTTTTTACATTTGTCGATAATTGCAAAATCTCTAACTCTTCTGAGGAGTCTATAAGCTATTCGAGGAGTCCCTCTCGATCTTGTCGATATTTCTCGCATGGCTGTTTCTTCTATCTCCACGTCGAGAAGCGCTGCGTTTCTCTCAATGATGGAAGATATTTCTTCGTTTGTATAGAACTCGAATCTTAATGGAATTCCAAATCTTTCTCGAAGAGGTTGGGTTAAAAGACCAAGCCTGGTAGTGGCTGCGACGACTGTAAATTGAGGAATGTCCAGTCTTAGGGATTTCGCGGAAGCCCCTTCTCCAATCATTATATCTATTTTAAAGTCTTCCATAGCGGGGTATAGTATTTCCTCAACCGAAGGATTCATTCTATGAATTTCGTCGATAAAAAGCACGTCTCGCTCGCCCATGTTTGTTAAGATTGCGGCTAAGTCTCCAGCTTTTGTGAGAATTGGGCCAGACGTTATCTTAATTGAAGATTCCATTTCGTTTGCGATTATCTGAGCCATTGTGGTTTTGCCTAATCCCGGCGGTCCCGACAGTAAAACGTGGTCCAACGACTCTCCTCTTGTTTTGGCGGCGTTTATAAATATTTTGAGATTATTACAGATATGCTTTTGCCCTAAAAAATGCTTCAAAGTTTTAGGGCGAAGAGACCTATCGGCGACAATTTCTTCGCTTAAAAGATTGGGAGAAGTTATTCTTTCCATCCGATAACGCCGTAATTATATTAACGGTTAAACAATAAAAATCTTCTGTTATGCTAACACTTTTAATGGATTTATGTTACCTTTCTTGTTTCAATTCTGAGCGTCGACGTTGAAAGTCGTAGTAGGAGGGGCGATTGAGTTGTTAAATTGGGAAATGTTTCACGTGAAACATTTTTGTTTTTTGGCATAACACGGCGGATCATAGTTAAAATATTAAATAAGAAATTAAAAGTATTAATTTGTATATATAATAATATCTTAATTATATTTTATTAAAATATGATTACTTATTCTAATTCAACGCCTTAGTTCTTGTAAAAACGTAATTTCAAGCGCTATCCCATTGCGAAAACTATGACTTATAGATGAAAACCATCTTCCGAGGGGCAGTAGCTACCTTAAAAGTATGATTTCATAAAAGAATTATCTTAAATTTTCTATTCATCGTCGTCTTCGTAATCTTCCTCAAAACGGTCTTCTTCCAATTCTTGCGACTCCGTAGACTTTTGTTGAGGGTTTGAAGAACCGTTCCATTCGAATAGGTTTATTGCGCCATGAGGGGAGAAGGTCGAAATCGCGTGTTTATAGATAAGTTGGGTGTATCCTTCTTTTTTAATCACTACAGAACATTTATCGAAGCATGAGATAATACCGTTTAATTTAACGCCGTTTAATAAAAAGATAGTTACCGGAACCTTATTCTTTCTTACGTAATTTAAAAAAGCATCTTGTATGTTTATTATTTTTTCCAACATAGTTCATACCATAAAATATTTATAATATTTCAAAGTTTAAACAAAAAATCCCTAATTTGCGAGATAAATATTGCCTATAAAAAGATGGGAGATTGCTAAAACTAAGGAAAATAGATAAAGAGCAAAACTAACTATTAAATTACAAGAAATTAAGATGCTCTATTCTTTTATATAAATATAAATAAAGTTTTGTTTCTAATACATTTAAAGTAATTATGATAATATTAATTAAAACTCGTCTTGCGAGATCGTTTAGAAACCTCCTTTGAAAGCTATACTATCGTTTGATACGCGACTTAATAAATCCGCATTTTTAAGTATTTAAACATATAACGCCTATGTCTCGTATGATATACTAAAGCCATTATGGATAACGGATATGTTTTAGCGCATCTAACTATAATTATATTAGTTGTTTCGATGTCTGGGTTTTTGCTCGCTAAGTTGAAACAACCATTAATGATTGGCTATATATTAACCGGAGTAATATTCGGCCCAAACGGTCTTGGTTTTATATCTTCTCAAGCTCAAATCGACTTCTATTCCGAGTTAGGGATTTTACTATTGTTATTTGTTATCGGGCTGGAGCTGAACGTGCGATCGTTCATTAAAATGTGGAAAATACCCACCTTATTCACGGTAATACAAATTACGATAAACGCGGTTCTTGCCGTCTTAATATCAACGCTTTTCAGTTTACCGGTTTACGTCGCGCTTTTGGTTGCCTTTATAGCGTCGTTATCGTCGACTGCCGCAATAGTGAAAGTTCTTGAATATATAAACGAGCTTAAGACCGACATAGGGTATATCACAATAGGTATCCTCGTGGCTCAAGATATCGCTATAGCTCCAATGATGCTTGTTATAAAAGAATGCGGTTCGTTTAATAAATCGATCGTTATATATTTGCTGGTTGCGATAGGATTAGTCGTATTGCTTATAAAATATCTTGGGAAAAGAGAAAGGGTGACAATTTCAACAAAACGTTTCCTCCCAAATCCAGAGCTTACCCCTATTATAACTTTAGGATTTTGTTTCGCCGTATCTTCAATTGTCGAACTATTCGGTTTATCGGGAGCGTACGGGGCGTTTTTAGCGGGGTTATATATAGGCAATACTCAAGAACGGCAAAACATCTTAAGCAATATAAAACCAATTCAAAATATATTGTTAATGACGTTCTTTCTATCCGTCGGATTGAGGCTAGACTTAAGATTCCTCGTAACTAACTGGTGGTTGCTATTGCTGGCGTTAATAGGAATTACTGGATGGAAGATAATCTTTAATACGATTACGCTACGGTTTTTTTCGATCGAATTAGCAAAAGCAACTTCGATAGGAATTATTCTTGCTCAATTAGGAGAGTTTTCTTTTGTTTTAGGGGATATCGCGTCTCATTCTCAGGTTATAGATGCATTTGGACAGAAATTTATAATCTGTTTAACCGCGCTTTCTTTATTGATGAGTCCATTATTTGTCGCTTTATCAAATAGAACTAAAGACCTTTCGTTTGTCGGGGATCATTCGCCGGCGTCTCTCTTGAAAATTTTGTTTTCAAGAAATTTTGCAAGAACTGTTAGAACGTTGTCGACGGAATATAAGAAAATGAAACCAGGAAACGAATAAAATTCCGGAATCATCTCCAGATGTATAGCATATAAGTAAGAATTTATCTAAAAGTGTATCTCTAGCGCGCGTCGGAGGACGATCCCCTAAAATTTTTATTGGTTTTCTCGTCTCGCTTTGCGATGAATTGCTTACCTCCGAATTTAGTTGGCGCGAGGATAACGGCGTTATTGCAAGGGGTTAATCAAATTTTCAAATGTAATATTAACTTATGGCAATGTTTTAAATGGTCGGGAAGAGCGGATTTGAACCGCCGACCTCTTGCTCCCGAAGCAAGCGCACTAGCCAGGCTGTGCTACTTCCCGTACTTAAATATAATAAGTATAACATTATTGTATGGCGTTTGTTGCGAGTTAAATGAATTGAATTATAGCAATGCATGCTTACAACCTAAATGCGAAGTTAATTATAAAATTCTTATAATTCACATGAGAAATTTTTAGTAGTTAAAGGAAGATTTTGTAGAATTAATGCGATGTAACAAGTTTTAGTCAGTGAGGTTATCATGAGTTTTAATATATCCATAAGTTTAGGAGTAATGTTAATGGCGTTTGATATATCGCAACACGTTACAGCGATGCTATCCACTTTATATCCGTAAGTTTAGGAGTAATGTTAATAGTGCTTAATATATCGCAACACGTTACAGCGATGCTATCCACAACTATACCGGTTGTGTAATAATATAGGATTTTAGAAAAATAGAGAGTAAAAACTTTTATAAGTTTTTACTCTTTTTTTTTATATGTAAAATAGCGACTTTTTATAATTATTACCATAAATTAATAAAATTTTTCTTGACAAGAACATATTTAATAGTTATTTTTTTTTTTCTGAGAGTTTAAATACAGGACAGGCGGCATTAAACAATGAGAGAAATAATCAAGAGAGAAGTAAGTAAGCTGATATTAGCGGTATTTATATACGCTAACTTATCGCCCGCAGTAGTGTGCGGGAAAGCATATTATCACGTAGTAGTGGAGAGAAGCCGTATAGGCGAAGGATATACGGCGCGAATTGATAAAAAAGGGGAAGATGGAAATTACCGCCGATTAATAGAAGAAAGACCGTTGAATGCATTTAGGGAAACGAGCGACGTAAGCGATAGAAGCAAAGTGAATATAGAGGAATTATTACAAAAAATTAGGTTTAAAGAGAGGATTGAGGCTTACGGGGGGGGGGGTACTTTAGAC
>JAISID010000063.1 GCA_031262205.1 Holosporales bacterium | reverse complement strand
TACGCTTGCAGAGCGTATTTAAATCAAAGGACGAAAAAGAACGACTACGGAGATATGAAGCCTGTGATCTTTTTCGCGGTGTTGGAGAAAAAGCTGTTTCCGAATAAGAAAGAGTATTTGTCGCATCATAAGGTTTCGGACGTGTATACGGGAGAATGCGACATAAAGGACTTGTCGTTTTCGTTTTTGGAGTTGGGGAAGTTTCACAAGAAAGTAGACGAGTTAGAGACGAACGTAGAGAGATGGGCGTATTTTTTCAAGAACGCGCCGGAAACGGAGCCGCAGGAGTTGGAACGGCTGAGGAAGAGCGACGGAATTATAGGAGAAGCTTACAACGCCCTATCGCAGTCGGCGTTTACGCCCGAGGAGCTTATGGAATACGAACGCTACGCCATGAAGGAAAACGAAATCGAAACCAGACTCTCCGACGCTAAAAAAATCGGAGAGGCCATCGGCGAAGAAAAAGGACTCGCTAAAGGCAAAGCCGAGGGATTGATCGAGGGTAAGAAGGAAACGGCGTTGAAGATGCTAAAGAAGAACTACGATATAGCGGATATTTCAGAACTTACGGGTTTGCCTATAGAAGAAGTGAAGAGTCTAAGCGGCGGATGAGACAAGCAGGCGTAGAGCGTTGTTTTGGCTTATCTAGATAAGGAATAAGAAAAACTGCGGGAATGACGCGAGAAGCGTCGAGCGGTCGATTGTAGGCGATTCTGAGGCCGTTTTGTTTTTCTTTTTTCTTTAGCCCGCGAATCTGTAGAAGCCGGATAATTTTTACCGGCTAAAGAAGAAAACGCTAGCGGTTTTTCCACTAGCTTGCCGATCGTTTTAACAGATTTCAAGCTTTAGATTTGCTTATGCGACTTTATTTTTTGTAAATTCTTGATATGGTTTTATCGATTTTGTTTTGCATTAAATAAATCAGGCGTTCGTTTGCGGCTATAATAGATTGTTCTTCGCTTAATGCCGCGACGATTCTTTCTTGATCCGCGAGAGAAGGAAGGGGAATTTTATAATCAGTCACAAAATCGATTGGAACTCTTCGTTGACCTGCCGAGCCGGTCATATTATTCGCCCCGAGTTTTAAAAATTTTTCTGAATTGATAATGCAATAGATCCATTCTGGTTTAATTTTTTGCTTATCGCCACGAATAACAATAAACTCAGTCGAACCAAATCCAATATTATTTTTTAAATTTTTCGCTATACCGGATTTTCCATTTTCAAAGCACGGAGTTATTTTAGCTAAAAGAACGTCTCCATTTTCAAAATAAGTATAACCAGTCTTAACTTCTTCTATAGATTTTGTTGTATTTATGCTAAAGCTCATTTTATTCTGGCCAAGATCAGCCATAGGAACAAATGAAACTTTCATGTTATTAGATAAATCGTCTAAATAAGGTTTAGGTCTAAATTCACAAACCTCTCCCAATCTAATTTCGCTATATTTTACCCCATCAAGTAGGAAGTTAAGATTTTGTCTCTCTCTAGATTTTCAATAATCTTTTGAGCCGCGTCAATTGCTTCTTGCTTGTTTTCTATCTCTGCGACAATCTTTTTTTGCACATCTAATGGAGGAAGAGGAATTTTAAAAATTTGTATAAATCTTGACGGTCGTACTTCTTTTATAGAGGTGCCCGTAGTCAAAGATTGAATATTTTGTTTTTCAGATTTCAAAAAATAATACAAAAACCGAGGCTCTATTTTTGTTTTATCAACAATTATCCCAGATAAACCTTGTTTTGTTGCTGTCGGTTTTTTCGCTATTCCAACTTCGCCAATAGTAGCTCCTAATGAAATAATAATAGAGTCGACAGGCCATATTTTTGCCGAAGAATTTTTTAATCCAAGCTCCGTAATTTTTTCTTTTGTATCATATATTTCAGGTTTAATGTCTTTGACTATGCACCAGTTTATGCTTCCACCAAAATATTCTTTATGATCGCGCGATGGAGTACCTCCGTCTTTTATTTCCAAGACTACTTCTGCCAATTTAACAATTGGATATCTTGAATTTCTAGATAAATTTTCAATAGCTTTATATCTATTGCCGCTTAAATTATATTCTCCGTTCTCTGCGATTTTTTCTTTTGAGACGACAAGCGCTCTTTCGCAAGAGGAAACGTCTTTGCCAGCCTTATAGTCTCTTATAATTTGCAAAGCTTCCGGCAAATCGTTTTTTTCAATTGGGCGGCGTTTCGCTCCTAGATTAAAGCCGTCGTTATCAATGCGAACGAATAGAATGTCTTTGCTATGTTTTGCGAATTGCCGATCGATAAATAAAATAGACGTTTTAACGCCGGAATAAGGATTGAACGCGCCGGCCGGCAACGACGCGACCGCGTATAGATAATCTTCGTCGACTAACATTTTTCGCAGCGCTTTATAGGCGTTGGCGGATTGAAAAATAATTCCTTCGGGAACGATAATTCCAGCTCGTCCGTTTATGTTCAAATGTTCGGCTATATAATCTACAAACAAAACTTCCGAACGATTAGCTCGTATAGAAAACTTATCGCGCGGTTGTATGCCGCCTTTTGGAGTCATAAACGGCGGATTAGCCAAGATCACGTCAAATTTGTCGTTCCAACGCTCGTCGCTAGTCAATGTGTCGTATTCATAGATTTTTGGGTTGGCGAATTTATGCAAGTATAAGTTTACTAACGCAAGTTTTTTCATATCCGGCGAAATATCGTATCCGACGACGTTATTGGTAAGCTTTTTTATCTCCATTGGCGAAAGGGAAGAATTTTGTTTTCTAATATGCAAGTATGCGGAAATTAAAAATCCAGCCGTGCCGCAAGCCGGATCAAGGATTGATTCCGTCTTCGTCGGATTTACTATTTCAACAATAAAATCGATTATATGCCGCGGCGTGCGAAATTGTCCCGCATCTCCTTGACTGTCCATAATAGAAAGAAGATATTCAGACGCGTTGCCAAGATTTTCCGAATTATCATAAGATAATTTTTCAATTTCTTTTAGGAATAACGTCAACGTTTGCGGATCGCGGAAAGGCAAGAACGCCCCTTTAAAAATCGATCGAAATAATTCGGGTATGCTCTCTGCGAACGGCAGCTTTTCTAACGCTTCCGCGTATAAATCGACTTTTGCCTGAGCTCCTAGTTTCGGCTCGAGCAATTTGCTAAACGCGTATTTTTCTAAATCGCCGATAAGAAAAGTCCGTTCGCCGGATTCCTTTAGCGCCGATAAGTCTATATCGTCCATGAATTTATAAATCATCGCCGTAGTTATAAAATCAACCTGTCTTTGCGGCTCTGGGATTTTTCCTACCAATATATCTCGGGCGTTGTCTATAGTTCTTTTAATATCTGCGTCTAACATTTTTTTATCCTGCGTATATAGTTAAATCGACGTTGTTGTCGATATAAGAAGGCAATTTTTCATTCAATTTATTATCTTTCAGTTTATTATAATCCGATATGCTAAAAATTCCTCTATAATCGATTTCTAATCGACCCAATTCATTTTTCTTAAAAATATCTCGAAAAGATTCGTCGGTAATATAGGCTCTGTTAGGAAAAAATAAGAAGCGTGGTATAAGGCTATTTTTTGTTGAAATAAGAGGCTTATACCACGAATGGAATATAACATACGCGAAGACATTTTTCAAAAAATTTACGAT
>JAISID010000058.1 GCA_031262205.1 Holosporales bacterium | reverse complement strand
TGTCCTTTAAGATCAAAACACTCCTAATAATATTTATCTTTAGGAACGAGAATATCTCGACCGATTTATAAAGGGACTTGTTTCAAGGGCGTGAGAGCTGAGCAAAGCGAAGCGTCCCTTGACAAGCTGCGCGTAGTAAATCGGTATAATCGCGGGAGCCAAAAGATAAATATTATGGATACGAACAGTAAGACAATTATAGCCGAGTAAAGTATTAAAACCATTGCTTTGCTCTAAAGAACGATTCCATTTCGTTTTGAAACTATTAAACCTCGCCGTCCCGTATTTGCGCGCGAGACGTCTCGCGCGCAAAAGGGGGAGTCTATTAAATTTTAGGTACAATTCCAGATTAGAAAGGATTACTTCTTAACTCTTTTAATAAAAGCAAATAAAGATTGTCTTGTTTATAGAACTTGTCCTTAAGCAAGCCCCTGAACTTTACCAACCTTGTCTTTTACTATATTCCCCAAAGTTTTCAATACCATTTACGTAAACTCGTCCATTTGTAAAAACATCGTCTGAATGTTTAACGCTATAATGATGTTTATAATCTTCGTTTACCAACCCGTCATAACTCTTTCATTCATCTGTATAAACAACCCGATAGCTCTACTTTCTTTATGATCGACGTTAACTCTGATGTAGAGACGTTTTTAACAATTCTATCTCTGAATTTATTAAACAAACAAAGAAAGGATTGTATTTACATTGATAAGATTAGTTGCTTTTATACCTTTAATACCCGAGCAAAGTAGTTTCAAAATCTTACGGGATTACGTTCAGAAACGCGGAGACCTTTTCATACTTGTTTCTCATACGTTTATCCTAGCGTTGCTCGCTAAGATATCGTCCTATTCTAGGATAGTACATTTCCAATTAGCGCTCGATTATATAAACGTAGTTTACAGAAATATTAAATGAACTTCTTATAATTCTCAGGAATCATCCCTTAATGTTTAAAGCGCGATTTTTGACATAACTTTAAAAGTTCTATAACGTACTGCTCTGCCAGCTCCTGCGTTAAGGGATGATTCCGTCCAGTTTTACCCCTGGCTTAAGCTAATTGAATCTATTTAACATAGAGGCCACTGTTTGATCTTTTTCTTTGCTGCCTCGAGAGGAGCCGAATTCAAAGTTATAAGCGTCTTTGAGACACGAGCCGAAGATGCCTGCAATCGTCGATATTATGCCGACGACTTCCCCAGGCAATTCCTTTCTATATAAATAGATGGAGACTAGGCAAAATATAAGCCCTACCGCAGCCGAGACGACCATGACGTCCGCCCGTTTGTTTCTCTTGCCAGCGTTGATAATCGCGATGTCGCGGCGTCTGGCGTTTTCTTTATCTTTAATAATTGCAAGCTCTATTTCTCTTTCAGAGTTTATGAGCGCTCTTTGAAATAAGTCGTACATATTTTTATCGGACTTTATTTTTTCAATAGCTTTAAACTCGTCTTTTGTATTTGCGACGTTCTTTGCGATTTCCACAATCTTTTGGGATATGGATTCGACCTTTGTTCCCGATAGCCATTTGGCTACTCTGGGGGTAAATTGAGCGAGCGATAACGCCGCTTGTAGTATTGGTATAGACATTTTTATAATTCCTTTCTTTAAATATGAAGTGTTTTGGAATAAATCCTGTACTAACGGAATTATTCCCGCTTTTTTCGGCTCTTTTAAAACCCTCTCATAAAGCCTTTTTTAAAGCGTTTTTCGCGAGGTCTTTAAACCCCTTGAGGCATAGTCTTTGAAGCCGAGTTTTTGAACTAAGCCAAAGGATTCGTTTCGCGCTCGAATTTTGAATAAAAAGTTTCAAGACGAGATTCTCCTCGGCCTTTTCAACCGTATATTTACTAAGCGTTCATTTCTGAAATTTAGAATTTCATTAACGAAACGTTTCGCAAATCGGTTGAATTTTTATGTTTTGGATTATTTAGATTACGCCGTTATAAAGTTAGCGCTCGGCGTTCGTTGTTTATATTTGCTCGCCGTTTCGACGACGGAGCGGTTTGTCCTCAAATTGAAGGACGGGGCGTTTTATGCTCTTTTCAGCACCAAGGCCTTGATAGCGTCAAAATTGACCACGTCGCCGCCTACTCGTTTGGTCGCGTAGAATTCGACGAACGGTTTGGAGTTAAACGGGTCTCTTAGTATATTAACATGCGGTTTTTCGGCGATTTGATATCCTTCGTAGAGATTTGCAAACAGCACGGGAACGCATGATTCTTCCTCGGTCGAGACCTTCGGCATATCGTCGCAGACGACGACGGGGTATCCAAGAAGCGTGTCGGGAACTCCGTGCGCTATGGAATTTTGCCATAGGAACTTGTTCGTCGTTTCATCCTTAATTGTTCTTATATGAGACGCGGCGTTTCTAGACATTATCCAGCTGGCGTTGCATAAATATTTAGACGGCAGTTTCTCCATAAGCTCGACTATTTTTGAATAATCGGTTATTCGGCCAGGCTCTCCGCCCGCCACGCCCTCTATCGTTCGGGGCTTTGCTCCTTCCGTGGAAATTTCGTATTTCAGAATCCCTTTAGGTTGAGATATTCCGTCTCCGAAGAGGAAGGATTTGTTCTCGGCCGCCGCCATTTGCGCCGTTATCTTTTCGTTTATAAACTCCTCGACGTTAGCCGTGTGATCCTCGAGCAGCGTGTGGGCTACTCTCGGTTTTGCGAATAGTTGATGGAGATAAATGGAAATCTTCGATACGGACGATATGTCGTCGTATTTGATTACCTCGTCGGTTATCCATCCGAAAGCGTCCGAATCTTCGGTATCGACCACGACGTCTAGCCTGTCGCCGGACGTAATCGTCACCTTCGCGAGAGATTTAATCGGACTTAGCGTTTTAATTTTCGCGTTTATCGAATGTATTGCGGAAGACGGCAAGTCGACGGGATCGTTACCGTCTGCGTTTCCTTTGAGAAAAGCGGAGAATTTCTTTGCGTCGAAAATAGGACTTTCGGGCAAAGTCGGTCTTAGTTCGTTAATTTTCATAATAGTTTTCCTTTTAAATAATGTTGGTTAATCTTTTTTACGGTTTTGTTCCGATCGGAAACATGTGATAATCGAATACGGACGGTCGCATAACTCAGTTGGTAGAGTATCGCGTTCACATCGCGGAAGTCGCAGGTTCGAGTCCTGCTGCGACCACCATTCCTACCCGATCTATTTTCAGGTTATAATACCCTCTTGAAAGTTTACAAATTATTTTTTCTCCCATACGCATTGCTCGCGACTCTCTTGTCGAAGGAGGAATTTTGTTTCGCAATGCGTTTGCCTTTAGAGAAAGGCGTTGGTAGAATTAGTACTATGCGGGTATAGAGAAATAAATAATGATAATAGAGTTTTCGATTAAGAATTATAAATCTTTCAAAGAAGAAACAAAATTTTCCATGGTCGCGACTGAAGAAGAGCGTAGTTCAAATCGAATCTGCGAGTTGCCGTATAATTTTAAAGTTCTTCCAATCGCTTCTATATATGGGGGAAACGCTTCCGGTAAAAGCAATTTTGTATTGGCGTTGAAAGCCTTACAAACTATTGTTTTGAACGGCGTAACGCCGCAAATAGCGGATCCTTTTCTTTTAGATGATAAATACTTAAAAGAACCATCGACATTTGATATAAAAATCTTAGTTAAAGATACAATTTATCGTTATACGGTATCGGTAACGCAGGCTGAAATTGTCAAAGAGAGACTCGCAATAATTAATCCAGACGATATGGAAGATGAATTATATATAAAGAAGAAACGAGACATATCCTTAGGAGAAAAAAATTTAAAAGGAAGCAAGCAACTCGATATTTTAAAATTATTAATTAAAAGTAAGATCTTTACTGCTAAGCAAACTTTTTTAGAAAACACAGCCGCTTTTAATTTTGAGCATTTTACACCAATTTGGAATTGGTTTCTCAAATTGAGGATAGAAAACTCAAATACTAATTTTGAATTACCGCCGGTTTATTATGAAGATGGCACGCCTGAAAATGAAGGAATAAATGAAATATTGCAGGAAATAGATATCGGAATATCTCGCATTGGAAGTATAGAAGTCCCAACAAATTTGCCACTGGAACTTATAAAAGTCTTATCTAGTATTCCAGAAAATCAACCTACAAAGCTTAATCCTCAGGACAATTTAGTCTTCATTCGTAAAGGGGAAAAAATAATATCAAAACGATCGGGATTTTTTCATAAAAAAGCGGATGGAAAAGAAGTGCCGTTTGATCGCACAAGAGAATCAGACGGTTCGTTAAAAATGGTAAATATACTTTTACCACTGTTTATGAAGATTCTGGCGCCGAAATCCGATAGATTGCTTATATTTGACGAATTTGATCGTAGTTTGCACTCTGAATTAACAAACGCGTTAATTGAAAGATATTTAAGCCGTTGCTCGAAAGACACCAGAACTCAATTAATTATAACGACTCACGACGTTCAATTATTGAATTCGAATATATTACGTCGCGACGAAGTGTGGTTTACAGAAAGAAAACCAGACGGTTGTTCCGATATGTTTTCTTTGTGTTCATTTAAAGATAACGAGGAAGATATGAGGGATTATTTACAAGGAAAATTTGGCGGAATTCCAAACGTTATGCATTTCGTCGCATGAGGTAAGCAGTGGGATCTGACAGAGGGCAAGGTTTTAAGAAGTCGAAAAAAACTTATCTCATCGTTACGGAAGGAGAAAAAACGGAGCCGGAATATTTTGAAATAATTAAGACTCTTATGAATAATGACAGCAGTTTTGCAAAAATTTTCAAGTGCGGTAAGAAAACCGATCCCAGGAGTATTCTAAAAGCAAAAGGACGTCCACAGTATAAGGGAGCAGACGAAGTTTGGTTAGTACTTGATGTAGACAATAATCCAAAAAAGGCTTTTGACGAGCTATTTAAATGGCGAGATGAGAAGCCAGGCAAAAATCATTTGGCAATAAGTAATCCATGCTTTGAGTTTCACTTATTGTTACATTTTCTTGAGAAAAAGCCAAAGGGACTGTTAACAGGAAAAAAGTGTCTCAAGGAGCTGAAAAAGTACATTCCAGATTATGATAAAGGGACTAAAAAAAGAGATTTTACCTTACCAAAAATTAAACAAGCAATACAAATCGCGAAAGAGATAGAACATAATAACGAAGACCGATTAATCCTTGAAAGAAATGGTTCTACCGTATATGAATTGGTTGAAAAACTGATAAAAACCGACTAGAAATTAATATATGTTTTACTATTAAATAGAGGTTATGTGATTTCCACGTCGATACTAGTCGTTGCTTTGGCGGGTTTGGTTCTCGTCGGGCTATGCGTAAGAGCGTTAAAGTTCAGAGCCTCGTCTGACTCGGGCGGTTTTAAACAAAAATTTGACGAGTTAAGAATCGAGAATGCAAAGATGGCAGCGTTGCTTCAGGAACGTAACGCTCAACTGAGGAGCAGTGACGAGAGAATCTCTAGGCTTGAATATGAAAAGGGAGTTCTGGAGAAAAATAAAATCGCTTTGGAAGTTAGAGAAAATAATTTAAACGAGAAAATCGACGAATTTCAAAATATACGTTCCTTGCTTTTAGAAGAATTTAAAGAAACTTCCCAAAAGGTCTTGCAAGAAACCGCTAAAACGCACGCCTCGCGTTTAAACGGCGAGGTAATCGAACCGTTTTCCGCTAGGTTAGGCGATTTCAAGAAAGCTCTCGTCGATAAAATGAAGGAAGTGAACGACGCGACAATCGATAGCAAGGCCAGGCTTGAGCAACAGCTAAGCGACTTAAAAAAAGCGAGCGAGTCTTTACACAACGACTCGGCCGAATTAACGAAGGCTTTACGCGGCAATAAAAAACTACAGGGAAACTGGGCGGAAATTCAGATTGAGAGAATGTTTGAAATCGCGGGGTGGAAAGAAGGCGTCGAGTATGAAAAGCAAAAACAATATAAAACTGATGAAAATGAAACGCAAATTCCGGATTATATCGTGAATCTGCCTGGGAATAAAACCATGGTTATAGACGCTAAGACGACGTTAAACAGTTATGCGGATTACATAAAAGAAGACGACGAGCTTAAAAAGAAACAGCATTTAAAAGAGTTCGTCAACGCGACGAAAAGGCACATAGACGAGCTTTCGGCAAAAAAATATCAAAAGCTGTTTGGAGACAAATTGAGTTACGTTTTTATGTTCATGCCGCTGGAGCACGCGTATTTAGAGGCTCTAAACGAAGATAATAGTTTGTTCGATTACGCATATGAAAGACATATAGCTATTGCGACTCCGTCTTTGCTGTTTCCAATGCTTCGAACCGTAGAGTCGCTTTGGAATATAGAAAAACAAAATAAGGGCGTCGAGAAGATAGTCGAATACGCTAAAACGCTTTATGCAAAATGTTGCGGTTTCGTCGAGGATTTTCAAAATATCGGCAAATGTTTAGGAAAAGCCAAAGATTCGTACGACGACGCCTATAAAAAACTATCGACTGGAAAAGGCAATGTTATTAGGTTGCTTGAGAAGATTCGAACAGAAGGAGGAATACCAGTTAGTAAAAAAATAGAAATTCCTTACGAAGGCAACGAAGAAGACGAGGAAAAGATATAAAACCAAAGACTATTTAGAAAAACCAAAAGCGGAACTTTACGGTCGCAAGGAGACAGCTGGGGATTAGCTTATTACAGGTAAAATTTCTAGGATATTAATAAGGGACGATGCAGAAGTTATTTCTAAGATTTACCGTGCAACGGATTTGCCATGCGGCGGACAAAACGGTTTATTCCGCTCAGAATCGTTTCTTAAAACCCTATAAACGACGTAATGAGATATTTGGAGCGGTAAGATATTAGAGGTTTTTATTCTAAGTCGTTCTTATTATTCTTTTCCTTTACGTAGTCTATGAAGGAATAAACCAACGTTATAAATCTAAAAGGCTCTTTTTTGTAATAGTCTTTTAAATAAGCCAGAAAACTCAGCGTAAAAATGGTTAATAAAACCCCTACGGCAAATAGAGAGATAAAATAAGCGGCAAGCAAAAGCTCTAATAGCATCGTTCCAATAAGACCAAAAGTCGCCGTGTTTGATCTTATACCAAATGACAACCTACGGCAATTTTAAAAATTAATAGCAAAGAAACGCCTAGTTTTAGCGAAGACGCGCGGTCGTCCAGTATTTTTCTTATGAAGAGTGCATTTAGCTTTAAAGTATTTGTTTAATAAATCTAATTTTTTGAAGATAAAGCGCAGCTTGTCAAGGGACGCTCTCTTCGTTCGCTCTATAGCCCTTGACAAGACGCTTTATAAATCGGACTTGTTCCTCTCGTTCCCAAAAAAATATTATTTGGGGAGCGGTTTGGTCTTATAGTCTGGTTGCTCGCTCATCGTCAACATCAATATTTGGAGAAGGGATGAGAGTACGGATTGACACACCGCCGCTAAACTGGGAATTATCACCTTGCAAACGCTATACAACTACCATCCGCAGAGTAACAGAATTGCAGTTTTAACGTTCTCTTGCCAAGCATCTACACAAAGATTGACAAAAGAAAAGGAATCTTATAAATTCCTTTTCTTAATTGTTTTAGTTATGGGAGTTACTGAAATCATCCTATTGGCGTTAGTACTATATCCTCCCCATTATTATTCTTAATAAGCTCTGTTAAAAGGAAAAGTCTGTATGTAAAACGACTGGCCGTATCCACATCTTGTCGAAGCATTGCCTCCGTCATTTCCTCTTGATAATATTTAAGCGCCATTTTAACGGTACTACATCCCTCT
>JAISID010000071.1 GCA_031262205.1 Holosporales bacterium | reverse complement strand
GCTCCCCTTACCGCTTCTCTCATCTCCTCTATCGCTTCCTCCGCGACGTCTCTTCTTTCTCCAAAAGCCCATTCTCCCGTTCCCCATCCCGTTTCTTCGCCTGCTATCCCCAATGTCCTCTCGTCCCTTATCGGTCTCTCTTCTCTTCCCGCTCTATCCTCGGCAGACCAACTTACTCCGCTCATCGCCGCTAACGCTCCAGCTATCACTAGTCTTGCTATTATTATCATTTCTTCTACACTCCTTATGTTAAATTAAATTTTTCTAACTATATCTATATCATAGTATTCCATGCATTTACATGTTTTTTTTTTTTTGATTTTAATTATATTTTATATATACTCCTCGTTAATTTATTATTCTTATAAATAAGCATTTTAATTATTGCGTGGATGCTAAAGATTGTCTTTATATGTACTTGTAATACAAGGGCTATTTTAAAGGGGCATAGCAAATGTGTTTCAACTTCATAACTTTCTAGTCATGGTGAAAAAACGTAATAAGTTTAAGATTTTAAGAGGCTTTTTTTACGAAAACTGGCTGGGAGACCTGGATTCGAACCAAGGTTGACCGGTCCAGAGCCGGTAGTTCTACCGCTAAACTATCTCCCATTTATAATGTAATTATAATCATAATAACGTAAGAAGTTTCAAGTTGTTTCTAATGCAAATCGCATTCGAAAACTAACGCGCGGGAAATCCCGCGCAGATCTTTAGCGATTTCGAGCAATTTTAGGTTGCAAGCTATCTCTAGAATCTTGTCTTTTTGATCGTATCCTATTTCAAGGATTAATTTCCCATAAGGTTTCAGAAAGCTGCGAATTTGCGGGAGGATGGCTTTGTAGGAATCTAATCCGTCGGTTCCTGCGAAGAGCGCGGCTGGAGGATCAAACAAAACGGTTTTGTCGAGCTTATAACCGTCGGCAATATAAGGAGGGTTTGAGACTATAACGTCGTACTGTCCTGAGACGTTTGAGAACCAGTCGCTAATAGTAAATTCGCATCTATTGGAAAGTCCCAAAGCGGCTGCGTTTTCTATGGTTACGTTTATGGCCGCTTCATCTGCGTCTGCAAAGTTACAAAGAGAGTTTTTGTATAGGCTTAAAATCGTAAGGCCGATACACCCCGTTCCGCTTCCTAGGTCAAGCGTCCTTAAGACGGCGTTTTGATCTTTGTAATATTTTCTAAAAAGGTCTATGATTAACTCCGTTTCCGGCCGAGGGTCTAATGTGTGTTCATTAGTTTTAAACGGTATCCCATAGAATTCTTTTTGTTGAATAATCTTTGAAATTGGTTCTTGTTTTCCAAGTCTGGTTAAGTATTCTTCAAGTTTTGCAACGTCCGAGTAAGACGCCTCTGTTTCTTCTTCGAAAAACAAATTTGAGTAAGAGGAATTTAATATGCGGGCTAGTAAAATGAGGATGTCTTTTTCTCGGACTTTGTATTTTTTCGAAAAGAGCGACGCCGTTTTTTTTATGTTTAATTTCACAATTGCCTTTTTAAATGTTTCACGTGAAACATTCTTCCCACGGTATCTATTAGCGAATATATAAAATCTTCAAAGTTTATGATAATAAAATTCGCCGCGAATGGGTAGATTTTGAGCGCCGTCTTTTTACGATTGCCTCCTACAAAGCGATGGGGGATGATTTTTGACTAATTTTAGGGCGCGTATAAATTGTTGGAAACTCCCCCGCAATATATCTTGAGGATTATCCTCGTAACGCCAACAGACGCGATTGCAATTAGCGCAATCCTCGCCAATAGAAATAAGATGCTGAGAGACAATTCCACAGATTCTAATTGTTCTATTACATGCCAAAAAAATAATTTCAGAATAAATTTCTATACGGCCGTTTAAGCCGTGTATGAAACTGTTCTTTTAAGGATTTCATTAGCTTTTAAAGCTATACCTTTTTTTGAACTTACTTATTTGTCCAGCGGAATCTACTAACTTTTGCCCTCCGCCTGTCCAGGCTGGATGGGTTAACGGATCGATATCTAAGTTAATAACTTCGCCTTCTTTTCCGTAAACAGACCTTGTTTCAAATTTCTCTCCGTTTGTCAGAGTCACTGAAATAGCGTGGTAATTAGGATGAATATTTTTTTTCATACGGCCCCTAAAAAAATTATTTTATTTTTTCTCGAAAATAAGTATAGTGTTTAATATACTGCGGATTGCGGTAGAAATCAATAAGTTTCTTTACGCCGATTGAACATCGTCAAAATTAAATTTTAAGCAAAAGGAAAAAATTATGAACTTGCAAGAGTTAAAAACAAAATCGTTGTCGACGCTAATGGAGTACGCGATTGAGCATAAGGTTGAAAATCCCCACATAATGAGAAAACAAGACCTTATTTTTTCGATATTAAAAAAAGTTTCAGAGGCGGACACGCCAATCTTTAGCATCGGAGTCCTGGAAATTTTACAAGACGGATTCGGATTTTTAAGATCGCCCGAATCAAATTATCTTCCAGGACCAGACGACGTTTATGTTTCCCCTTCGTTCATTAAGAAGCTAGGACTAAAGACTGGAGACACGATCGAATGCCAAATAAAAGCTCCTAAAGAATCCGAAAGGTATTTTTCAGTCATAAAAATAACAAAGGTTAATTTTGAAGACACGGAAAATATTAAAAGAAGAACCAATTTCGACAATTTAACTCCTCTTTATCCCGATGAAATGCTGAGTTTAGAATCAGAAAGCGACGCGAAAAACGGGCGGAACGGGCTTACGCAAAGAGTCATAGACTTAGTCGCCCCGATAGGAAAAGGACAGAGAGCTTTAATCGTCGCTCCGCCCAGAACGGGAAAAACCGTAATGCTTCAAACAATCGCTCAGTCGATTACGGCGAAATTCAAAGACGTTTACCTTATAGTGCTTCTGATAGACGAAAGGCCTGAAGAAGTGACCGATATGCAAAGGTCGGTTGACGGAGAGGTTATCAGTTCGACGTTCGACGAACCTGCTTCTCGGCACGTTCAGGTTACGGAAATGGTGATCGAAAAAGCCAAGCGATTGGTCGAACACAAAAGAGACGTCGTGATACTTCTCGATTCGATAACTCGCTTGGCAAGAGCTTACAACACAGTCGTCCCATCTTCAGGGAAGGTTTTGACGGGCGGAGTCGATTCAAACGCGCTTCAAAAGCCGAAGAGATTCTTCGGAGCCGCGAGAAATATAGAAGAAGGCGGCTCGCTAACGATAATAGCAACGGCTCTCGTCGAAACAGGCTCTCGCATGGACGACGTCATCTTTGAAGAATTTAAAGGCACGGGCAACTCGGAGATTATTTTGGATAGAAAACTTTCAGAAAAAAGAGTATTCCCCGCAATCGATATAAACAGGTCGGGGACGCGTAAAGAAGAGTTGCTCGTCAACGACAAAGGCAAAATGTCGAAAATGTGGATATTAAGGCGAATCTTAAACCCGATGGGAACTATAGAGGCTATGGAGTTTTTAATTGAAAAACTGAAATACTCCAAAACAAACGAAGACTTTTTCAATTCAATGAACTCGTAGACTTGTTAATATAGTAGCTTTCTTTGAAAAATTTCCTGGGTTATTGCCGAATCGCTTTTATTGTCCCACAAGGGGTGATTTCCAATCAAGCAATCAACATCCCCCGCGCTCGCTTTCCCTGCAAAATTTAGGATACCGATGTTAACGGTAAGAAACCAGACTATACAACCAAACCTTCCCCCAATAATATTTATCTTTTGGAACGAGGATATCTCGACCGATTTATAAAGCGACTTGTCAAGGGCGTGAGAGCGAGCGAAGCGAGGCGTCCCTTGACAAGCTGCGCTTAAATAAATCGGTATAATCGCGGGAGTCAAAAGAAAAATATTATAGATATATTCCTAATATTCTAGAACTTCATTTATAACTAATTAATTCCTGTTATTGACGGCTTTTTGTCTTTTTCTGTTGTATTTCTAGCATACGATTGTAGTTAAGTATAGGATTTGGCAAAAGTATTTTGTATAGAATCATCTCTTAATATTGCTGTAAACGGCCGTTATAAATACTGCGGCCTGAAAGAGCGATTTTGAAAAATCACTTTTCTGAAAAAGTCGTCCGTCTCACAGATTATTGCCCCTGCGAGATATAGCGGAACATGCCGCTCATTTCAGATTTAAGGAACATGTTGCGATAATCGAGAATTATAGGTTTTGAGTCGGATTTTTTATTCATTAATTCCTTAATCTTTTTGAAATCCAACGACGTAAATTCGCTCCAATTAGTCATAATGACCGCAATATCGCTTTGATTTACCGCCTCGTAAGCAGACTCTACAAGGGAGAAATTTCTATGATTCTTAACGAAATCGGGAAGTCTTTTAATAGAAACGCTGCCGGGCTTATACAAAGGATCGTAAGTCGCGACTTCGACATTGTTTTCCTTAAGCAAATCCTCGATAACAAGCGCGCTGGCCGATTCCCAAACGTCGCTGGTCGACGGCTTAAACGAAAGCCCCAATATCGCTATCCTCTTAAGAGCCTTCTCGTCCGACGTATTGTCTTCGGTCACAAGCCGCATAATTTTTGTCTTGATACTAGAAATCCTATTGGAATTGCTTTTAAGCGCGGAATCTATAATAGACAAATCCATACCGAGAGATTTGGCCGTATTAGATAAAATCCTAACCGTCCTTGGGAATGAAGAGCCGCCGAATCCCGGCGAAACTCTAAGAGCTTTGCTGCCGATTCTTTGGTCTAATGCAATTCCTTTGATTACCATATTGATATCCGCGTTACATCTATCGCAGAAATCCGCGATTTCGTTTATAAACGCCATCTTAGTCGCGACAAAACCGATAGTAGCCGCTCTTATCAACTCGACCGTTTCGAACGATGAGAAAATAAACGGAACGGCGGCTCTCGCTAACGGCTCGTAAATCTGAAACACTAATTCCTTAGCTTTTGGAGAATCCGTTTCCAACCCGATTAGAACGCGACTAGGCTCCATAAAATCGTGGACGGCGACGCCTTCTCGCAAAAACCCAGGGTTTGAAATTATATCGTAGTGCTTGCCTGGAATAAGATCGGGTCTTAAAAATTTCGCATTGTGTGAAACAATAGAACACGCGCCCACTGGAAGGTTAGTCTTAATAACGATTCCCGTATAACGGTCTTTGCTCAAAGATAAAGCGACGTCTTTTACAACTTCATGCAAATTGGAAAGATTTGAATCCTCCTTGCTCGCGCCCGTTACGACGGCTATAACAATCGCTGAAGATTGTTTAACCAAATCGGTAAAATCCGAAGAAAGTATTAAATTGCCTGCGGCAATATGCTTTTTTAAGGACTGATCGATTCCAGGTTCGCTATCGGGGTACGCGCCGTTTTTTAGCTGTTCTATTTTATACCGATTATTATCGCTAAGCCAAACCTTAAACCCAAACTCGCATAGACACACGGCCGAAATGAGTCCCACGTATCCCGCTCCAATAACCGTAATATCCATATTTTGGTTCAAATTATTCATAATTTGCTAATAGCAAGATTATAATAGTACAAGGCACCGATAAAAAGAGATTTCTTTCAAGCATTTCAATACATTGATATTAAATACTCATATACCTTGCGGACAGTCTCGCGATCGCGTAGGCGAGTTAGCATTCGTATAAAGGCGCGCCTTTAGAATTTATAAAATCATACTTATGGGATAATTGTCGCTTTGCCAAGAAACGATTCCCAATTCAGCTCTCTCGCCTTTTCCCAGAAATCAAAAATACCTAACGTTAACGACGAGAAACCGGACTATAAGACAAAAAAGCCCCCAATAATATTTATCTTTTGGAACGAGGATATCTCGACCGATTTATAAAGCGTCTTGTCAAGGGCGTGAGAGCAAGCAAAGCGAAGCGTCCCTTGACAAGCTGCGCTTAAATAAATCGGTATAATCGAAGGAGCTAAAAGAGAAATATTATGGATATATGTCGCGTAAGTAATTCGGCAAACAAGTATTGATTCTGGTCGTAGACAAAAACAAAATTTACCGTTATTTCAATAAAACCATGGCGTTTTAGTATTGAAAGATTGCGTATAAGATGCGCCGTACGAGTGAAATTTTTTAGTATTCGACCTTTATTAAGTATAATCCATGCGGCGGAGCTGTGGGGCCTGCAAGCGTTCTATCTTGCGAATCCAACAGGTATTCGACATATTCGAGCGGCTTGTCGCCCGTTCCGATTTTAACTAAAGTTCCAACAATAATCCTAACCTGATTATGCAAGAATGATTTCGCCGCAACTTCCGCGATAATAAAGTTCTCTTTTCTAGATATGTTTATTTCGGATATCGTTCTGATAGGATTTTTAGCGCCGCAACGAGCCGAGCGGAACGCGTTAAAATTATGATTTCCAAGCAACGATTGGGCGGCGGCGTTCATCGTCTCCGCGTCTAGCTTTCTCGCGACATGCCAGGCTCGTTTGTCGTAAATTACGGATTTGATTTTTCTGTTGTAAATAACGTATTTATAACGACGCATTTTTGCCGAGAACCTAGCGTGAAAATCAGGCGACGCGACTTCGGCTTCAATTACGACGGCTCCCGAATCCAGCAAATAATAATTTATCGCGGCGGGAAGTCTTTCAACATTCGATTTCCAAACTTTTACCAACGATTCGTCCGCGACGTCGAAGTGCGCGACTTGTCCCGTCGCGTGAACGCCTGCGTCCGTCCTGCCGGCTCCGTAAAGCTCGATTCTTTCCCGATTATCGAACGCCCTAGAAACGGCGTTCTCTATAGACTCTTGAACGGAAATTTGTCCTTTTTGTTTTTGCCAACCGAAGAATTTTCCTCCGTCGTATTCGATTGTAAGTTTTATTTTCATAGCGAATTATCTCGCGGCTAATTAAACTTTTTCATAATTCTGGATTTTTCGATGGTCCAGTCTCGCTTTTTCACCGTTTCTCTTTTATCGATAACATTTTTACCTTTTGCAAGGGCTATGCTAACTTTAAGAATCCCTTTGTGATTTAAATACATCGTAAGCGGGACGATCGTCATTCCTTTTTTCTGAATCGCGTTCAAAAACCTAGTCCTTTGAACTTTGTGAAGAAGAAGGATTCGCGGACGTCTAGGCTCGTGGTTGTTATAGCTCGCCTGCTCGTATAGATGTATGTCCGCATTGAAGAGGAATAAGTCGTTTGAATTTTGCATGCCGCCGACGAACGATTCGTTTATGCTAACCTTTCCGTTCCTCACGGATTTTATCTCCGAACCGGTCAATATTATTCCCGCCTCCAACGTTTCGATTATTTCATAGTCGAACCTTGCTCTTTTATTTTTCGCGACTATCTTAAAGTTTTCTTCCTGTTCCTTTTTAGCCATTCGACTGCTTTTTTAATCTCTATGTAAAAATTATCGCATCCTTCGGCTTCAAAAAACAACCCGTCGACCTTTCTATAAAGACTCAAAATATCTCGCGCGAAGTATTTTATATGATTTCAGGATATATTGCCGCGCAAGCAGCGTTTAAGACATGAGAGAAATAGCAAAGGTAGTACTTTTTAATTAGTTAGTCCTTCGTCATTTCATATGCTGGCGTAAACGGTAAGAAACCGTACTATAAGACAAAAAAGCCTCCAATAATATTTATCTTTTGGAACGAGGATATCTCGACCGATTTATAAAGCGACTTGTCAAGGGCGTGAGAGCGAACGAAGCGAAGCGTCCCTTGACAAGTCGCTTTATAAATCGGTATAATCGCAGGAGCCAAAAGATAAATGTTATAGGTATACATTGGATTTTGGGACGTAAGATGAGCTTCTCTTTTTATAAGAATCATCGTCATGGGCTGAGAGGCGATTCCGAAAACGATTGAAATTCCCCATGTTTTGGACATACAATGTTCAAATTAACAATTTGGGGGTATTTTGATGTTTCACATTCCCGTTCTATTAACCGAAACAATAGGCATGCTATCGCCTCAAAAAGGAGACAGAATATTGGATTGTACTTTCGGCGGCGGAGGGCATACGAAAGCTCTGTTAGAAGCGGCTGATTGTTATGTTTACGGCCTTGATTGCGATCCAGATTCGACAAAAAGAGCGGAAAGCATAAAGGGAAAATACCCCGACAGATTTGATTTTACTCTTTGCAAATTTTCACAGGCAAGCGAGATTTTAAAGGAGCGCGATAAATTCGACGCCGTTCTTTTTGATTTTGGAATGTCGTCGTTTCAAGTCGACGACGCTTCTCGCGGTTTTTCTTTTTCAAAAGAGGGGCGGCTAGACATGAGAATGTCTTTAGAGGGTTTGTCCGCTTACGATGCGGCGAACTCGTTTTCGGAGGAAGATATTGCCGCAATCATTCATAGTTATGGAAACGAATCTATTTCTAGGGCAAAGAAAATAGCTTCGGCAATAGCGGAGGCTCGTAAGTTAAAAGCGATTGAAACAACGACGGAGCTTAGAGAGATTGTTAGAAAAGCGGTCGGGTTCTCCGCCGTTCATAAGAAATATTCAAAAATCGACGCGGCTACGAAGACGTTTCAAGCGTTTCGGATATTTGTAAACGACGAGCTGACCGAGATAGATTCGGCTTTAACTAAGCTGTCTCGGATTTTAAACGACAACGCGAAAATAGCGACTATATCGTTTCACGCTTTGGAAGACGGGATTGTGAAAAACTGGGCGAGAGCGAGGAAAGATTGTATTTCTCCTATAAATAAATCGGTTATAAAAGCCTCTAAGGAAGAAATCTTGGAAAATCCTCGTTCTAGGTCTGCAATATTGCGGGGATTTGTATATAATAAAAAAGAGGAGGATTATAGTTTTAAAGATGGAGGGAAAGCAGCGAGTTGAACAAGTTCGTTATTATTTCTTTAACAATTTTGGTCGCTATCGGCGTTTGCGTTCCAACAGTGAAATATGAAGTTGTTTTTCTTAGGAAGCATTTAAAAAAAATTAACGAGGAAATAGAAAAGTTGGAGGACGACGCTAAAGTATACGCTGCGGAGTGGAGTTGTTTAAATTCTCCCAAGAGATTGAAAATGCTCGCCGCTAAGTATTTAAAGAATATGAAGCCTATGGAAAGACGCCAGATAATGAGTTACGAAGAGTTTGCTAGCAGCGAATTTGAAACAAGTCTTAGAGATGCGTTTAAAACGTTCTTGGATAATTCTTTGATTGAAAACAGCTCAAATATGAGTAAAGGCGGAAGATGAATTTCTTGTTAAGAAAAATATTTACCTCTCTTTTTGAAGGATTCGCAATATGGCGAAATTCAAAAAATCACTCGTCGTTGATGCAAACTCTCAGAAAAAGAATAGTATTTTCAAGCGTCTTCGGAGCTTTAGTATTTCTTTCCATTTCTTACGAACTTGCGGACATTATGGTAATCAGTCGATTTAGAACTCGCGTCGTTAAGAAGAATTTTATTAAAGACGAAATAATAAAGAGAGCCGATATAGTCGATAGAAATGGAGAACTGCTCGCGACTAGCATAAGAACTTCGTCTTGTTATGCAGACCCTTCAGTCGTTATAGACGCGGACGAAACAGCGGCAAAGTTGTCTAATATACAAGGCATGCCCGACGCCGATAAGATAAAGCAGAAATTGGCGGATAAGAACAAACATTTCGTATGGCTCTTAAGACATGTAACTCCTAAGGTTCAAGAAACGGTTATGAATCTTGGTCTACCGGGGATTCATTTTCAGAAAGATTATAAGAGAATCTATATTCAGGACAATTTATTTTCCCATGTAATTGGATGCTGCAACGTTGACGGCATAGGGGTTTGCGGGCTTGAGAAGGAATTTTCAAACGAATTAAATAAAGCTGGAAATCTTAACAAAAAATTAGTGACGACTTTTAGCCTGCAGCTTCAGACAATATTGCATGAAGAGATGAAAGAGGCGATAGGAAAATATAGAGCCGTCGGAGGAAATGCAATATTGATGTCTACAAAAGGAGAGATATTAGCAATGATTTCCCTTCCCGATTTCAATCCCAACGATTTAAAAAACAGTTCCAGCGACGCGATGTTTAATAGGAATACCCTAGCCGTAGTCGAGCAGGGGTCGGTTTCCAAGATACTTACCGTAGCGATTGCCTTAGACTCCGGCTCGGCCGCTTTAGGCTCCGTTTTCGACGCCTCCGAACCTATACGAGTCGGTCGCTTTTCTATTAACGATTTCAGAGGGAAAAAACGACGTCTCACATTAGCCGAAGCATTCGTATTTTCTTCGAATATAGCGTCTGCTAAAATGGCTCAAAATTTTGGAGTCGAGGTACAAAAAGCCTACATGAAAAAATTCGGCATGCTAGATAAAGTAAACCTTGAAATACAAGAGGTGGGGAAGCCGCTTATTCCGCGACATTGGAGCGAGGCGACTATGATGACGGTATCGTACGGCTACGGATTAGCCGTTTCGCCGTTGACCTTGCTTGCCGCAGTTTCTTCGATAGTAAACGACGGCATTCGCGTTAAGCCGACTCTTATCTATGGCAAAAGACAGAAGTTTTTGGAAGGCGAAGATAGAGTCGTCTCAAGCCAAACGTCTAAAATAGCGCGAGACTTAATGAGAGCCGTGGTCTGTTTTGGAACAGCCAGAAAAGCCGCGATAGACGGAGTCGATATAATTGCAAAAACCGGAACGGCATATAAAACGCAAGGAAAAAGCTACGGCGTAGACGGACAGCGAAAGAGGGTGACGACGCTAATCGGAGGATTCCCTAAAGATAAACCGGAGTATATGTTGCTAGTCTCAATCGACGATCCTAAACCGACGCCAGATTCATTTGGATTCGCCACAGCCGGTTACAATG
>JAISID010000086.1 GCA_031262205.1 Holosporales bacterium | reverse complement strand
ATATAGAATTATGATGTGACGATATAAGTATCATTACTCGAATTACTATGTTATTATTTTTCTCTGAATATTTTTAGTATTTCGTAATACCCAACAACAAGTAAGCAGAATATATCTCTATCGATATATAGTAGACTAAGTAAGAACTTATCTAGGAGTATAAGAACCAATAAACTATGGGATGATTCCGAAGATAAATATTATTAGAGGGAGCGATTGGCTTGCGCATAGTCTGGTTGCTTATCGTTAAAAAGAGATGCGCCTACGGCGCTGGTTAATACGATGCTAGTATTGCGCTGAAGGGGGGAATCGTCCTTGAAACAATCCCGCGCGAGCTTATTTTCATTTGTCGTTAATTCCTGTTAGCGACAAAATTTTTACATTTTGTTTACAAACCGCGCTTATGGGACGCCAAGGAAACGATTTCCAAAAAGGTTATAAAAAATAAAAGAAAGCAATGTATTATAAATATAGATAGGCATTAACAAAATCATAAAATAATTCAGGCTTTTAAGAGGAGAAAACGATTGATGAATAAACTAAGCGCTTTTTTATCGCTCATATGTTTTCTTTTTTGCAATTGTTTTGCGGCTTTGGAACGCGATGTTTGCGAAACGACGCGAATTGAAGCGATAGCAAAAATAACTCGGGATTTTAAAGGCGGTTGCAAAACGCAACTGACCGAATTAAGGGGAGGGCTTTCTGGAGCCGAATTATATACCTTTGAAGTATCCGGTAAAAAGTATGTTTTAAAAGTCGCTTTGAAAACTGAAAGTCAGCTTCGTAGAGTTTCTGAATTACAGATGCATAAATTTTGTTCGTCTCGCGGAATAGCTCCTCGACTTGTGTTTGTAGACGATGAAGAGAATCCGTTTATTGTTGTGATGGAATATATAGACGGGCGGCTTTTTCGTTTTTCAGATTTTCAAAATAAAGAAATTATGGATAAGGTTATCGGGCATTTAAGAAATATCCACGCAGCTGGGACAGAACTTTGCTTAACAAGAGTTTCTATGATGGAGGAAGCCTCGCATTTTATTGAACAACTAAAACAAGGGGAAATTGAGTTGCCGTCCGAATTTGATAATTGGCGTCAATCTTTATTTGAGAGTTATAAGGGGATTCGACGCGTGGAGTCTATCCCAACGCATGGAGACCTGTGGACTAAGAACATTTTAATTGCCGAGGACGAGAGGGTTTATTTTATAGATTTTCAAGAAAGCCGCTACGATGATCCGTTGTGCGACCTCGCATACTTTTTATACGGCTCAGGCCTAGAGGATTTTGAGGATATCAAAGCGTTTACAAGCAAATATCTTGGCGAAGAGGCGGATGAGGATAGCTTGAAAAGGGTTTTGTTTTATGTGAAAGCCTCGGCGTTTATCAACGGTTTATATAGATTTTTGTGGATAAGAGATGTGAAGACGTCGTCGAGACAACTTGACGAGATTCTTTCAAAAGTCGAGCGCAACGCTTCCTTTTACTATCAAATGGGCGATTACTCTAAAGAGGAGTTTGACAGGCTTGAATTAGAGGATAAATTGAAATATGTTTTGGGTTTTTTCAAGAGCTTTTTGGAAATCGACGCAAAATTACAAGCGAGATAGAGTTATAAAATTTTCCCTTAAAACGACGAGAAGCTGTGATAAAATCGATATGCGCGTTTATCCTTTTGGATAGCGTTTAACGATTAAGATCCACTTATTTGCAGAGATGAAATTTTATTATGAACGAATCAATTAACGGATGGGAAGTTGTTATAGGACTTGAGGTACACGCTCAGATTTCAACGCATTCTAAACTATTTAGCAGTAGCCCGACTGAGTTTGGAGCCGATCCTAATATGAACGTAAGTTTTTACGATGCCGCGATGCCCGGAATGCTTCCAGTTCTTAATGAAAACGCCGTTAATCAGGCTATTAAGACCGGCTTTGGAATAAACGGCGTCGTTAATAAAGTTTCAAAGTTTGATAGGAAAAATTACTTTTATCCCGATCTCCCGTCGGGATATCAAATATCGCAATTGTTTCATCCAATAATTTCAGACGGATACGTCGATATTGATCTTTTAGACGGCAATAAAAAGAGAGTCAATATTGAGAGGATTCATATAGAACAAGACGCAGGGAAAAGCATTCACGATTTGTCTCCCGACTGCTCGTACGTCGATCTTAACAGAGCCGGAGTGCCGCTTATGGAGATTGTATCGAAACCTGACATGAGATCTTCTTACGAGGCTATGCAGTATGTTAAGAAGCTCAGAATGATTTTAAAATACGTCGGTTCTTGCGATTGCAATATGGAACGCGGCAATCTTCGGGTTGATGCAAATATATCCGTTAGAAAACCTGGAGAACCGTTTGGAAACAGAGTTGAGATAAAAAATATAAATTCGATTAAATTCTTAGGGCAAGCCCTTGATTACGAAGCTCAAAGACAGATAATCGCCAACGAAAACGGGGAGAGAATCGTTCAGGAAACTAGATTGTTTGATTCAAACAACGGAGAAACAAGGTCTATGCGGTCGAAGGAGGACGCGGCGGATTATAGGTATTTCCCAGACCCAGATTTAAAACCAGTAGTTTTAAGCGACGCTAGAATAGCAAAACTCAAGAACGAGATGCCCGAGTTGCCAGATGAAAAACGCGAGAGATTTACAAGAGATTACGGACTATCCGAAACTGATGCAAACCTTTTGATTGAAGAAAAATCGACGGCGGACTATTTTGAAAAAGCCGTTTCCGTTTCAAAGTTCAGCCGCCTCGAATCCGCGAAGTTAATTGCGAATTGGATAACCGGCGAACTATTTGCAATTTTAAATAAGGAAGACAAGACAATAGAAACAGCGGGTATTCCCATCGAATACATTACCGAATTAGTCGATCTGATTCTTGATGAAACAATATCTGGGAAAATTGCCAAAACCGTTTTCGCTACGATGACTGAAACAGGAGATTCTCCGTCCAAAATAGTAAAAGAGCAGGGGCTAGTCCAGATTCAGGACGAGGCGGTAATAGAAGCCGCTGTAAATAAGGTTATGCAAAACAATCCTTCGCAGGTTGAAAACTATAAAAACGGCAAGACGCAGCTGTTTGGCTTTTTCGTAGGACAGACGATGAAGGAGCTGCAAAATAAGGGAAATCCTGAAAAAATCAATAAGATTTTAAAAGAAAAACTAGGCGTTTCAGAGGCTTGAATATTTTGAGAATTATCTCCTAACGCCGCTGCGATTCTTATTTTCATTTGCAATTAATTTCCGCTGGTAGCTCGGTCTTTTTTTCCGCTTATAGTTAGCGGCGCGCGTACAAACCTTGCTTCGCAGGATGTCGGAGATTAATTGCTTGATGGAATCGTTTCTTGATGTTCTGCAAATTACAATCATATGCTGAAAATACGCTCGGTAAAGACAAACCGCCGCCGCTAATTATAAGCGGAATTTAGCGTGATTTCCATTTTCACAATGTTCAAAGAGACGCGGTTTACGAGCGCGATTACCGCGTTAGACTTAACATTCTAATGAAGTTGTGTTACAAAACTTATAAAACATAGTTTTTCTCCTAGATTTAAGAGTATGAGAATAGCGACGTGGAATGTAAATTCCATTAGAGTGCGTTTCGAACAAACGGTTGAGTTTTTGCGTTCAAACGAAATAGATATTATTTTGCTTCAAGAGTTGAAATGCGCGAACGACATTTTCCCCTATGAACCTTTTGAAGATATTGGATATAACTGCTCGGTTTACGGGCAAAAAACTTATAACGGCGTCGCCATTTTATCTAAGCATTTAATTGAAGACGTGAAACTTGGAAACAAGATATTTACCGACGATTCGCAAGCTAGGTATATAGAAGCCTTTATAAACGGGTATAGACTTGCTTCCGTTTACGTTCCAAACGGCGGAGGTTCGATCGAGGCTTTTAATTATAAGCTCGAATTTATGGATAAATTATCGAGCTATTTAAAAGAAGCCGTAAAGCAAGACGGTTTCATAATAGGCGGGGATTTTAACGTTGCGAGAGACGACCTTGACGTTTACGATCCAGAGTTTTGGAAAGGCAAGGTTTGTTGTACGGACGAGGAACGCCTGGCGTTTACAGCATTATTGGATATCGGCTTTACGGATCGTTTAAGAGAAATTTCAGGAGACAAAAAAATCTATTCTTGGTGGGACTATAGACGAAATGGGTTTTCTAAAAATCGCGGTTTAAGGCTAGACTATATTTTAACGACTGAAAACGTAAACGTTAAAAATTGTCGCGTGGATTTAAAACCTCGTTCTAATACGAGAGCTTCCGATCACGCTCCAGTCGTTATGGAAATTATATAAAACCTGATTTGAACTTTTCTTTAAGAGATAGCCCCTTGGCTACAAGTTTCTTTTATGAGACGAAACGAAGGGGGTTCTATTTCTTTACTATTTTGGCGCGTTTTAAAGTAATTTTCCCCGACTCGTTTAAGTGGAAACCAGAGGCTAAGAATTTTACGCCGTTTCGCAAGCCGCGTATGGTTGAATTGCTTGAAATAGAATTGTCGACTAAGTTTACGACTGCCGATTTCGTATAACAAACGGTTTCGGAAGATTTTAGGCAGACGTCTCGGGTTAAATAAGCTTTCCGTTCTTTTACTCTAAACGTACAATACGAGCAGCTAACTGATATATCTTTCTGCTTACTATAAAAAACAGAGCGTACGTTTTTCAAAAGTATAGAACCGTCTTTTTCATTTAACTTTGCGCTTTTCGCGGAGAGCGTTAAAGTTCCATTTTTCAGTTTTTTTCTAAAAGCTATCGATTCCCCGTCCGTCGAAAGGTTTCTAACTTTAGCGATTTCTTGATTTGGTTGAGATTTATGTATAATATAAAAAGTAGCAATTCCAGTTGTTAAAAGAAGTAAAGCGAGTTTAAATAGCTTTATTAACAAGGTGAAAAGACTTAATAAACGGAGTCGTTTTTAGTATAACATATAACTTGCAATTTTCTTGGTTTTTGAACGCGTTTAGTCTCATATTATAATTGTGAAACGCTTTTTTAAGCGTTTTGTAGTATATTAAAATCTATGTTTTTCCTAGAGAAAGCAAGCGATATCCTATAAACGACAGTTGTATGCGAGAAGGTTAATTGCAAATGAGATTTTTAGGATGTTGAAGTATGATTTCCTGCGGTGGAAAGTTTAAGTATTATTTTTCTAAAATAGAAGCCGATGATATTAGATAGCATTTCTACTCCGTCCGATATTAAAAAATTGTCTCTAGCGGAGCTGGAGGAATTGTGTCTAGATCTGCGAAGCGAAATCATTAGAATAACGTCAAAGAATGGCGGTCATCTCGGTTCAAATTTGGGAGCGGTAGAGATTATCGTAGCTTCCCATTATGTTTTTGATTGCGAAGTCGATAAGTTTATATTCGATGTCGGGCACCAGGCATACGCTCATAAGCTCCTTACGGGACGAAGAAAATTAATGGAAGATTTGAGAGAAGAAACGGGAGCGTCTGGTTTTCCAGACCCGAGCGAAAGCAAGTATGATCATTTTATAGCGGGGCACGCTTCAACGTCTTTAAGTGCGGCTCTTGGAATTGCTAAAGCGAGAGACCTAGAATGTAAAAATTTTAAAATAATCTCCATTCTAGGAGACGGTTCTTTAAGCGGCGGCATGATTTACGAAGCGATAAATAACGCCTACGGCGAAAAGAATTTCATAGCTATTTTAAACGATAATCAGATGTCGATTTCTAAAACGGTGGGAGCTATGAGGAAGTACCTTTCCAAACTTCTAGCTTCCAAAAAAGGATTATTGCTCAGAAAAAGCATTAGCAAATTCCTTTCTTTATTGCCTCAAAAGACTTCGCAGAGAATAGAAAAATTTATAAAAAATATAATCGCTTCATTCAGCGGACATAATATTTTTGAAGAATTTGGATTCCAGTATGTGGGGCCAATCGACGGACATAATATTAAAGATTTAGTTAAAGTTTTTAAAAACGTTAGGGACGTGGCTAATTACAAACCGATTATTATCCACGTCATTACTCAAAAGGGAAAAGGGTATTCCGCCGCCGAGTTGGATTCAACAAATCTTCATGGAATCGACAACTTAAAGACTAAAAAATATAGCGACGTATTCGGCTCTAAAATAGCCGAGCTAGCTGCGGAAGATAAAAAGATTGTATGTATTACGGCCGCTATGAAAAACGGATATGGTTTAACAAAATTTAGCGAAGAATTTCCCGATAGATTTTTCGACGTCGGAATAGCGGAAGAACATGCCGCAACGTTTGCCGCCGGCCTTGCTTCGCAAGGATTTAAGCCCTTCGTTTGTATTTATTCAACGTTCTTACAGAGATGTTTCGACCAAATATTTCACGATGTAGTTCTTCAAAATTTACCCGTGAAATTTATAATAGACAAAGCTGGATTTCCTGGTAAAGACGGCAAAACTCATTCTGGGATTTACGATGTCGCTCTCCTTCAGAATTTTCCAAATTTCGCTATAGCCGCTCCTTCTTCCGTTTCCGAACTAGAATCGGCGATTAAATTTGCAAACGAATACGATAAAGGGCCTATTGCAATACGTTTTCCTAAAGCGAAGGCTCAATATTTAGAATGCGTCGACGACTTTTCAATGCGAAGTAGAGTCGTCATGGACGGAACCAAAACGCTGATTGTTTCATGCGGAGACTTATTGACAAACGTTCTAGAAGCCGTAGAAACATCGAAATCGAGTCCTACCGTAATCGATGCGAGATTTGTTTTGCCCTTCGATTTTGACACCTTTTATAAATACTCCTGTAAACACGATAAAATAATCTTCTTGGAAGAAGGAATTTGGGGGGGAATATCTAGCGTTATATTAAACGAGCTAATATCGAAAAACCAATTTGATTTAATTTCAAAAATAAAATTTATAAACGCAAACAATGAACCAGCCCGTCATGCTTCAAGAAAAATGCAGCTTCGAGAAAACGGCATGTCTGCGGAAGAAATCGCCAAATTATTTTAACGTTCTCCAAGTATTCTTTAAAAGATGCCTTGACGGCTTCGCAAGCTATGTTTTTTAGCGCATACGATGGATGCACAGCTTGTAAATCGAAGTTGGTTCTCGGGGCAAATAAGATTTGATTGGAAAATTATTTGCATATACGGGCAAAATCCGATGCATGGCAAACAAATAAATACAAAACTTTTATCTTTATTGAAGGGCTGTGCTAAACTATGAATATAACTTTCGGTTTGTCGGGTTTGGAAATGAGTTTTAGCGGAGTCAATTTTACTATTCATAAGGAGGGGTTCTTATTTGTCGGCATTGGAGCCGTTTTGTCGCTAATCTTCGCGACTTTTTCATCTGTTCTTGCGTTTATTGGAATTATACTAACTTGTTTTTGCGCTTTCTTTTTTAGGAATCCTAAAAGGGCGGTTCCTCTAGAGCAGAACCTTATAGTAAGCCCGGCGGACGGCGTCGTGTGTGGAGTTAACCTGGAAACGCCTCCTGCGGAAATCGGTTTGGGAGAAGAACAGCGATACAAAATCAGTATTTTTTTAAGTATTTTCGACGTGCATATTAATAGATTGCCAGTGTCGGGAAAAGTAAGAAGCATTACCTATTATCCTGGTTCTTTCTTAAATGCGGCTCTTGATAAAGCCAGCGTTTTCAACGAAAGAAATACTGTGATTGTCGAAATGAACGGAGACTCGGAAAACGTAATGGCATTCACGCAAATAGCGGGAATGGTTGCAAGACGGATAGTATGCAACATTCACGAGGGTCAAGAAGTAAATAAAGGAGAGACTTTTGGATTAATTAGATTTGGCAGTAGGTGCGACGTTTGGTTGCCGGTCGGAGGGATTCCTTTGGTATTTAACGGCCAAAAAATGGTGGGAGGAGAAAGCGTTTTGTGCGATGTTTCAATTAAAAAAGGAAGCCCGAGGGAAGGCGTCGTTATTTAAGAATGTTAGAACATAAGGCAATATTCGATTTTATTAGAGACTGGGGTTATCTTGCCGTATTATTAGGCTCAATTTTTGAAGGCGAAGTTATACTTATAACGGCAAGCGCATTCGCCGCTCTTGGTCATTTGTCTATAGTTAAAATATTTTTTCTTGCCTTTGTAACAACGGTCGCAGTCGATCAAGCTATGTTCTGGATAGGTTACGAAGTCGGAACGGATTGGCTTGTTAAAAAGTTTCCGAGGCTTGAAAAACCGAGAGCTAGAGCATTTTCGCTTCTTCACAAAATGGATATCCTTTTCATATTCGCATTCAGATTTATATACGGCATCAGAACCGTAAGCCCTTTAATTATAGGCTCGGCTAAAATCAAGCCTTCAAGATTCATTGTATTTAATATTCTTTCTGGATTAGTCTGGTCGTTTGTCGGGTGCTTCCTAGGCTATACTATAGCGGACGTCGTGATAGACGGAGAATTTAATTCTAGTTCTTATTCAGTCGCAATACCGATTATAATCGCGATTGTCTTTTGCTTATTTATGCTTTTTATGAAAATACGTAAGAAATGAATACGTAATAAACTATAATAATAGTTTCGATAGTATACTGGAACAAAGCGTTGAAAAGCGAAGATAAATTTATAATTACTTTGGGAGGAAAAACTAGCATAGACGCTAAGTTATTTTCAGAACTAGTTAATGACTTTACAGATTTAACGCAAAATCTAAATCAATTAATTGCCCCTGCTTGTGATTGTCGTCTCGAAATACAAGGTTTAAAAGAAGGTTCTTTTGAGATTGATTTTTGCGTGTTAGCGGAAGTAGCAAAAACTCTTTTTCAAAACGCGCCTGTTGTAGCGGATATTATTAAATCTATATACTATGCGATAAAAATAACAAAATTTTTAAAAGGAACTAATCCTAAATCATTGAAAGATGAAAAAGACAAATTAATACTTGAAAATCAGCAAGGCGAATCATTAACAGTAGATAAAAGAATTGGGAACTTATGTATTAATTATCCAGTTATAAAAAATTCCGTAGTCAATATTATTAATAATGTTGAAAAAGGGGAAAGGGAACATATAAAGTATAGCTCTAACGCAGGCGAAACAACCCTCGCGAAAGACGAATGCAATGAAATAATTAAAAACTCGGCGACTGCGACTGAAAATATACCTAAGAAATATGAGATTGAATATACTCTTACTGTAAGAAAACCAGATTTAATGGGAGATTCAAAGTGGGTATTCAAAGATGATTTATCTAGGTCTATAGAAGCTAAAATTTCAGACTTAGAATTTACTCAAAAAATTAAAGACGGCTATATAAAATTATCCGGCGGCTCTAAAATAAAATGTTTATTGGAAGTTACCGAATACAATGACTCTACTCCGCCTTCTTATAGAATTATAAAAGTACTTGAAGTAAAGGATAAAAACAACCAACTCGAATTCTCTTTTCCCGATTCTAAATCTTAAACCAATTCTAGTTTATTTCTAATGCGGGCCAAGGTTAACGCTGGCCAAGGTTATTAATCCTATTATGAAATAGTCCGAAGACATATATTCTATATGAATAATTTATTTGAGATAGTTTTTGGGAATCATCCCCCGATACCCGTTATAAATAACGGTTGTATACGAGGAACCAAATTGAAACGAGCAAATCATTACCGATTAGAATTGATTAGCTGCGAATGATGTTTTAGAGCGTTGGGGTATGGGGATTCCCTAGTTTTTTACGGAATCGCCCTCAATGCTCCATAAAATGGTAATTGTACGAAACCGAAGCGAGCGCCGTTTCCTATCAAAAAATTGGGAATTACATACCACGCTAGCCAAAACAGTTTTGTTTATGGGAATCATCCCCTAACATGCGTATTAACTCTAACTGAAAATGCTTATAGTAATTACGATAACGATAAGGCGTTGGTTTCTTATATATGGAAACATTTATACTTTACACAATATGGACGTTTTGTACCGTCTACCAATCTTAACGATTCAAAATTTTGGATATTGTTTAAAAAATCAACTAGACTAAATCGTTTACACATTTTTATACGCTTATATATACCTTTATTATAAATTACAGTTATATTGGCTAGTCAAGTATGTAATTCCCAAAAAATTGATTAACGGCAAATGGGATTTTAGGACGTTTATAAGTTTCTATTTTATTTGTAATCATCTAGCGACAGCGTTTGGAGTTTCTTTTGTTTTGGGTGATTTTTTATATTCCGCCGTTAATTGATCCGTCGTATTTCTTAACGCCAACTGTTCTTCGGCAGAAAGAGATTTTCCGCCGCCTATTTGCGTTTTGTTTTCTCCAAGACTGCCGATTTCATTTTTATTCAAAATTCTCCAACTGCCGTCCGGTAAATTTACAAGTATAAAACCGCGACTTGCGAAATCCGTAAGAATAGCGTTTATCCTATCTCCAATGTCTTCCAATCCTTCTCTGGTTGATTGTACTTGCATTTTTAATATTAGAGCTGTTAGATCGTTAATTTTTTCTACGTGAGAGCTAAGCAATTCAATTAATTGTTTATTGGTTTGCTCCAGTTTTTCAAGTCGCGCTTGCATAGCGTTTTGCGTTGCGTCTTGAACCGCTGCGGAAGGCGAGTCAATAAAAAGCGAAACGAAAGCGACAACTGTCAACAATTTCTTATGTGTAAATCTCATAATAATTTCCCAAATCGTTAAAGAGGTACTTTATAAAAATAGGTTATCTTGAAAAGATTAATTTTTAGTTAACGTCTATAAGATTTTTTATGTCGGCTACTATGAGTTTATGAATTTCTTGGATTGAAAGGGAGCCGTCTATTGTCAAAAATCTTCGAGGGTCTTGGCGAGAGAGTCTTAAAAAGCCCTCTCTGACTTTTTTGTGGAAATCCATGTTCATTTTTTCAAATCTAGTTTCTTCGTTGTTTTTTCGGGCAAGCGCTCTTGAAATTCCGATTTCAGGGTCTAGGTCGATTAAATACGTTCTTTTAGGCGATTCTCCATTGGTAAATTCTATAAAAATTGAATTTAGAAGGCGTATGTCGACTCCTTTGCACATGCCCTGGTAGACTATGCTTGAATCTTGGAATCTATCGCAAATAACGGTAATTCCAGAGTTTAACGCAGGCTTGATCTTGCGAAGCCAGTGCTCGGCGCGAGCGGCCAAATAAAGAAGAGACTCCGACAACGGTTCGATTTTTCCCGAATCTCCAGTTAACAGCAAGGTTCTTATGTTTTCGGCGGTCGGCGTCCCTCCTGGTTCCCTTGTCGTTATCGCTTTCCTACCCGTCGACGTTAGATACTCAAATAAAAGTTTTGATTGTATGCTTTTCCCGACTCCTTCTCCTCCTTCAAAAGTTATGAACATAAAACCCCGCGTTGAAAAAAATATAAATAAATTTTAAAAATTAACGAAATTGTACTATAATTTCCATCCCAAACCCCCGCCCTCCTCGGGGCTTGCTTCCCTTAACTACTTAACCTATGCAAGCATAGCTTTAGCATATCATAAAAAGATTAACAAAACGTTAAGATTTACCAAATAAATTCCTTGCTTTTTTAGAAAGAAAAAGACACCGTCTCCTGGCTAGACAATGTCGAGTTATGATTCTCAATAAATATTCATGGGGAAATAATACTTTAATTATAACATCACAATCATGCGTACTCTTTGTTTTATATACTTATACTTTATATTACTCAAATATCACTTTAGATGGCATGTTTTCAAAAATGTTTCACGTGAAACATTTTCAAATTTTGAAAATTATTCGTTGACGATTAGTAGTAATAATAAAACGCAATTTAGTAGTAATATGTGGATTTTTATGATTTATTACTTTAAGTATACTTATATATTACTATATAATTTTAGCAGTATATTTAGCGATATATCATGAATATGATCCTCCATCTAGCGGCGTATTCCATTAATTCACAGCCGCAGAAGTGCTCCTTTTCAACCCCCAGGATACCGGCGTTAACGACGAGAAACCAGACTATAAGACCAAACCGTCCCCCCAATAATATTTATTTTTGGAACGAGGATATCTCGACCGATTTATAAAGCGTCTTGTCAAGGGCGTGAGAGCCGAGTAAAGCGAGGCGTCCCTTGACAAGCTGCACTTTCAATAAATCGGTATAATCGCGTGAAGCCAAAAGACAAATATTATAGAAAGAAACTAACCTCTGATTAGTTATAAATCTAATCTCAAAATTACGACCGTACGTTAGCGGATGACTTTTGTCTCCTTTGCTATAAAGCAACTGAGAAAATATAATGTAATGCTTAAAAGAAAAACTGTCTTGAGTGGTCTCAAGACAGTTTCTCTATATTCTAAACAACAATTTTTTAGAAGCTGACTTTTGCTCCGATTGCGAAAAGTTGGCAATTCTGTTTTTTGATAGCCCTTCCTTTTCCTTCTTTAAACGCTTTCTCTTTTTGAAATGCTTTGTCGAAAATCTCGCATGCCTTTGAACACGATTTTGTTTGTATGTGATCGAATTCAAAGAAGACCAACAACCCGTCGCATATCTTATAATCTGCGGTTACGGTCAACATATTTGCTTTTGTTTTTTGTCCTTTGTCAATTTTTCTCTGCGACCTATGGAAAACGGCGGCAAACGTTAAATTATCGTCATACTTATATTGCGCTCCGACGTTCCATGCATTTCCAGAGTTGCTGTTTTTAGTCGCTAAAAACGCCGTCTTATATTCTCCATAATTTGGATGTTGTACTCCTTTGCCGTCCCGATCGCTTTCTAATATCTCCGTTATATACCTATCTCCTTTAGGTAATCTTGATTTTCCGTTCCATAAGAACCCAGCTCCAATCGCCCATTTTTTATATGAAATTGTTCCCGTTACTTGATATCCTCTTGCATTTCTTATATCGAGTTTTTTACCTATAAGATTATCTTGACCATCAAATGCTCCAACGGATTTTGTGTTTTCAAATAAATAAACGGCGGCGAATTTGGTGCCGATCCCGTTGTTAAACTCGTATTTATGGTTTAATCCAAGCGCTATATTGTTCCTTCCCGACGGGCGTTCTATATATGCATATGGTCGTTTTTTATCTGTCCAGTATATACCATCGTCGTTACCTTGAGACGAATCTCCAGCCCTTCTGTTTTTATCGTCGTGACCGACGTGTTTCGTGTCGGGGGTAAACGAAAGTCCAAATTGGAAACCGTATATTCTTGGGGAGTAGTAGGCGATCTTGGTGGCTTTGCCCGTGTAACCGATTAAGTAAAGAGGCGAGATCACACCCGTTGCGTAATCCATATCGTGCGCGACCGTCCCGTCTACTCCGCATGTTCCGCCGAGCAATTGCTGTCCGCCGCACAACATCGTGGATTCAACTCCTTTTACGCTTCCTATCTGCGCGGTGCCGATATTGTCTTTTTCAAAGAAGACATACATTTTATCGACGCCCGTATCGCCTTTCATTGCATCGAAAGATATAGTCGCTCCGTACCTTACTCCGTTGTCGAACGTTCCTTTCGCATTGAAATCTACATTAGCCTCTCCAGCTGCGATTCTTGGCGATTTTGTGTCTTTATCGGATTTAGACGATTTTTTAGCGTAGTATTTATTGTGAGGCGACGTGAATGCAGTGTGAACCGCCGCCGCTCCCGATATATCTAATTCAGGCTTTCCTCCGCCTGATTTTTCTTTCTTTACTTCCTCGCTTTTTTGTTGTTCCGTAGACGAAACGTCTTCCGCTGAGACTGCAATATTACTGCACGCCGCAATTAAAATCATTCCTGATAATAGTATTTTCCGTTTCATAAATCCTCTTTTTAGGGTACTAATAATTCTAATTGTATTTAAAATTGAATGGTATTTTTATAGAAAGTTTGTAAATGTTATAATTTTTTTTTTTTCAGTGTTGCAAAAAGTCAATTTTACAGTCGAACTCCATGCATTAAAACTGGAAAATACAGGCTTTATCGACGCATAGTTATAATTATGAAAGATTTAATTTTAGGACAAACAAAATTAAAAAGCCGCATAATACTCGCTCCGATGGCGGGAGTCACCGATTTGCCGTTTCGCAGGATAGTCAGGCGTTTCGGCAATTTTTTAATGTTTAGCGAAATGGTAGCAAGCCAGGCCGTCATAAGAAATGTTAAGAGAACCTGTAAAATGATGATTAACGACGGAGACGAACTAACGTCGGTTCAAATAGTTGGAGGGGAGCCGCATATTATGGCGGAAGCGGCGAGAATAAGCGTAGAGCTAGGGGCAAAATTAATCGATATAAATATGGGGTGCCCGGTTAAGAAGGTTGTTAAGACCAATGCAGGTTCCGCCATAATGAAAGACGAGAAGCTCGCTGCGGAAATCATAAGAGCTATCGTAAGAGCGGTTTCAGCGCCTGTTACGCTTAAGACGAGACTAGGATGGGATATGGAGCATAAGAATGCGGTAAGGATAGCAAGGATAGCGGAAGAGGAGGGTATTCAAATGCTTTCAATCCACGGGAGAACAAGATCGCAATTGTATTCTGGAAAGGCTTCGTGGGCAGACGTCGCCTTAGTTAAGGAGGCGGTAAACATACCGGTAATAGTAAACGGAGATATAGTAGATATTGAAACGGCGGAGAGAGCGTTAAAAGAGAGTAGGGCGGATGGAATAATGATAGGAAGAGGAGCTTTAGGTCGCCCTTGGGTATTAAGAGATATTCATAACTTCTTAGAGACGGGAATTAAAGCCCAAGTTTCATTGTCGAGCGAGGAGAAGTTTGAAAACGCTAAGACTCACTTGGAATATATGCTAGAGTTCTACGACGAATCAACCGCTATAAAATTGTCTAGGAAGGTTCTGGCGTATTATTGTAAAGGTACTAGAAACGCTGCAGAATTTAGAAATAAGATAACCTCGGTAAATTCGGTTAAGGACATGCATAACATCTTGCGCGGTATCTTTTAGACCTTGTGAAATTCTTTAGAATCATCTTCCGATAACAAGTATAACTTACGAACTTATCTAAACGCGCCTAGCTAAAAGTCGTTAAAAATTCTAGCGATGCTTATCTATCGCAAGTTAGGGGATAATTCTTCTCAAATTTGCGGCGGCGATTTACTTGTTATAAGAACTCTAGTTTGCTTGTCGCAGGTTGGGGGATAGTTTCGGAATCTTTTGTAAAACCGCCAGTCTAAAAAGCCTGTCGCTTGTTATTTTAGTAAGGAAACGTTATTATAGCTTCGTAGTAAGGGCTTATCTTTTCAACGTTTATTTATGTCTACAAAACAAGAATACTATTTGTCAGCGTTCAAGGAACTTGAGAATAGAAAAAAATTTAGTTGGAATTGGGCTGCTTTCTTTTTTTTTGATTTTTGGATGCTATACAGAAAGATGTATTTGGAGTGTTTGATTTGTTGTTGTGCATCTTCAATGATTTATGGAATGATTTGTCATTATTTTGAGTTTAATGAGATATTTTATTGGATATTATGTAAGGTTATTTTGGGAATATGGGGGAATCAATTATATTATAAAAGTTTAAAAAGGAAAATTTTAAAAGGGTATCATTTAATCGAGACGTATAAAACTACGCTTAATATAAAAATAGTTTCAATTGTCGGTTCATTAATCGCAATTTTTGACAGGGCCTTTGACAGGACATTAGGAGCAAAATATGAGTTTGATATTGCCGTCGCCTGTTGTTATTTAGTTTATTTCATACCAATTATAGTAATGTGCGTTTATGCTATTATTCAGTATGTTAAGGATAAGAAAGCGCTTAGAGCGGCAGTTGAAAAGACAGAGTCTTTTAATAATGGTATAAGTGAAGAGAATTTAAGAAAATTAATTTAAAAATGGCAATGGATTATTTATATAAAGATTTGCAGAATATTTTTATTTTTGAGGATTTAAAATTTGTCTGTTAAAACTGATATAAAAACTTTCAAAAAGGAGAATGTAAAAAATGCTGGGTATTGAAACGTTAACTATATTTATTCTTGCATGTTTTGTTGGATATTACGTCGTATCAAAGGTAACGCCTGCTTTGCACGCCCCGCTTATGTCCGTTACGAACGCGATTTCTAGCGTTATCGTCGTAGTAGCGTTAACAATATTAGCCGAATACTTTTTCTATTATAAAATAACTGGAAACAGAATTTTCCCATGGTTCGAGCTAGCCGCCGTGTTTCTGGCTATGACCAACATCGTCGGAGGGTTTTCGATAACCAAAAGAATGCTCGAGATGTTCTCCGCGAAAAAGCAAAATAAAATAAACCCAGCCGCGCGTTTAATTATAATAGCGTTGTGCGTTCTGATTTACGGACGTTACGCTTCGTTTTGCCGTATCCCTTCGCTTATAGAATGCGTCTTATTTATATTGGCGCTCGGGGGATTGTCGTCGGCAAAAACGGCGAGCAGGGGTAATATGTTCGGAACGTTGGGCATGGCTTTAGCATTAGCTCCATCCGTAACAACAATAATCTTAGATTATTTTCGCGGCGGTTGTTATATTCCCGAAGTCTTTTATTCCACGTTAGCGGCGATATTTTTAGGCGGCGGCGTAGGATTTTATATCGCGAAAAAAGTTAGCATGACTTCTCTACCGCAATTAGTGGCGGCATTCCACAGCTTAGTCGGATTGGCCGCAGTATTTATAGCCTGTTCTATATTTCAGATGAGAGAGGGTTTTCTACCGACGGCGAACGCTATTGAGATGTCGCTAGGGGCGGCGATAGGAGCTATTACTTTCACCGGCTCTGTCGTCGCGTTTGGAAAACTTCAAGGATTCATAAGCGGGAAACCTCTCAAATATCCAGGACAACGTCGATTGAATTTCTTAGTTATGATTGCGATAGCCGCCATGATTGTATATTTCGTAATTAATCAATCCGCCTTGTTATTCGCTTCAGTTATTGCCGCGTCCCTTATAATTGGATACTTGCTAATCGCGCCGATAGGCGGAGCCGATATGCCGGTTGTCGTTTCGATGCTAAATTCCTATTCCGGATGGGCGGCGGCGGGCATCGGCTTTACTATGGGAAATACCCTGTTGATAGTCGTAGGAGCGTTAGTCGGAACGTCTGGAGCTATGCTAAGCGATATAATGTGCAAAGGAATGAATAGGTCTTTGATTAAAGTTATATTTGGAGGAGGAGAGGGCAAAGGCAATTCGTCCAGTCCAGGAGATTCAAACCATGAAAACGTCAAACTTTGCAGTCCTGAAGACGCCGCGTTTATCATAAAGAACTCGGCGTCCGTTATAATCGTGCCTGGATACGGAATGGCGGTTTCGCAAGCTCAGCATGCGATTAAAGAATTGGCCGATATATTAAAAGCAAACGAAATATCCGTAAAATATGCAATCCATCCGGTTGCTGGAAGAATGCCGGGTCATATGAACGTCCTTTTGGCTGAGTCTAATATCCCTTATGAAGACGTGTTTGAAATAGACGAGATAAACCACGAATTCGGTTCGACGGACGTAGCGATTGTCATAGGGGCTAACGACATAACAAACCCTGCGGCTAAGAACGATCCAACTTCTCCTATTTATGGAATGCCGATACTCGATGTCGAGAAAGCTAAGACGGTGTTGTTTGTTAAAAGATCGCTTGGCTCTGGTTACGCGGGCATAGATAATCCGCTTTTTTATCAAAGCAATACGATGATGATTTTAGGAGACGCAAAGAAGGTAATCGAAGGCATGCTGAAGGCTATTAAATAAAAGGGAATAATCCCCTAGCGTATGATCATAAATTTTTCATAATTACCTAAAATATAGGGGCGAGCTGTTTTTGTTTATAGAGTATCCAGCTTTGATGTTCGATAGCGCTATATGCGATAAATTCCTTTTTTAGAGGGACGGCGGCTTGTTCGGCGGCTTCGCCGAACCCGAGCTTCGCAGCTCGGCCGCAGTTAATACTGCGGAAGCCGCCGTCCCTTATAGAATATCTATCGCGCGGCGTTATGCAAAGACGTCTTGCTTACGGTTTGGAAAAGTTAGGTGGGGAAAAGATGAGAAAAACAAATTTCTCCTTGAAAACTTTGCTCAAATCATGCAAACTAACGACATACGGCTTCCAAAGGTCTCCTTCGTCTAGCGGTTCAGGACACCGCCCTCTCACGGCGGAAACACGGGTTCAAATCCCGTAGGAGACGCCAATATGCAAAGGGCGCGTAGCTCAGATGGTAGAGCAACTGACTCTTAATCAGTGGGTCATGGGTTCGATTCCCCTCGCGCCCACCATTCATAAAGTAATAAATGATATTTTCAAATCATCTTATAAATAGGAGAAACAACATAAAATGAGTTTTCAATACTATCTTCCAGACGAATCTAATAATCCGAAATCTTATGAAACTAAAAATAATTCAATAATAATTATTGGGGCTAACGGTTCGGGAAAAAGTAGACTCGGGGCATGGATGGAAGAAAAAAGCTCAAATACAGTTCATAGAATAAGCGCTCAGAGGGTTCTCAATTTTGATTCATTTATCCCGTTAAAATCAGAAAAACAAGCGTCTAATGCTTTGCTTTTTGGGGACGAAAATACTTTTGGAAATAAAGGTAGGCGTTGGAATTATAAGCCTGCAACTTCAGTGCCGCGTGATTTTAACTACGTATTATCCCTACTTGTTGCAAAACAAAATTCACAAGAGCACGATTTTGTGGAGAAATGTCGTAAAGCTGAAGAAGATAATAAGGGAAAACCAGATGTACCGGAAATGATTAAAGGTAAATTTTGTTCAATTTGGGACAAAATTTTTCCGCAGAGAAAAGTAGAAATTAAAGACGCCCAAGTAATAGCCGCTCTGCCTGATGAATCAAAACGCTACCCAGGAACGGAAATGAGCGACGGCGAGCGAGTAGGGTTATATCTTATCCTTCAAAGTCTTTTGATTCCAGAGAACAAAACTATCATTGTAGACGAACCGGAAATTCATTTGCATAGCTCTATTATGAATCGTTTGTGGACGGAAATAGAAAAAACTCGCCCAGATTGTTTATTTATCTACATAACGCACGATACTCAATTCGCAACTGTTCATAAACAGTCTAAGAAGATATGGGTTAAAGAATTTGATGGAAATAAATGGCAATATGGAGAAATACAATCCAGCAATTTACCAGAACAATTATCATTAGATATTCTAGGCAATAAAAAGAAAGTCTTATTCGTTGAAGGCACTTTGGGAAGCTACGATACAAAATTATACTTTGAAATATATAAAGACTATTACGTAGTCCCTTGCGGCGGGTGTCGACAAGTTATAAATAATACAAAGGCAATGAAGGAAACGGAGCAGCTTAATAATCATCTTGAATGTTACGGGATTATCGATAGAGATTATAGAAGCGAAGATGAAATTAAGGAACTAAAAGAGCATGGTATTTATACGCTTCAAGTTGCGGAAGTAGAAAATTTGTTTTTAGTAGAGGAACTATTAGAAATCGTGAATGATCATATGCAACATTCTGATAAATCCAGAATAGATGAAGCTAAGAAATTTGTTTTAGATTGTTGTCAAAAACAGAAAGATGATCAGGTAAAAAACTTTGCCCTTGAGAAAATCAAGTATAAGATGCGATCTGCAAAAGATAAAAACGATATGGAAAGAACTCTTTCAGAATATGATAAAATAGAGGAAGATTATAAGAATAAATTTAAAGATAATTTAGAGTACAAAGACATATTAAAAATTAGTAATAAATCTCTAGCAAAATCTATTGGAAAATATTTTGGATTACTAAGTGATGGATATTTATCATTAGTTGTGGGACTACTGCAAGGAGATGAATTTGAAAATATCAAAAATGCTCTCTCTTCATATTTACCAATGAAAGAGGAGATTCCATATTAAAATCTAGTTTAGAATTAGGCAGTCTTATAAATAGCAACATCGCTTTGGCGGATGGGGTGGGATTCGAACCCACGAAGGAGTCGCCCCCTTGCCGGTTTTCAAGACCGGTGCCTTCAACCGCTCGACCACCCATCCTTTGTGATTAGTTCATTTTACAAGCGTTCTTTGAAAAAGTCTACGGGTTGATTCACAAGCATAGATACCAATGTTATAATAAATACGATGCGCGTTAAGCTCTGTTTATAATGAGAGACGATTTGTTGTCAATATCCGAAGCTAGCGATTGGGCGTCTAGTTACTTAAACAAAAAAGTTACGGCTTCCAATATAAGCTATCTCGTCCAGTATGCGTTAATAAGAAAAATAAATTGCGACGGAGACGCAAAAGTTTCAAAGAGCGAACTAAAAACCTATTACGACGATTCAAAATATTTTAAAGATATCGATTGGCAAAAATTGAAGGCAAATCGATTTTTATCTTTCGAACGCTTACGAGAATCCGACACGACAAAACACGTCCACCGACTGCATCCGTACAAAGGAAAATTTATACCCCAATTAGCGGAATATTTTTTAGATTCACATACGGACGAATTTAAAAAGGAAGTATATTTTAAAAGAGGAGATATAATCCTCGATCCATTCTGCGGCAGCGGGACTACGTTAGTTCAGGCAAACGAACTTGGAATACGCGCTATAGGCGTCGACGTTTCCGTTTTCAACTCTTTCATATCTAACTGTAAAATTTCTAAGATTGATTTATTAGAACTAGAGAATGAATTTAGAAAAATTACAAACGATTTAAATTTATTTATATCGAAGAGCAATATAAAAACGTTTGAATACGCTCTTACCAAAGAACTCAATACATTCAATAACAGATTCTTTCCGAGCTACGAATATAAAACGTCCATAAGAAACAAAAGTATAAACGAGAAAGAATACGGCGCTGCTAAAGCAAAAGAATTTCTTCCCATATACTATCGATTAATCGACGATTACAACGTAAAATTAAAAAATAACGATTCTTCTACCTTTACGACTAAATGGTTCCTTCCCAACGTTATCGACGAACTGCGCAGCGTTTTGGAAAATATAAATAAACTCGGAGATTCCGGCGTTAAAGACATATTAAGACTAATTCTAAGCAGAACTATGAGGTCTTGCAGGGCTACGACTCATTCTGATTTAGCGACGTTAATCGAACCTATAAATACCGCTTATTATTGTTCCAAGCACTTTAAAATATGCAAGCCGTTATTCTCCATTTTTAGATGGCTGCGTTATTACGGCAAAGACGCTGTTAATAGGATCGGCATTTTCGATAAACTCAGAACGGACGCTTATCAAATATGTTTAACTGGAGATAGTAGAAACATAGATATCGTCGACGAATTAGCCAAACGCGATTTACAAATCTCAGGGTTGATAAAAGACAAAAAAATAAACGGGATATTTTCAAGTCCTCCATATGTAGGCTTGATAGATTATCATGAACAACACGCTTACGCGTATGATCTATTCGGTTGGATTCGTAACGACGAAAGCGAAATAGGAGCGTTGCGTAAAGGCCAAGGAACGGAAGCCAAAAAATTATATGTGGACGGCATATCTCAAGCGTTGCTTAACTGTAAAAAATATTTGGCGGAAGATTATAACGTATTTTTGGTAGCTAACGATAAATACAATCTTTACCCTGAAATAGCGGAGAAGGCGGGAATGAAAATAGTCGATAGATATAAACGCCCAGTTCTAAACAGAACTGAAAAGAACAGAGACGCTTACTCCGAAGAAATATTTCACATGAAGGATATCGTCGCGTGTTGACAGATTTGAAAAAAGAACAAATCGAAAAGATACTAAGAGACGGCGTAAGAAATAAGTTTAAAAAATACAAACCGAAACTGACGGCTAAACCGTTTCACACAAGATTGCTTGGTAAAGATAGATTAGCCTTGTTTTCCCTTATTCAATCGTTAAACACCAATTTTGGAACAACGATTTTCGAACCTGTAGCATTAGTTTTGGCAAAAGATAATTTTAAAATCGCTAAACGCCAAGTTTCAATCGGAAAACGCATAACCGTAGAGGCTCAGACGGTTATTCAAAATATAATAGACGATTTAGTTTCCAAAAAGAAAAAGTCTTCAAAACACGAAGAAATAGAGTTAATAAAGAAAGCGTGTAGAAGCAAGAACACAAAAGAAATAAAGCCTACAAAAGTCGATATTATGTTAGAAAGAGAAAATGGAGAATTGTTCCTTATAGACATTAAAACGGCTAAACCGAATGCTGGAGAAGTTAAAGGATTCAAAAGAACTTTGCTAGAATGGACGGCTGTCGCTTTATTGCAAAATCCTAACGTAAAAATCAATACCCTTATAGCAATACCCTATAATCCTTCCGAAGAGGAACCATACGCCCGTTGGACGACGAACGATATGCTAGATTCAAACGACGAGTTAAAAGTAGCGGAAGATTTCTGGGATTTTCTCGGCGGAGGAAATACGTACCAGGATTTGTTGGACTGCTTTGAAAAAATAGGCGCCGAACTCAAAGACGAAATCAACGCCTTCTTTTCAAAATTTCCAACATAAGCCTTAACCGTATCGTTCAACTTGCGCAGCGACCTTGTATTTTATCATTAAAAAAAGAGGCAGCCATTCCATGACATGCAGTATTGCTCTTACAAATAAGATTTTATAAACATACTTATAAACTCTAAAGATATACTTTTAGTTAAATTCTTACTTATCTGCTACGCATCGGGGGATGATTCCCATATTTTTGAAAGAGTTATTTTAGGTTTTTATACTCTGCAAGCAATTCCTTAGAATACAAACCCGCGAAATGATAAGCGCGATAACCAATAATGAATGATAAGAACAAAAAGGTAAAAAAACAATACCAGCCTTTTGATACATTATTAATACAAAGCAATATCAACGAATCTATAAACAATCCTCTTAATAAGCCGTATTGTTTATTAAATATATCTATTCGTTCGGTTTTATTTTCTCGTAATATATTTATATATGTTTCTCTAATAAAACTTTCATCGACATTTACATTATTTACATTTCTATCTTTTTTAAAAATCTTTATAGTTAATTTTCGGGGATGCCAAATTAGACGTTCTAATATATTCGCAATTGCTTGCACAAATTGTCCAGAACAAAACGATAGTATTAAAAACACTCCCAAATCGCCAACACTAGAATAATTAACATTTATAATATACAAAAAATCATGCAAAATTAATAACAATACAACTCCTGGACAGACAATAGCTGAATATTCGTATACATTTATTTTATTCATGGGTTTATATTTAGTTTAGAGTATTCAATGCTATTATTGTCTATATTAATTGTAATATGCCCATCATTCCTTGTAGTTAACACTTTTCTGTGTTCATCATAGAATAAAATTCCATTACCATTAATGTGCTTTGCATAAATAGACGACATGTCTTCCTGAGTTCCATGTTTTATAGAGCCGTCAGATATAATTATACGTTCTGGTTTACAGTAATCAAAAACACCTGGATAGTAGCCGTTTTCTCTACCATGATGCGAAGCTATAAATAAACGAGTTTTCTTTAACCAGTTTTGCACATCTGGCTTTTTGATGATCTTTTCCCATCCTTCTGTTTCTAAATCTCCAGGGATACATACAGTAAAATCTTTATACTCAAGAAAAACCATCTGGCTTAGATTATTTATTGATGGATCGTTTAATTCTTCTATTTCTAACGAATAGCAACACTTTTTATAAGGTGGATTCCAATCCGGGCACGGTTTGGTATATTTATCTTTTATATTTAATAAACACCTCAGAGCTTCAGTTTCTTTTTCCTTTTGTTTTTTGATTTCATCAGAGGTTAAGTTCTTTGAAAAACATACAGTTTTTATTTTTACTCTTGACGATAAATCACATATGCCAGAAAAATGGTCTTCGTCGTAATTTGTCAAAGTAAAGCTCCCTAACACATTGTTTGGTAGGGATTTTTGAATAAAATTAACAATTTTTTCATCGCATCCACAATCAATAAGAGCAGCATAATTTCTATCGCTACTTGGCAATACAAAAATACATTGACCTAAATCAACATTAAAAATAAATAACTGTAACAAAAAAGCTCTCTTATTATTTAGAAATATACTGGTATTGTAACATCCTAACTTGTTTTATTCAAATTTATATAAAAGATTTCTTATCTTTTTCCTAACATGCAAAATCTCGCTAAATCAATTCGCTGAAATGCAAACGCGCCCCTATAATAACTTCCGTCTTTAACTTCGCTTAGATATCTAGTAAAATAATCGCATATTTTTAATTATTTAAATTTAGAGGTCTTCATTATGGTGGAGCAGTTAGATTTAGCTATTATAGCCTGCGGCATTATAGCCGTCGTTTTCGCCGTATTTAAAATACGTTCGGTTTTCAGATTGCCATGCGGAAACGACAAAATGGTTGAAATTGCGAAAGCAATCCAAATCGGAGCAAAGGCGTATTTAAACAGGCAATATTCCACAATCGCGACGGTTGGCGTCGTCGTAGCCGCTTTTCTTTTTGCGTTTTTGTCAAAGTACGTGGCTATAGGGTTCATTCTAGGAGCCGTTCTTTCAGGAATCGCAGGCTATATAGGAATGAATATTTCAGTTAGAGCGAACGTAAGAACTGCGGAAGCAGCGAGAACTTCGATGTCTAAGGCTTTATCAAGCGCGTTCGATTCGGGGGCGATCACTGGGTTATTAGTCGTTGGAGCCGGCCTTCTTGGAGTTTCCGGATACTATTTCTTCTTACAAAATATCGGAATAGAGGAAAGGTTAATAACCGAGTCTCTCGTGGCGTTAAGTTTCGGCGCTTCGCTCATCTCAATTTTTGCAAGGCTAGGCGGCGGCATATTCACAAAAGGAGCCGACGTCGGAGCGGACTTAGTTGGAAAAGTCGAATCCAACATACCTGAAGACGACCCTCGAAACCCGGCGGTCATTGCCGACAACGTCGGAGACAACGTCGGAGATTGCGCCGGTATGGCGGCGGATTTATTTGAAACGTACGCCGTCACCATAGTCGCCTCGATGGTTTTAGCCAATATTCATTTTGCTAGTTATTTTAAATCAATAATGATGCTGTATCCTTTGGCGATAAGCGCCGTTTGTATTATCGGTTCGATAATAGGAACGTTTTTCGTCAAGCTCGACGCTTCAAAGAAAATAATGAAAGCCTTATATAAAGGCCTTATCGCCTCTGGAGTCTTTTCACTAATCTTTATTTTCGCCGTCACGAGCTTTATGTTCCCTTCTTTAGATTATCAGATCGCCCTTGAATCGGAAGCGACGGCGTTCACGCCTTTAAATCTATTGCAGTGCTGCTTCGTCGGAATGGCTGTAACCGGACTTTTGGTTTGGGTTACGGAATTTTACACCAGCGTTTCATACAGACCAGTTAAGAGCATCGCGAAGGCTTCGGAGACGGGGCACGCGACAAATATAATCCAGGGACTCGCGGTTTCTATGGAATCAACCGCCCTGCCGACTCTTATCATTTGCGGAGGAATCGTCTGCTCATATCTCTGCGCAGGCTTATTTGGAATAGCCGTTTCCGCGACGACAATGTTAGCGTTTGCCGGAATTATAGTAGCGCTCGACGCTTACGGCCCCGTTACCGACAATGCAGGCGGAATCGCCGAGATGGCCGAATTGCCAAGCGAAGTTAGGACTATAACAGACGCGTTAGACGCCGTCGGCAACACAACGAAAGCCGTGACGAAAGGCTATGCGATAGGTTCGGCAGGGCTTGCCGCTCTTGTTCTCTTCGCGACGTACGTCGAGGATTTGACGTATTACTTTCCGAATTTGAAGGTTGAATTTAATTTGCAAAATCCATACGTATTGGTCGGGTTGTTAGTTGGAGCGATGCTTCCTTACCTATTCGGGTCGTTTGGAATGAAGGCCGTAGGGAG
>JAISID010000081.1 GCA_031262205.1 Holosporales bacterium | reverse complement strand
CCCAAACCCCCGCCCTCCTCGGGGCTTGCTTCCCTTAACTACTTAACCTATGCAAGCATAGCTTTAGCATATCATAAAAAGGTTAATAGAACGTTAAGATTTACCAAATAAATTCCTTGCTTTTTTAGAAGGAAAGTTGCAGCGTTCTATTTGGAATTAGAGACGCTCTTTCCTCCTCGACGACTGCGCCTATAGGCAATTGCCAAAACGGCGGGCGATGAGTTAAAAGAAAATTATTTTAAAATGTTTCACGCGAAACATTCTTATAATTATAAAGGCATGCTTTATAAGCTGGGAATTATATTGAGAGATGTAATTATAGCTAGGACAGCAGGCGCGTCCTCTTCTTAAAAGGATCGGCGATTCGGAACACAAAGGGGTACCTAGAATAGTTACAAATACCTCTAGAATGTTTAAAATTTCAGGAACCGTTTCCTAACGTACAGTAAGGAACCTAGAATTTGCATAAAAAGTATATCTTCATGCCCAATAAGAATTTATAAGTATATTTAAGTTAACGCATTTATAAAAATAGTATTTTTAAGATCATTACTGCGTATTAGAGAATGATTCGCTAGGATTTTACAACGAATTGATCGCCGATTGACATAAACCTTTTACGTCTTAAAAGTTTGCGACTCTTTTGAGGCAGGGATTCGGATTTCTTCAAGTATACCAACAACTCCTTCTTCAAATTCTCGATAGCACCCTGTTTATTTCTATGCGCTCCGCCGATAGGCTCTTTTACGATTGAATCCACAATACCCAACGAATACAAATCTTCCGCTGTTAACTTCTGCGTTTCTGCGGCTAAGTTGGCCTTAGTTCCGTCTTTCCAAAGTATGGAGGCGCATCCCTCTGGAGAGATCACCGAATATATAGAATACTCGAACATCAATACGTAATCGGAAGAGGCGATTGCAATCGCTCCGCCCGAGCCTCCTTCGCCTATCACCGTACTAACAAACGGAACGTCGATTTGTAAACTTTTTTCCATGCATCTGGCAATCGCTTCCGCGACTCCGCGTTCCTCGGATTCAACCCCAGGATAGGCTCCGGAAGTATCGATAAACGAGAGAATCGGAAGCGAGAATCTTTGAGCTAAATCTAAAAGACGAAGGACTTTTCGGTATCCCTCGGGCTTTGCCGCGCCAAAATTATGCTCTAGTCTCGACTCGGTATCGCTCCCTTTTTCCTGCCCTATAACAATACACTTAATTCCGCTAATTTTGGCGAAACCGCCGATAATAGCCCTATCGTCGGCAAATAATCTATCGCCGTGTAATTCGATAAAATCCGTAAATATTCCGTTAAGATAATCAAGAAACTTGGGGCGATCTGGATGTCTTGCGACTTGAACTTTTTGCCATGGCGTTAAATTTTTATAGATTTGAGAAAGCAGTTTGTCGATCTTATTCTGCATTCTGGTGATTTCAGAAGCGACGTTAATATCCCCAATTTTGGAGGCTTCTCGTAATTCCTCTACTTTTTTCTCAATTTCGCGAACTTGCTTTTCGAACTCCAGGACAAAACTCATACGGTTGGATTCTACTGAAAAACTGGAGGCCGAGACCGGAATCGAACCGATATAAAAGGATTTGCAGTCCTCTGCATAGCCATTCTGCCACTCGGCCGCATCAGCCCCACTTCGCTTTATCCTATCAAATCAAAATTGAATGTTCAAGCATTGGGTTTGACCTTTCTATCCGCTCCTCGCCTTCGACGGTTTATTTAAAGACAGCCCAATATGATATAATAAAGGCTAGGCGTTAGAGGTTTTTCAGATAGAGTTTTTAAACGGGAATATGACAAGTCTTAACAAAACTCTGGAGGGCGCCGTTAACAAGGAACCGTTAGAATGCCTCGACATAGCAAAGCCATTCGTAAAATGGGCGGGCGGCAAGCGATCTATCGTAAACATTTTGTTTTCTAAAATACCAGAAGAATTTAGCTCTTACTTTGAGCCTTTCGTCGGCGGAGGAGCCTTATTTTGGAACATCGCCAGACTGGCCTTTCCTAACGAAGGGTCTGCTCCCCAAAAGAGAAAGGCTTATTTATCCGATATAAATTCTCGTTTAATCATAACCTACCGTATGGCGCGAGACGACGTCGAAGCGGTTATTTCCAAACTCGAACATCATAAAGAATGCCATTCTGAAGAATATTATAAGAAAGCGAGAATTAGATTGTCTGAAACAAAAGACCCTATAGAAACGGCGTCTCTTTTTATTTACCTTAATAAGACTTGCTATAACGGTCTTTACAGAGTAAACAAGTCTGGAGTTTTTAACGTCCCCATGGGAAGGTATGTCGAGCCAAAAATAGTAGACGCCGATAATTTAAGAATATGCTCAAAATCCTTAACGAACGCCGATTTGTCTCAAGGCGAGTTCGCTCAAATTAAGCCTCAAAAAGGAGACTTTGTTTACCTTGATCCGCCGTATCATCAAACTTTTAGCGGGTACGACGGCTCTGGTTTCGGAGATAAAGAGCACATAGAATTAGCGGAATTTTGCGCAGAACTTGATAAGCAAGGCGTGTTCTTTATGCTTTCAAACAGCGACACTCCGCTTATAAGACGACTATACAAAGACTATAATATTGAGAACGTGGACGCTTCGAGATTCATATCTTGCAAGGCCAACAGGAGACAAAAGGAAAATGAGCTTATCATCAGAAATTACGTCAGGCGGGACGAAGGCTAATAAGACGGGAAACGCTCTTGAAGATTTCGTAGAAGATATTTTAAAAAGAAACGGCTATGCAGAAATTTCACAAGACAAGGTTTTTGCTACGAGGCAATCTATTAGAGGGAAACAATTTGCCAAACAAGCATTATGCGGCAAGACAATTTACGATACTCAAAGAAAATGCGATTTTTTAGTTATGAATCAAGAGAGGTTCCCTGAAGGTCTGGTTATTGAATGCAAATGGCAAGAATCAAAGGGAAGCGTAGATGAGAAATATCCGTTTTTAATGTTAAACATTATGAAAACAGGCGTCCCGACGGTTATTTTAATAGACGGAGACGGTTATAAGAAACAGGCTTTTGATTGGCTGAAAAGCCAAGCGTCTCCCGAGCTGGCTTTAAGAGGAGTTTATACTATGAAAGAGTTTCAAAAACTGGTTAATAACGGATTTCTAGGATGACTTTAATATGGAAGCTCTTAGAGCCGTAGATAAATTAGAAACTATATAAACATATTATAGGAGTTCCTAACAACTTATAAGTATATTTAAAATAATTAATTCGTAAAACTTTCAAAGACTACTATTATTTACGCGGTGATGATTTTGTAATTTTATAAATGAAATTCTTGTTTATAATATTTTTCTTTTGGCTTGCGCGATTATACCGATTTATTGAAAGCGCAGCTTGTCAAGGGACGCTCTCTTCGTTCGCTCTAAAGCCCTTGACAAGTCGCTTTATAAATCGGACTTGTTTCTCTCGTTCCAAAAGAAAAATATTATTGGGGAGCCTTTCGTTATATAATCCTGGTTTTTTACCATTAAGGCAGGCGCGCGCCTGCGGCGTATAACTGGCGCGGCGCAGCGGCATTGCTGGACAAGGAATAAGTAGATAAATCAGAATTCTTATATCCTTAGAGTCTCTGGAAGTTTAATAAGATCGCTGCTACGCCTCGGGGCAATGATTCCAAATTAAAAAGTTCCACATGGAACTTTTTCTATAATTCAGAAAACTGGCCTTTGTCTCCGACGTTCTTCAAATAGCTACTATAATAAGACGCGATCTATAAATACATTGAGAACTGCCTCAATAACCCATGGTTTTCCAGCCTCATATAAGCGCGGATAATCCAAAAGACTTAGAAAGCCTGGCCGACGCTAATATACAAGTTAAACCTGGAATCTACTCGTTTGCCTTTCTTAGTTTTTCTCAATTTTGTTGGAAACGCAATGTCTAATCTTATAGGAGCTATGGAGGTATAGTACCTAACGCCTCCTCCGTATCCGAACAACATTTTTTTGAAAGGTTTCGGAACATTGGACGAATATACGTTTCCGCCTTCAAAAAACGCGACGAGACCTACGTCGTCTGAAACGCGGAGCCTAGGCTCGACACCTATTTCAAATAAGGATTCGCCGCCGTAAGGTTTCTTTTTATTGTTAAATTCCCCCAACATTTGATACCCGTATCCTCTTACAGAGTTATTTCCCCCTGCGAAGAAAAATTTATCTCTCGGCATGATTCGCTTTTTGTCGCGTAGGATTGAACCAATTTTAGTATACATTGAGATTACCATTGCATTCTTAAAAGCATTCTTCCTTATCGGTATATAGAGGGAGGCTTTTCCAGTTACGATTGTGACGTTGCTGGGCTTTCCAAAATATGGAGTCGCCATACCCAAACACCGAATCCCTTTCTGAGGGTCTAGATAACTATCGGTAGTGTCAAAATTGATTCCAATAGGAATGCCGAATGCTTTGAAGTTAACCTTCTTAGATTTCGCTTTCAATTTATCTTTAGTTTTGGAGTTTTCATAACGCCCTCCAGCTCCTATTTTGAAACTTTTTCCGAAAGACTGCCATAGAACGCTTTCAGCTCCAACCGTCGATACGTTATAGGCGTCCACGTTTTCCTTTTTATAGAAAACCTTATTCGCCAAATTTTGTTCTTTGTAGAATAGGTCGTACATATCGTATTTTAACTTAACGTTTTTTTCTAACTTTGCTATGTCCGCGACGGCGGACAGCTTCGAGCCTTTGCCGTCTATATTGTAATGCGCCCACGAAAACAGAACTCCAATTTTTTCAGAAGAACCGTACCTGCCTCCAATCTCAATTTCTCTGAGTTTTCCTTCCTCGACGCTGATGGTAATGATCGCGCGACAAACTTTTGAATCCTTAGAATCGGGAACAGGAGGACTTAACGCGACGTCTATTGCCGAAAATATGCCGCTTGTCATTAGTTTATCTTTTAAGTCTTCAATTTTTTGGAGATTGTAAACGTCGCCGTCTTTCCATGGTATTCTATTCTTGACAAACGATTCGATTAATTTAGGATTTTTTTTCGTTTTAATGTTAAGTATTGTTCCGTCGATAATAGTCTTACCACTTAGAGCTACGTTATAAGTAACCTTTATCTTTTTGCTTTCTCTATCGAATTCAATTATCGGTCGCTCGGCTCGAACAAAAGCAAATCCTTGCTTTTTAAGAAAATCCTCTATTCTCTCTCTGCCGTCCGCTATTTGTTTAGAATCCGTATACGAATCGTAATTAATATTTATCAGATCAAAAACCTGCTTAACCTTCAGACCGTATTTATAATCTCTTTGATCCGTGTAAATCAACAAAACGTCGTTAAACCTATACCTCTCGTTTAACTTAACGCTAAACGTTACCTTATGATTTTTGATAGTCGAAGTTACTTCCGAATCGAAGTACCCAAACGAATCCGCTAATTTTTTTATAACCTCCTCGTCTTTTCTTAACCTAAACTTGTTCGCAATCGCTTCTTCCGAGAAGTTTTTCCAATCTGAAATCTGAGATTTAATTAAAGATAAAAGCTCTGCGTTATCAACGCCTTTTATCTCAGCGCTTTTAACGACAATCGAAAAAAACGCAACAGCTATTAAATATTTCAAAACCCACTGTAATTGCAATATTGGAAAACGATTAAAAACCACGCTTAAACTCAGATTATACCTAATCTGCTATTGAAATAGCATTCGTATTTTCCTCAATATTTTCCTCGTTAAAAACAAAAACTCATATTTAAGGCATACAAAACAGAAAGAGAATTATTGACATTCAGGACGATTACTCCTTAAAATTGCGTATAGTTGTTAGTATTAATTAAGTTGTCATAGGAGAGGGTAAATTATGGCGGTACCAAAGAAAAGGACGTCTAAATCTAAGGTAGGGATGAGAAGATCGCATGATTTCATAAAACCAGTAGGAGTAGCAATATGTAAAAATTGCGGGCAACCTAGCGTTCCGCACAACATATGCGGGTTCTGCAACACATATGCTGGAAGAAACGTGAAAGGAACGAAAAGCGTCGTCTCTACGGAAAAAGCCGAATAAAACACAATGAAAAGAATAGCCTTGGACGTTATGGGAGGCGATTATGGCATCGACGCAGCGATTCCAGGATTAAATCATTTCGTTTCCAGTAACGACTGTTCAGAGATAGCTTTTGATTTGTTCGGGGATGAAAAGAAGATTACAAAACGCTTAAACGAATTTCCTAAACTAAGAGGTCGTAGTTGTATTCATAAAATCCACAACACTGGAGAAAAAGTAATTTTAGGAGGGGAAAAGCCTACCAACGCTATCAGACAAGGAAGAGGAACAAGTCTATTTGAAGCGGTATCGATTGTTTCAAAAGGAGAAGCCGACGCCGTAGTTTCTTCAGGAAACACTGGAGCGTATATGGCTTTGGCTAAGTTTCTCATCGGCACTGTTGAAAGCATAGATAGACCGGCTCTTATCAGCGTCTTGCCGAATATTAACGGAAATACTGTGATGCTTGACCTTGGGGCGAATACAGACTGCAATTCGACTAAATTAATTCAGTTTGCATTGATGGGACAAGCAGTCGCTAAAATACTTTTAAAAATGCATGCTCCAAAAGTTGGATTATTAAACATCGGAACCGAACCGTCAAAGGGAACAAAGCCTTTAGAAGAAGCATATAAGTTTCTAAAAGAATCCAAGAACATGAACTTTATAGGATTTGTCGAAGGTACGGACATAACAAACGGAACCGTAGACATTGTAGTCACCGATGGATTTTCCGGCAACGTTTCTCTTAAAACAATGGAAGGAACCGCAAAATATATATCTCATTTCTTAAACGAAGGATTTCGCTCTAGCATTAAAACAAAAATCGGATATTTACTATGCAGGGACGTATTCAAATCGTTGAAGTCCTCAATTAATCCGCAAACTCACAACGGCGCGCCTTTTGTCGGTTTAAAGAAAGTAGTTATAAAAAGCCACGGCGCTTCTAATTACATCGGGTTCTCGCATGCTATTTCCGTCGCTATTGATTTTGCAAAATCCGAATTCATAAAAAACATAGAAGATTCGCTATTAGAAATGAAAGCTCGCGCTAGTCTATAAATGAGACTTGTTGTTCGTATCTTTTTAAAATCATTCCCTAATGCGTAGATTACTTTAGCTCTACCTTTATATAAATTTTAGCTTATCTACCCCAAAAGTTTTACTCATGACTCCCAGGGGGGTTGTTTTCTCAAATAAAGTGGCTCGAGAAATTATGGCCGAGCCGCAAAACGGCATGGTTATTTTATGCGGCCGATACGAAGGGATCGATCAAAGAGTAATCGATTATTGGAAAAGAGAACGAGGCATGCTTGAAGTAAGCATAGGGGATTACGTT
>JAISID010000078.1 GCA_031262205.1 Holosporales bacterium | reverse complement strand
TGCCTGGGAGACTAATAAACGTTGTAAAGAACGCGCACTTGTTGCCTCTGATTTCTTTTTCCGCTTGAACCAAAATAACTTGTTTAGTTGAAATAAGCTCTTGTATTTTGAGCGTTTTCTTGCGACGTTTGCCCTCGGAGCCGTCGGAAATAGCGTTGTCTCCGTCTTCCATCGTTTCCATTACGTTTTTATTAAAGTAGTCGTAGTGAATAGAGCTGAGCGGAAGGAAGCCGTGTTTTTCTCCTCCATAGTCTATAAAGGCCGCTTGTAAAGACGGTTCTATTCTTACTACTTTGGCTAAATATATATTTCCCTTAATAGGTCTATTATTAGAATATTCAGCCCCAAAGTTTTCTAATTTTCCATTTTCTCCAATTATCGCTACTCTTATCTCGTCGTTATAATGAGCGTCTATTAATAATTTTCCCGACATATCGTTTGATCCTTAATTCAAAAAGTTCATTGATAGGACAACTATCCCATCGTTTTTATATACTAATTTTAGGTTTTTCTTATTATGCAAAAGACTTGCTTCCGCACGACGAATCAATTTTACCGTAAACTATGTCAAAATGAAATATTTTTACAATACGCATGTCTATACGTATTATAAAACGTGGAAATTTTAGATTAGGAATCGTAAGGGATCATACGTTGTCATATTTTATAAGCGACGGTCGTATACGACATAACAGCTGAAGTTCTAAGATCATTAATATTTCTCTTTTGATATTGCGCGATTATACCGATTTATCACGCGTAACTTGTCAAGGGACGCTTCGCTTTGCTCTATAGCCCTTGACAATATGCTTTGTAAATAGGTCGAGATATCCTCGTTCCAAAAGATAAATATTATTAGGGAGGGTTTGATCTTAAAATACAGTTAATTGTCTTTAACACCAATTTAGTAAGAGATAATATCGCGCCAAATATAGAATTGCCGCCGCATATTTATTCTATCGGTTCTTCGCTAACTTCTACTACCGATTCTTTAATTTCAGGAGTCTTGTCGGATTTCAAAACGTCGAGAACTGCTTCCTTAGTTTTCAAATCTGTGGGATTTCTATTAGTTTTCTTTTTATTAGGCTTGGATTCTTTCGGCTGTCTCTCCTCGTCTGCTTTATTGTCCTCTTCTTCTACAAGCGAGATTTCTTCAGTATCGATATTAGCCCTAATTCTAGAAACAAGGACGGCTTCGTTGGCGACGGAAATGACGGAAGCGGGCATCGGGGGCATTTTATTTACAGTCGTTGGAACTTTCAACGTGGTAATAGACGGCTCTCCCGGTTTTTTTGGTATCGACGGAGTAATTCCGACAAATATCTTTGAAACTTTACCGGAGCTTAACGGGACTTTAAAACAAAGAGCCGCTTGGTTTGGAGCAAGCCCCGAGGCGTTGAAAGACTCGGCTTTATATTTTTGAAGCAATCTTAGAACAGACCAATTTCCAACGCATTGAATTTTCGCCGTGTTCTCGTCGAGAATAAGATCGGGATCGTTTTGATCGTAAACGGGTTTATCGGCTTGAGCGTCGCCCGTCGCCCATCTTAAATCAAATTCTATCGGTTCTCCCCAATACCATATCCCCGATTTGTCGGCGGTTATCGGCTCGATTACGGAATCGTTATTCGGTTTGAATATTCTATCGACTAAATAGTCCGTATTAGTTTCTTCTCGTTTATTAATGGAAAAATTAACCTCTAGGTTGACTTTTATCGTTTCTTGATTCGATATATCTCCGAGGAATTGTCTCAAATCGTGAATCTTTTTTAAGAACTCGTAAACGGTTTTGGCATCTTCGCCGAGCTGATAGATTTGGTCTAGGATTTTCTCGGGAGTTCCTCCAAATTCGTCGTACGTCTTAAAAAACTCCACAACGGCTTCTATGTCGGCGTCGACGGCGGTTCTTTGAGATTTATCGTAGTTGCTAAACGGATATTTGCCTTCGAGATGCTTTGTATAATAATCGCGAAGCGAATTGTAACGGGCAATATTTCGTTTTCTGATTAAAACCTCGGCTCGAGCCATTACGCCTCTCTTGATCTCTTTTATAATGTTGAGGAAATAATCGCCGGACTCGCCTTTAAGGTCGTTCGTTTCAATCTTTGAAGTAACGTTGTCTAACGTATACTCGTTAAGCGTTCGTTTTATAAATCTCTCAAGAGCGGTCGCGGAACTCGTTGGGGATTTCTTTTGCATTTCTTTTACGCTTTGGACTATTCTCGTCCATTTTGTCAGTTGAGCATGATTTCCGTAGTTCTTATCGAACACTGCGTCTTCGTTTAAAAACTCGACTATAGGAGCGGCAAAGTCAATCGCTAATCTTAAAATTACGCTTCGCTGCAATTGAAGATAAAGAATAAGCTCTTCCATATCGGCCGCTGAAAAAGCGGCGAGTCCCGCTCCTGCTTCCCCATTCCAGAAATTAAACGTAAGATCGCTAGGAACATACGGTTTTTGGTTCTCGAGAAGTTTGTCGATATGGTTTAAGAGGGAAAATCCAATCTTATTCAAAACGCTTCTTAAATCGCCGAAAACGAATCCAAATTTATCGTCCCGCAGAATATTTAACAGGTTCGTCAATCTAGGGGCGACTCCTTTTAATTCCGCCGTTTGTTTTTGAAGTATTTCCTCAGAGGTAATTTCTGAAGAAATTCCGACTGGAGAATCGACCAGACTTTGCGATTTAGCGATTATACCGGCTATGACGGCTCTAAGATTCGATTTTGCAAGAAGAGCGATTCCCTCTTGCATCGCTCTTGGGAATTCCTTGATTTTCGAGGCCGTAAATTGCTCGAAACTTTTTCCCGTGTTATAGGCGTATTGGACTAACTCGTCGTCCCAAAAGATCATCTTGCCTTCCGGGATATCGGTTATTAACTGGTAATTTCCCGGAGTTTCCATAAACGGTTCGGAACAGAGAGCGGCCAGGCATCTTTCCATTTTGTATATTCCGCTTGAAACGCTTTCCTTTTCTTTTGCGATTGTTTTAACTTCGCGATTTGGAATATCGCTTTTTAGCATGTCGTTGAATCCAAGCAGTTTGGATTTTAGGTAGCCGAAATTGATAGCCGTTGCGTCTAGCAATTTTTGAGCCGTCTCTTTGCCGAAAAGAGTTTCGACTCCGTCTAGAAACGCGTCGTACTCGTCGTCGGGTTCGAACGCGTCTTTATCAAGCCAGGTTTTTCCTTCGTCCCCAAGCTCTTTGCAGACTGCCGTTAAGTCTTTGGAGAACTTTACTATTCTAGAACAATTCGGGATTTCTTTTAATTTCTGTCTCGTCAACCGCTCGACAAACTTTGCCAGAATTGAAACTATACTGTTTTCAGACCTAGTCGTGAAAACTGCGTCTAGGTAACTTTGAAATAAAGTAATCAACGTATTGTAAGCGACTTGTTTGTAAGGAGCCAAATTTATAGGAGGGAAGGGCGTGTTTATAAGGATGTTTCGGAATTCCTGATAATTGTCTAAAAATTCCTGCGAAAGAGCGCCGTGAAACGTATAGTCTATTAGATCGTTCAAATCTTTAGGGTCTCCAGACGATCTTAAGGAATCGAACTTTTTTATGTTTTGTTCAAGTTCTATCAAGCCGAAGACGTAAGATTTCAATTGCTCGTACTCTACGCTATTGCTTGGATTCAACACCTGAGCTATGCTATCCGAACCTCGTTCCGACTTGGCGTTTAAAAGCTCTTTGGCCTTTAGCGTTAAATTCATGTATATCGTTCTGACGATAACGCGTTGATACGAAGTTCTTAAGGTTTCCGTAAGATCGCTATTAATTGAAGAAAACCACGAAGCGGGGACGAAAAGAGAAGAAAACCTAACGTTGTTTAATTGTCGCATCATTGAGAGCAAATGATTCGTACAATCCGCCAAAATCTCGTTTCCATCTTTTTCAAGGTTTTTGTAAGTCAAATCCCCTGCGCTTTTAATGAGCGACGATATTTTAAACAGCGAAGGATATAAGGCGTTTCTGTTGATTTTTAATTGATCGTCGGCCTTAAATAATCCATAGCTTCCGATAACGACAAAAGCCGCAGTCGATACTTTGGCTATAAAAATTGATTTGTTCGAACGGTAAATTTTAGATTTCATAGGGGAAGCGAGACCTTCTTCCGCAAATATCTTTTTCAGTAAGAGGTCTTCAAAAAAGAATATCTTTTTAGGTGTAAATTGCTCGCCTCCAAAAGAAGCGGAAACGCTCCCGACTTCGTTAACGTCGGCGTCAGGCGTTCCAATAATCGCCATCGCATCGTTATCCGGTGCATCCCCGCTAAAAGTTAAAAGAGGCGTCATTTTACTATCGCCCGTGAAATAGAACCCTCTGAAATAAAATCTTTCCTCAACGGAAGACGATTTAAAAATCGCGTCTATATAAATCCCTAACGAATCTTTGACTGTAAGAAGTTCGCTTGGAAAAACGAAAACGCCGTCTCTAGTCGTCGTTGTGAAACTTTCGGAGAATATTTCCATTCTTATTTCATTGAGTTCGTCCTCTAACTTCTGAAAGCCTTCGTCCAGCAATCTTGAACGATACGCGACGTCGATAGAGTAGGGCGAAGACCAACCAAGCATATTGTCTCTATTTCTAACGGGAATTTCCGAACAGAAACTTTGAAACCCTGGAATAACGTCCGTCTTTGTTATCGCTATATAAAGCGGCAATTTCATTCCTAAATAATTTTGAGCGAAGTTTAACTTACGGGCGACATATTGCGCCTTTTTAGTTAAATCCTCGGCGGACAATTTGTTTTTTCCATACAGCTCGTCGGCGGGAATAGTCAAAATTATACCGTTTAGAGGTCTTTCGGCTCGGTATCTCGATAGCATATTAAGAATAATATTCCAGTTCTTATCGTCCGCGTTAAATCCCTTTTTCGGGAGGAATACGGAGCCTTTTATATCGAGAACGACGCCGCTTTTTAAGAACCACCATTTGCATAAAGGGTCTTCGCCTTCGTCGTCGTAAATTTCGTCGCTTGTGAATCCGCCGAGAAGCGACGACTTTCCCGCCTCTTCGCTCCCGACAATCATATACCACGGGAGCTTATATTTATATCCGACGCCTAAAGAATTTTTCAGAAAATCAAGAGCTTTAAAGAAAGATTTAACTACCCCGTCGGCTCTTATGTATCCTTTTGCTATTAGGTATTTATTTAGCCTCTCCCCAATAGGCCAGGACGTTGTTGAATTTACATCGTCTTCCGTCCCTTTTTTATCGTCCCCGCCTTTCATGGCGGAAGGAGGAATATTAATAATCCTCTTAGCTTTTAGCTCGGCTTTTTTCAAGGAGATTAACGTAAAGACTGTTACTAAAAGCATCGCTATAAAAGCGATTGCCAAGACAATGCCGATTATTATCGGAAAAGAAACGGCTCCTCCCTTCGCGCCGTTGGTTAAACTGTTTATAAATTGCCACATAATATTCATTTCATCGAGTCTTCCGCGTCGGTTGTATCGGTATTCTTTAATTTCCTAGGCGTCGTTTAATAATTTAATTTGTAATAATATTTCATTTAATCTTACTATTTAATTTAAAAAGTTGCGAGTTTTATCGGTTGTTGTTATTTTAAAAGGAGAACGTTTTAATTTTCATACTAATTTTAGGCGCGTTCAACGCCTCGCGTAATTTATGCTGGGCTTTCAAAAGATGAACATAATCGCGGTTTGCCGTTTTGTGTGAATCATAAAAGAGAATCATTCTTTAACGGACGGTTGTAATTTTGAAGTACGATTTCTACAAAATGTAGGAAAATATACTTAACGTTATAAAAATTAGATTTATAACTAATCAAAGAGTAGTTTCTTTTATAATATTTTTCTTTTGGCTTCACGCGATTATACCGATTTATTGAAAGTGCAGCTTGTCAAGGGACGCCTCGCTTTACTCGGCTCTCACGCCCTTGACAAGTCGCTTTATAAATCGGACTCGTTTTTCTCGTTCCAAAAGAAAAATATTATTTGGGGGCGGTTTGCGTCTTCTAGTCCGGTTTCTCGTCGTTAACATCAGTATCATTGGGGCTGAAAAGGAGATCTTCTGCGACTACGAATTAATGGAATAGCACCTCTAGATGGAGGATCATTCATAATGTATTGCTAAAATTGTATAGCAATATATAGGATACTTAAAGTAATAAATCATAAAATCCACATATCACTACTAAATCGTGTTTTATTACTACCGCTAATCATCAGAGAATGATTTTCAGAATTTGAAAATGTTTCACGTGAAACATTTTCAAAAACATGCCATCCAAAGCGATCTTTAAGTAATATAAAGTATAAATATATAAAACAGAGACTATATCAAATTACGATATATAATTATGATGTTATAATTAAAGTATTATTTTCCATGAATATTTATTGGGAATCATAACTTAACATTGTCTAGTCTGAAGACGGTTCCTTTTTCTTTCTAAAAAAGCAAGGAATTTATTTAGTAAACCTTAACGTTTTGTTAACCTTTTTATGATATGCTAAAGCTATGCTTGCATAGGTTAAGTAGTTAAGGGAAGCAAGCCCCGAGGAGGGCGGGGGTTTGGGATGGTTATTGTAATATACAATTCGTTAATTTTT
>JAISID010000044.1 GCA_031262205.1 Holosporales bacterium | reverse complement strand
CCAATGGAAGCGACGTCCGATCATAATCCCAAACGCTTGCTTACAATGGACGCGACTCCGTCTACTTCTTACAACGGCATAAAGAAAATCAACGTCCTAGATTGGTTATTAGAATAAACGTTCTAATTCCCCTCGATTATGGAAGACAAAAATGTTTTCTTTTTTCTAGCGAATATATGAACTTCTAAAAACAGCGAACATTTTTATATCGTTTCTCATTTAACGTCTAAAGGACTCGTTATATCGCTGCGTATAACGTAACTTCCTTTCATGCAGCCGAATAATTTCTGAAGCGACAATACAATATCTAATCAATATCAAAATTATATCTTTCTGTAATAGATTTGCTTCCTTAATTTTAACCTTACAGTTAAAATTAGGGGGAGCGATACTTATCCATTTAAAGAAATGGACAAAAGAATATGAACAAAATGTATTATGTTATTGCGAGAACAAGTCTTATTTTCTCCATAATAGCTATTATTTTAGGAGGGTTAAGCAAATCTTGCGAACAGGATGTCGATGCAACGGCTCTTAAATTGGTAGAAAAAAACAGCGAACTGTGTAACGAAACTACATTAAGCGACTTTATTACAAGAGCGGCTAAAGCATTTCCTAATTCCTCAAAAAATATGGTTTCTGAAGAATATATTATTGATTATATCTATTATTATTCCCCTAATCCCCAATGAGGATTGGTTGGTCGCGAAGCAGTACAACGAACCTGACGAGTTGGCACCGGTCTTCGCACTATTGGGACAGCTTGTGGCTTTTGAGTAATCCCCAATCCTTTATCTAAGCTTCGTAACTTTTTTGCTTCTCCGGCAATCGCTAGCCGTTCTGGTAACGTTAACAACCCACTTTCTACTTGTTTTAAAGGCGGCAATTGTTTTAGTCGTTCTTCAGCTATCTGTAGGATTTCTTCGTCCGGCTTCCCCTTATGTTGCTTTAAAAATTGTCTTCTTTCATATGCTCTATATCGTGCGGCCAATGGTCGTGCATACTGTTTCCAGTCTTTAGTCTTTGTTATTCCTTCCGTAGTTAGTGCCCGAAACCGGCTTAATTCTGTTAAACTAACAGGTCTAGACATAGGCCTAAACAAAGCCTTAGTATCTTTATATCTCTGTACAAATGGTTGTATTCCCCTTACTTTTGAAATATACCGAGCCGCTGAAACATCTCGTTCCATTAGCGGCGTCGTTTTTATCCCTCTTAATTTTCCATCTCTAGCATTGTCTATTTGGTATAAAAATCTTATTTCTCGATTTGCTTCTTTCCGGAAATCAGCTTCCCCTCCTTTGCCAAGAATCGCTCTTTCTTCATCCATATGCCGTGCTTGTGTAGAGAATAATCCTCTTAATCCTGTTGTACTGGATAATGCTTGCTGTCTTTTTTTATCTTCAACTTTTGCTCCTGCCGCTCTTTGATATTGAGAATCAGTTGCATGTGCAAACTCATGAAAAAGTCGTAACCAAGACGGTTCATATTTCTGAACATATCTACTATATTTTTGTCCCTAAAATTCATAACTTCCCCCCCGTATTGGATGCTCTCCCCAAAATCCTACGCGTTTCGCTTTCCCCTCTTCTTTGCCCTTCCCAAATTTAAACCCTATATTATAATTCAACTTTATCCATCCTAAACCACCTTCTTGTTTTACGTATCGATGAGCAACGCCACGTTCTCCCAACTTTATGCCTTGAATTTTAGGCATTTTTAGTTTGGGGTCTTTTTCAGTTATAGATTTAGCTATTTCTTGTAATTTTATCTTTGCTGCTTCCGGAGCCTCTTGTAGTCCTTCATAAATATCAATTTTTAGAGCGTTAAGTTGCCACTCTTGTCCCCTTTCTGAGGTTGATTTTTGAAGAATTGTATCGATATCTTTTCTTGTTTCTTTAGATACGCTAGTAGTCCTTTCCAATCTTATTGCTTTCTCTCTTAAATATTCATTATCTATACTGCCAATAGTTAAATCGGAAGAATCAATTCCAGATACTTTTGCTCCATCTGAGGGTTCTCTTAACTGTGCTCGAGTTGGCGGCATATATAGAGTAGATATACGTATTGGCGCCATCGGTTGTTCGAGACGTACTCTGAGTTGCATACCTCCCCTTTGTCTTGATGCTAACGGCTGCGGCTGAGTAGTGATATGAAGTCGATGTCGCGCAAGAGCGGAACGCATTCCTGGCGACGCCGATTGCTCGGAACTCTTAGGCGGTAACGGCTGACGAGGTATTCTTATTGGCGGCATTTTTTCTCCCCTATAATTTTATTATTCATTTTACTCATTATACCTGCTTAGCTTGCGTAAGTGAAGTATGATTTTTAAAATATTTGTCTAAAATCATTGTTTTAACCGTTCGTTTCCCGTCGCCTTTGTTTAATTTGCGCTTCCGTCATTTTCTTTTGCCCGTTGTCGCTAGAATCCCCGCGTTGACAAGTACGGAAAAGTATTTCTTTAGTTCTCCAGCCGATTTGTTAGTTAATAGCTGAGATCGATAATTATCAATCGCACCGTTATTCTCTATAAATCCGACAATCTCGGACTTAATTGTTTAAGAAACAGTCCCCGCCGGAATAGTCGGAACGGATTACAAGCCTCTCGATAATAAGTTCCGAGCAGTAATTAATAATACTACTTTGAATAAGTTTGCCAAAAACCGTTTGCGAGTCTTTTTTGAAATTAAATACCTAGAAGTAATTTATTACCGTCTGTTCGAACTGTTGAACGAAAAGTTCTTTAAAATAGGAAGCGCCGTTTTGTTCAAAGAACAAAATAACGGCCTTCTTATATTCGCCCTTGTCTACGGTTCCATAAGATAAGGCAATACCCGTAAGCCAAAAGGATAGCGTTTGCTAGAACGCGAGAGGTTCTCTTATTGCCGTCTTCAAAGGGTTGAATATACAAAATCATGAGAATAGCGATTAAGGCTTTTTAAAACGGATGATTTGTCATTTTCTTGGCAAATATGTGGTCAAAGTCTGAAAAAAAAGTTGGCAAAGAAAATGGCAAAAATTGCATAAAAACCTTGGGTTTTAAACAAAAAATTAAATCTTTGCCACTTTTCAGATCGGAAATACGATATATACACACATAATAAAATCTGTCGCCTTTTATATTAATGCTTTTTCTTTTTTAATAACGCGGCTTTATTTTAAAGTAATTTACCTTATTACGATTACTCAATATAGTAGGGCGACGGTATTATGTATTTTATTATAGCGTTTATTATGCCGTAAATATAAAAAGCGAGATTTTAGATTTCATATTAATTTAAACGAAATTTGCATTTACTTTATTTTCCCCAAAACCACTCGCTATAGAACGACTAGGGTCAAATAGGAAGAAGGAAAAGGGTATACTCCCCCGTTGAAAGGGAAGGGGAAGAAAGGCTGGAAATAATTTTACCTAAGTTTTTAACGGTCTTAGGAATTAGTAGTTATATCTAATTGGAATGTCCTGTATAGAGCTTATATGCGTTATGAATATATTTAGTCACGCTACATAAAGCACAGTGCCTGGGACGTGCGCGCGTTTATAGTAGCGTTTATAATATGGGTTATAGTTGTTATATCTAATATGAATAATTTAATATCTTTTTTACTTACTCAAGCTCCATGGGTTATATACGCCTTATATAAGAAAGGCCGTATTAGTATCAAGACGCTAGAGATATTATATTCGGCGATTGGGACGACGGGCATATGGTATATCTAAGGTCGTTTTAGTTTTCATAACAGTAGCGGGGAAAAAGGAATACGTTGGAATACCAAGATATACGCCAAGAATAATAATTAAAAAAAAATAAATAAAATAATAAAGTGCGATATCAAACGGGAAGGCGAAAGGAACTGAGACTGCGTTTGATATCGCTCCTAATAGGATCCTAAAGGGGCGAAGTTCTATATCGGGTTAGCGAACAGTTATATATATAATATTACTATTATATATATAACTGGGAACTATAAAGTTTTTTCACCCATATACGGGGGGGACGCGGTTTGAGTTCTAAAAAACAAAAAAGAGAGAAAGAGTACGGTTGTTGTTGCCCCCAGCGGGGGTTTGGGGGGCTAATCAAAAACGGGGGTCTGGGGGGTATCGGAGCGATATTTTATATCGGCGTATTATAAATCCCTTAATCATAACGTTTTTTACCCCCTCGTTCCCTGTGGATATCTTTGTTTAAAATTCTATATCTTAAACCGGAATTTTATATCTCAAATTTGTATTAAAAAGCAGACCAAAAATATAGCTAGCATAATTATCGCAATAAGATATGATTTTGATATCATATAGATATAGCTTTAAACTTCTTCAAAGTAGTTAAACTTACAGTAGTATCTAAAATAAGATTCTCCTAGCATTCCATTACGATTCTTCAAAACTTTTATTTCTATTTCTCTCTCTTCCTTTTTTCTTTCTTCATCCGTATTTTCCTGTTTCTTAAACTGCATCCCAACAACTAATACGTCGGAACTATATTCAATAGCTCCGCTTTCCTTAAACGCTTCCATTGAGACTTTTTCGCCATATGCGGCTCTATTGAAAGACGATATAGCTATTATCGGTATTTTATAATCTCTACTAATTCTCTTTAGTTCTAGCACCGCTTTATCTACATTCTGTTTATCGGTATATCTCTCGTTATATGGAGCCAATAATTGTAAATAATCCACAATTATTACAGGACGTTTCTTTATAAAGCGTATATGGTTAGTCAATGTTTTCCTAATATAGTTGACTCCTATATCGCCTATTCCTTCATAAATATAAATATTGTCCGCAAGTTCTTTATATTGCCTTATACTTTCCTCAATTAAATGCTTCTCCTCGGCAGAGTAGTTTTTATATTTCTTTCCGTTAAGTATTCCGCGAACAGTTTTTCTCAAAGACATACTGTTTATCGAGCAATTCTTATATGTCAACCTGCTTATGCTTCTTGCGACAAGATCGCTTTTTGGCATTTCCAACGCAAAAATTAAAACATCCGTTCCAGTATATGTAATATTATCCGCTATTTGCATAGCAGATGCAGTCTTGCCCAGCGACGATATAGTCCCTAACGTATACAGTTCTTCGTATAGTCCGTCTCCCAAGATATGATCAAATTTATCGAATCCTGTCGGTATAGCTTCTACGTTTCGCCTTTCCTTTATAATTATTATAAAATCTGCCAGATATTCTGCGACGCAATTTCTCTTATATTCTCCTTTTTCTTCGTTAAGAATATCGTCGACCTTGTCTACGATTTCGTCAGGACATATTTTCGGTTATTTCGTCTATTATATGCGCAACGTTAATTTTAGAAAGTTCCTTAGAAAACTTCTCTGCGTTTTCTTTCCCCGCTTTGTCGTTATCAAAAGCTATGACTAATACAGATTCCATCGGGAAGTCGCTTAATCTTTTAACTAACTTGCTATATCCAGCCCCTCCTACGGCTATAGCGTTGAATCCTAACTGCTCTACGCTTATCGCATCAAATTGACCTTCCATCACAAATACTGGGTTACTTTCAGATTCGTATAAGGCGGATAGATTAAATATGGGTTCCGCCCCCGCTTCCAACGACGAAGGCTTCCTATATTTTTTCACTTATTGTTCTTGCGATATAGTACGACTCTTCTTTGCTATAAGGAATTACTATTGAATTAAATTTCTTATCGTATCCTAACTTAATATGACATTCAGATATATAATCCTTGTAACTCTCCTTCTTTTTAAGCAGTTTTTTGTCCGCGACCAGGAAATTATTGGAATCCTCCCTTGATTTTAGCGAGGTAAATTTTTTATCTTTAACATTAGACTGTTCCTCTGCCCCCAACAATTTACAAGTTTGTCTTATTATGTCTTGAAAATTTCATTCCACGTCAAGTCCGTTAAGAGCGGCCGTTAGGTTAAATATATTTCCTTCCGCATTACATTTATTACAATGTCAAACGTTATCATTAACTGAAAATGCTGAGGTTCCATTTCTTCCAGAACCAGACTTGCATAAAGGACAAATCCATCTTTTCTTTGTTGTTAATATTTTAGTTCATCAACTAGGGGTTCCAGTACTCAAACGCGGATACTATTAGAAAAATTACAACCGTTATTTGCAATAATTAGCGTAGGAACTGAATCACAAGACAGACATCCAAATGTAAGAGAGGTATTTGGCCTAGAACCCGCTGCAGATGTAAGTAAATTAGAAACTTGGACAGGTTTCTTTTCTTTAGCTAGACTTGGTAATTCTCATAAAATAATAATTAAGGAAAGAAAAACACCAGAACCAATAGAAACAAGTGAAATAGAAGAAATACCTATAGCCATATACGAAGCGTGCATGCCTCAAAACATCCCAGCGCAATGTTTTAGATTAGACGACGATGAAAAAGTATACGTATATGATCACGATAATACCAATGATTGGTTGCTTCTAGCTCCTCCTACGGCTGGCGGTAGTTAATTACCTTTTTAAACTACTCCCGATGGAATATAGATAAATACTGTCGTAGAGTTTCTTTAAAATACATATTACAATTTAAGAAAATATGATAAAATATAGATAGATTTTTATATCTAAATTAAGAGGTATAGATAATGCTTGGACAAAAGATTTTTGGAATAGTTTTATTGGGGATACCAATGGTTGGAAACAGTATATGTTGTGGAGGTACCGCTGAAAAGACTGATTTAAATACGCTGGAACAACAAATAAGAGCTAAGTCTCCAATACTAGCCGATGGGATAAAAGCCATTGCGGAATTTAGAGACAATTTTATAGCAGGGACTACTCCAGCTGGCAAAGGGATTACTACTAGTGCTTTCGTACAAGAAGTTGAAAGAACGGAAATAAAAGATGAACTTACGAGATCATTTATAGAAACAGAAATGGAATGGATAAGACGTCGGGCTTCGACATTTAATACAGCATCTTGGAAATTTCTATCCGGTGGACAAGGAGCAGCGGCTATTAGATGTGCTCAAAAAAGTATTGAATGGATAAATGAGCGAGGCCAAGCAATGTTAGAAATAGCTCTTAAAAACCCGGAGTTAACAGAATTGAAACAAGCGCTTCTTACTATGTATGACTCGGCCATTGAGAATGAAGATATTAAAGTTCGCGAGTTTAAACATGATAATATCGATGCTGCTTTACGAGTCGTTTATGAAACTGAAGACCTTGAAACGGCATTACAAAAATTAGAAGAGACATTTGCAAATGATGCGGGATATTAACAAAGGATTACTTATATTATTAAGAGTTATAGCAGCCGTATTATATAGCCCCTTGTGTTATGGAGCTATAGCTGTTGCTCACTGGGATTTAACGATAGGCGAAGCTACATATCGTACACAACGTGAAGCGGATGATGTTAGAGTAATACAAGCCGACATTCCAATGCAAACTATTGCGACAAGACGCCAAGTTACAGGTGTTCTTCTGTACGTAAATGGATTCGTTCCCGATGGAGCTACTAGCTTGAAAAGAGTTTACTACAGCGGCAATGCTCCTTATAAAAACGAACCGCCTAGTTTTACTTTGGCCAGAAGAACAATGCTGGATATGCTAGCTATCGGAGACGGTTTCACACGAATGGATGCAGTAGAACTAACTTACGAAGGAAAGCTAGTCGATATTTTAGACACCTTTACTAATGGAATTGACGAAGATGTTTTAACAATGGCTGTGGCTTTGCTTAAGGAGGCTTTAGAAGCCATTAATAATACAGATACGAATGCAGTTTATCGTGCTGGGTTACTTGAAATCGCAGGACAGTTGTGTAATAGCGTTTACACTGATATAGATGTAGCCGTCGCTGGACTTGGCGCAGCTTTACCTGCTCGTGATCCAGCGGGATTAAGTACATTAGTGAGTAATTTATCCCCTTTAATAGCAGGAGCTAGAACAAGAGTGGGGACATTAAAATCTACATATGAAGGAAAATTAACAGCATACAAAAGCAGACAAGATGGAAGATACAATTGGATTACTGGTTGGAATAAAGATAGGTCTGCAACACATGCGGAGATAATGTTTTTAGACGATGTTTTTCGTTTACATCATGAATATGCAGGTAGCGGTGTAGAAAGAGTTATGAAAAGAATACAAAATGGCGGTATTGCTATCCCAAACTTAATGTTTTTAACTAAACCGATGTGCCAAAATTGCGAACCTGCAATAGTTAAAGCCTGGGAAGGAGTTCCTGGGACTCCTGCTTTAACAGTCGTATCTGAAAAGGAGCCGTCGGCTCAAGATTTAGCAAGAGATGTAGCTAACGTAGTAAAAATTTATGTTCCAGCATCGTAGCATTTTGGATTCTCTTCATCATGTCTACATACATCGTCTCTCTAGATTAGAGCATCACGCGTTTATCCAAGTTACGGAATCGTATCATTGACTGATAGATAAATAGTTTGGGAATCATCCCCTAACATGTAGTAATCATTTTGTAAGTACAATTTTATGAATAGATTACTCTAAACATACTTGTAAACTCTAGCTGTATACTTTTTCATACGAATTTTTGTATGAGGCATGTTAGGGGATGATTCCCTACTATTATTTTGATTATAAGTAATTATCTACTAGTGTATAAACACAAGAATGGCTGTTGTAAATTTTAATTCTGAGAAAGCTCTTGAAGCCGTCGTTTATATTGCATGTAAAGATTTTTGCAAAGACAAAACATTCGAATTAGAGGAAATTTCTCATAAAGAGAGCCGGCGTGGAAGAAAGCTGAAGACCAAAAACAATGGATTAATGTTAGACGACGATAATTAGAAAAGACGTATGCCGTCCCAATGACTTTCTCTTCAGACCAATCTCCAAACGCGTATTCTTCTCCAATGCGTATTGCCCAATACCTCTAGTCGTTTCTTTTAAACTTTCCTTGTTCTATAGTTTTAAATGGATTTGGAATCCCGCGTTTAGTTAAAGCTGCCCTTAATAAAGCCTCGTTAGTTTTCATGTTTCTCTCCGTCTCTTGTCGCGACCATTCGAGCTATATATTCATCGATATCAGACCTTAGCCATACGCTCGTTCGACTTCCTAACTTTATCGGTTTCTTTATTAGTCCCTTCTTAATTTTGTCGTACACGGATACTCGTCCAATGCCTAAGAGTTTTACAATTTGCGGGAGACGAAGAAATTGCGTCGTCTCGGTTGCTTCGCCCATATCTTTTGGGTAACCGCTTCTCTTGTTGTTATTTTTGCTTAACATAATTGTTCTCCTTAAAAATTAATGTTTACTCGTAAACAGTCTTTCGAATGCTTTGCGAGCTTCTTTGGTAAAGTTTTAACAAATCTGGCTCCACTATTACTGAAGATTGTCTGTCAATGAAACGGGTTTTATTTTCATCTATGTCGTTTTGAAATTTAAGACGCCTATAAATCTAATGCGTTTAAGAGCGCTTAGACGCCAAAAAAACTGTTTTTGGAAATTTATGTCATATGAAATGTTTGAAACTGATATCCCATAATTTTTTTCGGTATCGATATGCGTCGCTCGGTCTAGGAAAAACAAAACAATGGGTACTATAAATATCCAAAGTTTATTATTTATTTCTCTGCAAAAAATAAGACGGCTTTGTACATTTAAATGAATAGAGAATGTTCCATCCGACTTTTTCAGCGCTTCCTTCTACATGTAATCTGTGAGAATCATACCCTGATACCCCGTACGTTTCATTTGTAATTAATTCCTGTTGGAAACTTAGCGACAACTTTTCTTTCCGGTCTTATTTTTTTGCGTACAAATCTTGCTTGCAGGACATTAGGGTGTGATTCCTTAATCTACTTTCCGAATTTGAAGGTTGAATTTAATTTGCAAAATCCATACGTATTGGTCGGGTTGTTAGTTGGAGCGATGCTTCCTTACCTATTCGGGTCGTTTGGAATGAAGGCCGTAGGGAG
>JAISID010000032.1 GCA_031262205.1 Holosporales bacterium | reverse complement strand
GCTGAGAGAAAAATAAAGGTAAGACAAATTGGAAGCCCGATCAGAAGAAGCAAAAAGCAGGCTTTATATCTTAAATCCTTGGGTTTAAGAAAAATCGGCTCCGAGAGAGAATTGATTTTAAACGATTCCGTTTCAAAATTGATTAAGAAGGTTTGTCATATGGTCAAGGTTATATCGTAAGGTGTGTTTTTATTATGGCTAGTAATTTGAAATTGAATAATATACGCGATAATCACGGAGCTCGACAGAAAACGAAACTTCTTGGGCGAGGCATCGGTTCTGGTCTTGGAAAAACATCTGGAAGAGGAGGGAAGGGACAAACGGCGAGATCGGGAGTGAGCTTGAACGGCTTCGAGGGAGGCCAAACTCCGATTTATAGAAGACTTCCTAAAAGGGGCTTTGTCAATATTCATAGAGCAAAATTATACGAGTTGGATTTTTTCAAAGTTTCTAGAATTTTGAAAAACGGTCTTCTTGAAAAAGACGCGTCTATTGATAAAGAGTTTTTAATAAAAATAGGATATACGCCCAAATACATCGACGGCATTTCGCTTATCGCAAACGGGAAAATTGAAACGCCTGTAAAAATTTGCGTAACGAGAGCTAGCGCGAAAGCAAAAGAGATGCTTGAAAAGGCTGGCGGAACTTTAGTTTTAGAGTAGGAAAATAAATGGCTTCTCCTATAGAGCAACTAGCGAAAAATTTCAATTTTTCTTCTTTTAAAAAAGCTCAAGATTTGAAAAAGCGTATATTGTTTACGCTTGTAATTTTGATTATATACAGGCTTGGAACTTATATCCCTTTGCCCAATATAAATCCTGCGGTCGTTTCGGAATTTACGAGAAGCCACGCGGGAGGTTTATTCGGCGTGTTAGATATGTTCTCAGGAGGAGCTATCGGTCGTATGACTATTTTCTCACTGAACATTATGCCGTACATTTCGGCGAGCATTATCGTTCAGCTTCTAACTTCTATGTCTCCTCAATTGGAGGCTTTAAAAAAAGAAGGGGAAGCAGGTAGAAGAAAGATTAATCAATACACAAGATACGGTACCGTCGCCCTGGCGTTGATGCAAGGATTCGGCATTGCCGTTGGACTTGAGAGGATGATGGGGTATTCTGGATGCGCGGTTATAGACCCTGGGCTTCTGTTTAGATTTACAACGATGACGAGTTTAACCGGCGGCACGTTGTTTATAATGTGGCTTGGAGAGCAAATATCTTCACGAGGGCTTGGAAACGGCTCTTCTATAATTATATACGCTGGTATCGTCGCTAACTTGCCTTCCGCTTTGTTTAATACGTTTGCAATGGGGAAACAGGGAGCTATATCTGTTATGGCTTTGTTTGTTTTATTGATTTTGGTCGTCGCCGTTATAGCGTTTATCGTTTTTATGGAGAAGGCGAGCAGGAGAATCCCTATTCAATATCCTAAAAGACAAATGATGATAAATATGCCGGCTCAACAACAAGGAACTCACTTGCCTTTAAAAATTAATAACGCAAACGTTATTCCTCCGATATTCGCCTCGTCTATATTGTTGTTGCCAATGACTATCACTGGTTTTGGCGCGGTCGATTCTGATTCAATTTTAGGAACTATTTCCAGATTATTTAATCATGGGCAGCCGTTGTATATGATATTTTATGTGGTCGCGATAATATTTTTCTCATTCTTTTATACCGCTCTAATGTTTAACTCAAAAGATACTGCGGATAACCTGAAAAAATCGGGAAGTTATATTCCTGGGATAAGACCTGGAGACTCGACTGCGGAATATATAGATACAATCCTTACGAGGTTAACGACTGTGGGTTCGCTATATCTTTGTTTGATATGTATGTTGCCGGAGATTTTGTTGTCTCAAATATCGTTGCCGTTCTATTTCGGAGGAACGAGTTTGTTAATCGTCGTCAGCACTTCAATAGACACGGTTGGGCAATTCCAATCTCACATGATTGCTCAACAGTATGAAGGGTTATTTAAAAAGGGGAAGGCAAAGGGGCTGATATAATGACTTCCAATAACGGATTATGGATAGTTTTTTTGGGAGCGCCAGGTTGCGGCAAAGGGACTCAGGCCGAGAGTCTTATTTCTGAAAATAACTTTACGGTTATTTGCGTCGGGGATATTCTAAGAAACAGCAAAGGAAAAGTTGTTCAAGAATTTGGCAAAACCGTCGGCGAGCTTGTGGACGCGGGCATTTTGTTGCCAGACGACGTTATAAGCAATTTCGTTAGAGACGAATTAAAGAAGATTTCAAATGTGGCGAGTAAGAATATTTTATTCGATGGATTTCCAAGAACGCTTGGTCAAGCCGAGGCTTTGTCGAAGTTAAGCGAGGAATTTGGAAAGAGTATAAGCAAGGTTTTAAATTTTGTTATTGACGACGAAGTTATATTTAAAAGGATTCTTGGTAGATATAAATGCGCAAAGTGTGGTAAGATATACAACGATTTCTTTTTGAAGCCTAAAGTTGATAATACATGCGACGTTTGCGGAGGAAACGAATTTAGTCGAAGGGCGGACGATAATAAAGAATCTTTGCAAAAAAGATTGTCGGAATATTATGAGAAGACGCGTCCTTTAATTGATTTTTATCTGAGATTAAACGTTTTATGCGACGTAAAGGCGGATGTTTGCAGCGATGCGAGGATGAATATTATGAAGGTTAGAAGCTCTATTCTGGAGGTTTTGGATTTAAATGAAAATTAATTTCAGAAAAGGTTTTTTCAACGTGATGTTGTGTTTATCTTTGGTAAGTCTCTTTACGGCGTGCAACGAAAGAACGATTGATAAACAACGGTATGAATCGTCGAATAAATGGGCGGTGTTTATCGGTTGTCCAGGCAGCGGGAAGGGTACTCAAGCCGAATATCTCGCTTCTAATAACGGTTTTATAGTGATCGGTATGGGAGATTTATTGCGGGACAATAAAGATATGGTCGCAACGCCCGATGGGAAAACTCTCGGCGACATTATGAAAGAAGGCAAATTAGTGCCGGCTTCAATTACCGTGAATCTTGTCGAGCAGAAATTAGAGGGAATAAAAGACGTTGCCAAAAAGAACGTATTGTTTGAGGGATGGCCTAGAGAAGCCGAGCAGGCTAAAGGTTTCGATCTCGTGCTAAAAAAGTTTGGTAAGAAAATAGACGTCGTTTTGAATTTTGTTATTCAAGAAGAAGCGGCAGTCAAAAGAATATTCGGCAGATATTCGTGCAAGAAGTGCGGCAAGATATATAATAAATTCCATTTGAACCCGTCTAAAAAAGGCGTTTGCGACGTTTGCGGGGGCAAGGGATTCAACGTGAGAGCGGACGATAATAACAAAGAGTCCTTGAAAAATAGATTTAAAACGTATAACAAGGAAACTCAGTCTGTAATTAATTATTACAAAAGCGCTGGCATTTTGTGTAATATAGAGGCAGACGCCTCTGCCGAAGAAGTTAGAGATCAGATATTTAAAAGTTTAGATTTAAAGAAGGAGAGTAAATAGTGGCTCGTATCGCAGGCGTTAATATTCCTACGCAGAAAAGAGTTATAGTCGGTTTAACCTACATATACGGCATAGGACCTTATAATGCGAAGTGTATAATGAAAAAAACTGGCATCCCCGAATCAAAAAGAGTTTTTGATTTAACCGATGCCGAAGTTCTTAAAATAAGAGAAGTTATAGATAGCGATTATAAGGTTGAAGGAGATCTTAGAAGAGAGGTTTCTTTAAATATAAAGAGAGTGACAGACCTTGGATGTTACAGAGGATTGCGTCATAGAAAAGGATTGCCGGTTAGAGGACAAAGAACCCACACAAACGCAAGAACCAGAAAAGGGAAAGCAATTCCAATCGCTGGTAAAAAGATAGCGCCTAGATAATAGTTTTTTACGATAGGAAATTTATGGCTCAGAAGACTTTAAATAGAGTTAAAAGAAGCGAACGTAAAAACGTTGTAAATGCAGTTGCATATATTAACGCGACGTTTAATAACACGATAGTGACTATAGCGGACGAATCCGGAAATACTATAGCCTATGGTTCTGGAGGAATAGTCGGTTTTAAGGGTTCTAGAAAATCTACTCCATACGCCGCTCAATTGGCTGCGGAAGCCGCTGCGAAAAAAGCCGCCGCGCATGGAGTCAAGAATGTTAGAGTCGTTGTTAAAGGACCTGGTTCTGGAAGAGAGACGGCTATAAGGTCTCTTCAATCGGCTGGATTTGTCGTAACCTCTATAACGGACGTTACTCCATTGCCTCATAATGGATGCAGAGCGCCTAAGGCTCGTAGAAACTAGAATTATTTAATTTTGGAGTTTTGCTTTGAATACTTGGAAGACATTAATAAAACCAGGAAAGGTTGACGTTAAGTATACCGATCCTAAATTGAGGGAAGCGATTATAGTAATAGATCCTCTTGAAAGAGGATTCGGTGCTACGATTGGGAATGCTTTAAGAAGAGTTCTTTTGTCATCGATAAGCGGTTCGGCTATAACTTTTGTGAAAATAAACGGAGTAGCTCATGAGTTCTCCACTATCCCCGGCGTAAGAGAAGACGTCGTAGAGATAGTTTTAAATCTAAAGTCTTTGAGAGTGAAGTCGCATTCGGAGCACGCAAAAAAAGTTAAATTGGAGGCTTGCGGAGCAAAAGTTGTTTGCGCTAAAGATATAGAGTGTTCAAGCGACATTGAAATACTTGATCCCGAACATGTTATTTGTACGTTAGAAAACGATGCAAAAATAAACATGGAGTTAACGATTGACAATGGCAAAGGCTACGTTCCAGCATCGCGTAATCCAGAGCAGAATAACGTTATAGGGTTAATACCTATAGACGCTATATTTAGCCCCGTTGAGTTAGTTGATTTTAAAGTCGAACAAACTAGGGTAGGGCAAAGCATGGACTGCGATAAATTAATATTAACAATAAAAACGGACGGTTCCATCAGGCCGGACGGCGCTTTGGATCAAGCAAGCGCAATTTTAAGAGATCATTTCGCTTACTTTATTAACTTCGACGAGTCTACGGTATACGAAGAGAAAAAGACTAACGAGGAGTTTCCGTTTAATAAAAATTTGCTTCGTAAAGTCGACGAGCTTGAGTTATCGGTTAGGTCTGCGAACTGCTTAAAGAACGAAAACGTATTTTATATAGGCGATTTAATTCAAAGGACGGAAAACGATATGTTAAGAACTCCTAATTTCGGAAGAAAGTCTTTGAACGAAATCAAAGTATTGTTAGAGAAGATGGGATTGTCGTTTGGAATGTCGGTTCCCGGCTGGCCTCCAGATAATTTGGACGAATTGGTGAAGAAGCTAGACGATCAGTATAATTAATTGTTGGAGAGTATTTTATGAGACATGGTTTTGCAAAACGCAGATTAAATAGAACTAGTTCGCATAGGCAGGCTATGTTTAGAGCTATGTCGTGTTCTTTGTTGGAACATGAGCAGATTAAAACAACATTGCCAAAGGCGAAAGAACTAAGACCGATTGTAGAAAGACTTATAACTAAAGCGAGAAGCGGATCGCTTCATGCTCGTCGGCTTGCTATAGCAAAGTTGCAGAGCGACAAAGCGGTTAAGAAATTGTTTAACGATATCGCTCCAAGATTTGCCAATAGACCCGGCGGATACATAAGAATAATGAAAGCCGGCTTTAGGTATGGAGACGCCGCGCCAATGGCCGTAATCGAATTTGTCGAACGTAAATCAAGCGAGGTAGTTAATTAAGCAAAGTTGCAATTGAAAAATAAGAGTCTTTAACAAGCAAGTATAGTTACAGATGAGTTATTATGATCCAGAAATAGTCTCTTGGTTTATGGCAGGGCGTAGCAGAAGGTTTCTAGATATAGTTGATTGTTTGTAAAACAGCAACTTTCAAGTTTCTTTTAGAAGAAACGCAGGTTATAATCTTTTTATAAATCGGTGGAAGTTTCCTTGTAAAAAATAATGGCATTAGAATTAAAACGTATAGCGCGCGGTTGGCGAAGAAATATCACAGTCGTAATCATGATTCTTTGCGTATCCGCTTGCGAAAAGATCACTATGAATCGAGGATACGTTATCGAGCCTGCCGCATTTAGTAAGATACTAGTCGGAAAAGACGACGAACAAACGGTTTTTGAAAAACTAGGCTCGCCGACTATAAGATCGTCTATTATTGCGGACGACGGAAGCTACAACTGGTATTACGTTTCGAAGCGAACTGAGAAAAATGGATTTTTAGACCCAAAAGTCGTAGATCAAAAAACGGTGATTGTTTCGTTTAATAAAAACGGAGTAGTTAAAGCCGTAAGCAAAGGGGCGGAAGAACAATCTATAAAAACCGTAAGCGATAAAACGGAAACGCAAGGCAAAAACGCAGGAGTTTGGGGCGAAGTATTCAGCGGCCTTGGCAAATACAGAAAAGCATATAGCGACAAATAAATCGCCTCCTCTAATATCCTTAAATGGTTGTACGCAATAACAACTATTGCATGAAATAGTTTTAAAAAACAAAACTTGCTAAAGCGAAGTTTTCAACAAAACGCAAGCGCTATTTAGATATAAGAAACGCAGTTAAAAAAGAATGGGGGAAAAACCATTGCTAACCGGAATTAATAAATACATTTTGGAATCGTTTTCATCGTTCAGCGAATAAATGAGGAGCGTTCCCTAGCCTCCTATGAGCGAGGTTTGTATGTAAAAAAAATATAACCGTAAAGAAAAGTTATCGCGCCAAGTTGCCGACAGGAATCAGCTGCAAATGATTCCCCATTTAGTAACGTTTAGCGTATTAGTCTGTTCCTTCCCAAAGTTCAGAATACCGGCGTTAACGACGAGAAACCGGACTATAAGACAGAAAAGCTCCCCAATAATATTTATCTTTTGGAACGAGGATATCTCGACCGATTTATAAAGCGTCTTGTCAAGGGCTTTAGAGCTGAGCAAAGCGAAGCGTCCCTTGACAAGTTACGCGTGATAAATCGGTATAATCGAGCGAGCCAAAAGAGAAATATTATATTTGAGAGGGCGGCGGCTTGTTCGGCGAAGCCGAACCCGAGCTTCATAGCTCGCTCGCAGTTAATACTGCGAAAGCCGCCGCCCTTAAAAATGAGATCTTAATATGTATGTTTGTAAATAATTTTACAACCTATAACATCTTAGAATACTAATGTTCCTTAACCTTCAGCCATGTTTCCTCATATACAAAACCAACGCTTGCCAAACGTCAAAGAACAGTTTGCTAAAATTTAGTTATTGCAAAGGCGAGAAAAATATATCTCCAGATATTAAAGCTCCTTTTCAAGTCGCTTGGAACCTTTTTGACGATATATTATAAAAGAGGATTTCTTAGGCCGTCGGCGTCGCAATGCCTATAGTCGTCTTCGTCTGCTCAAAAACGCAGCCCAAAATTTTAAGTTCTTCTCGTACGGTTCTACGATTGGTTTTGCGACCGCGCGCTTCGCCGTTCCCTCCTCTATCTTGGCAACCTTGCAGAAGCAGCCTAACGCTAAGCCGAACGCCGCCGTTTCCTCGTAAAGCCGATATTTTCTAAACTTCTTAAGTCTTGCAAATATACGGCGGAATGTCCATATCGCGCCGTATATCGATCCGACCGCCGCAGCGAATACTAAATAAACTAGCGGGGCTACAAACGCTTCCAAAAGACTCCCCTCTATTTATAGCGTAAAAGAGCGCTATAGAGCACCGTTTCCATATAATGAACGCCGTCGCCCCTACGGCTAAAATAATTTTTCCTAATTTTCTCATTTGACTAACTCCTTTTCCCACGCCCGCTTCTCGCCATAATCTCAAAGATAATTCGGCAATCATTGGAGAATTACTTAGTTTTGTCAATTGGAGACCATGCTGGGTACGACGCGTCTCCGTCGGTATTAATCATTCTTGTATGACGTCCCGTAATATCGACTACGGCTATTTTTGCTTTCGCTCCGGGTCCAGTCTCTGTGGAATAGATTATATATCTTCCGTTTGAAGCCCAGCAAGGAGACTCGACTAGATATCCGCTGGTAATCAACCTTTCTCCAGAACCGTCTTCTTTCATGACGCCTATGAAGAATTGCCCTCCGATTTGTTTTGAAAACGCTATTAAATCCCCTCTTGGAGAATAAGTCGGCTGAGAATATTTACCTTCTCCACGGCTTATTCTCGTGACGTTCGCGCCGTCGGAATCCATCGTATATATCGCCTCGCGACCTTGTCTGTTCGACGTGAAAACTATTTTATTTCCGTCGTTCGAAAAGCCAGGCGAAGTATCTATGCAACTATGCTCCGTAAGCTGAGTCAACTTATTTGTCGCGAAGTTTATCGTATAAATTGCCGATTTGCCGTCTATGATAATAGCTAGAACCGCGTTTTCGCCGTCGGGCGAGAATCTAGGGGCATACGTCATCTGAACCGGAGCGCCGTGATTCTTCCTAATTAATAATTTCATTAAATCTTTTCCAATCATAAGTTTTGACGAGCCGGTTTCTGGATTCATAATATAGACGTGCGCGGATTTGCCAAGAACGTCTTTTGCTTTATCGCTGTACGATATGTACGCTATCGTTTTTCCATCGGCGGCGTACCTAGGGGTCGTTACTAGTTCTTTCCCATCCGTAAGAGGCTTTCTATTAAATCCGTCTTGGTCTATACGAACTAGTCGCGTTTTCCTTTTGGAAGGGATTCTGTTATCGGAAGTTTCGACATATATTACTTGAGTGTTGAAATACCCTTTTTCATTGGTGATTCTCTCATAAATGAAATCTGAAATCGCGTGAGCGATTCTACGAATCTTAGCCTTTGAGCCGCTAACTTTTAACGACAGCATTCTATTGCCGGTTATAACGTCGATTAGCTCGAATTCCACGGTGATATTCGATGTTATTTTCCCATGGACCAAAAATCTCGCGTTAATGATGTTCCAGTTTTTTATATTCGCTCCGTTTTGGCAGAGAGTCTGTTTAGACTCTAAAAATGAAGCTGGATCGACTGAAATAAAAAGTCCGGATGTCTCAAGATCGTTCCTAACAATCTCGGCCACCTCGGAACCATCGGAAGAATCGTTTCCAGATTTATCGTAAAAGTCTACAATCGCAATTGGGTCGGGGGCGATATTTCCCCTGGTTATTTCTATATTTAGAGCTTGAGCGCAAAAGGAAGAAAAAGCGATTAATAATAAAGTAAATAAACGCGTCGACATTTTAGATTGGTAAAACGAGATTTTATTATGGCAATTGTAGCATAAATTAAAGAAATCGGGAAAAATAACTTGGGCAAGATAATATTTCTATTGAAACTTTATGATATAAACCGATTATTTTTTGAAATTATTGACAATAACAAAACGCATTATATTTAAACGACCCGAGCATATAAAAATTAAAAATGTTTCACGTGAAACATTTTTAATTTTCACAATGTTAGCATTGACTAGTCAAAACGAAACTTCGCTGGGAAATCAACGTTAAATTCAGAAGACTTGAGGATATCAAAAAAGCAAAATGTTTCACGTGAAACATTTTGCTTTTTTTTGGATCGCGTTAAAAGTTTAAGAAAACAATAGAAAGCCTTAGTATAGTCGGCTATTACAATACTTTATAGAATTTTGTTCAAATGTTAACTAATTTTTAATCGGTTTCGTATACAGTGAAAATAAGACGGCGTTTTTGCCGTTCTAAGTTTGGGGAGGCGTTTTAAAACAATGTCGTTTTTTCGATACGTTGTCTTTTTATTCTTATCGATCGATTGCGCTCTTGAAGGAACCGTCGCTTTTGCCGTCGGTCGAGGAAACGTCAATCAGGAAAAGCCTAAAAGATTAAAGCAATCGGATTATGTCGTCCTTACGACTCCGGAAGGAGAACAGGTACGGTTAAATACTCAATCCGACATAGACGCTTTAAAGGAAGAAATCATAGAATTAAAAAGTTTGCTTCAGGGGAAAAATAAAAAGCAAGAGAAGCCTCGAAAAGATAAGAAACCTCAAGAAGCCGAACAAACGATTGTCGATCAAAATTTTAAGCTCCTGGAAGAAACGGGAGATAGGATAAGCGAGCTTTTAGGCGATCAGCCTCTAAGGAGCTGCGGTTTTGAAGGCGCGTCCGATCTTTTAACGGTCGTTAAAAATTTCGCCTTGTCCGACAAAAGCGTCGACACGCCAGACGAGCTTCTAGAATCGACGGCTAAGTTGGAGGATTTACTCCCCGAATTTGCAAACGAGCTTAAGAAATCTTCTCTCTTACTTTCCTTTACGAAATTAGCGGTAAGTTCGCCTCGCGGTTTAATTAAGATCGTTCAAAAGGAACCTTACGCAAAACCTTTAACTCAAAGCCAAGCCCAAAATATTCTCGAAAATTTTACTTGGCAACTCAGAGAATACGTTTCCGACGAGGAAGCAAAGATTTTAAACGATTTAATAACCTTAATAATTAGGTCGCCGTTTGAAAACAAACCGACGATCCCCAGCTATTTCATTTTCACAATGTTTAGCTGCTTGGCTCGGTCGTTGCAAAATAATATTGAGTCTATTGAAAAAATAAACAGAATATTTTCTAGGAGTTTCGATTCGGTTAACAACGATTTAACGAAGCTAACGGAAGATTTGGATTCCATTGAGAAATCAGATAAAACAGCTCCGAATACAATCCAATTTATAACGGGAAAGAAGAAAGCTATACAAGACGCTTTGTTGTTGTTAAGGAAAATAATTAAAGAAAAGAGAGATTCTATAAACGAAATCACGCGCCTTTTAAAAGAAACTCTGAAAGAGCTGAACGCGTTGTTAGCCGCTCCTAAACCGCAAGAAATTTTTGATCATGTCGGCGAGAATCAGGATACCGACGAGAACCGAGAATTAACTAAAAATTAACCTTTCTATTGTAATATTTTAACATACAATCGCGTTTTATTACAATATGAAAAAATTATTCGCGGCAATTATTCTAATGCAATTTCCCGTTTTGGCTTCGGACGTTTTTAAAGTGGAAGACATAAACGTGAGATGCAATTGCGATAAAGACGACGAAAGGCAACGGACGGAAACCTTGGGAGTCGATTGGATGCAACGAACTAATATGCCTCATCCCGACATAATGGATATTGTAATAATAGAGTCGCAAAATAAAACGACGGCTTAAATCTCAGACGGCTTTTGGGGGAACTTCTCGCAGCATAATTTACTGGGAATTTACGCCGCATGATTTATGTGGATTTACGCAAAGATTTATGCGGCTGAGAAAATTTAAAATCGGAACCGCCCTCTCTGATACCGCTACAAACAACAGTCCTATACAAGGAACATAGTTTATTACAACTGAGACCATAGAAGAGTTTATAATATTTCTCTTTTGGCTCACTTCGATTATACCGATTTATCACGCGTAACTTGTCAAGGGACGCTTCGCTTCGCTCGCTCTCACGCCCTTGACAAGTCGCTCTATAAATCGGGCGAGATATTCTCGTTCCAAAAGATAAATATTATTATGGGAAGGTTTGCGTCTTCAACGTCGCTTACTTACCGTTAACGCCGGTATATAGTCGTCAATTATTCATAAACATATTATATATCAACGGTAGGAAGCGCAAGATTCGTTCTCCTGCCGTTTTACGCTTCCACAAACTTCGAGAAGAGAGTCGCGAGCAATTTCCTTGGCGGTAATTTATTCATAAGTCCCTGGTTTATCTATCGCATGTCGCGCGCGTTAAGGGAATTTTATTTAATTTTCGCCCAGCAATAAATAAGACGCAGGAAATCCGATTTCTTTTTATTGAATCTTTCAGGTTGATTTTAAAGCAGGTTCGTAGACCCTAACTCAAAACGACTTACGCTTGAAAGTTACTCTGAGAAGACGGCCTTGCCCCGAACGATGTTCGTTAAGCCTTATTTTCAGTTTGGAACAAGAAATAGCAATAAGGCAAGTCATTATAGATTCGCAGTATGTCGAACTTATATATGCGTGTTTTAGAAGCAACACTTTTCGTAAAATTATCCAAAAATATTTGCCCAATTGTTATCATCTGCTTGGAGTTGGTTTAAAAAGTTTGATATACTATATATTAGTTGTAGAATAAATTTTATTTTAAGGATGGATAGGATTATGAATAGAAGAGTTTTGTTAGGATTAATGGCGGCGACGCCTCTTGTTTTGGCGGCTTGTTCTTGCACGTGCGGAGTCGACGGCGGGAAAGCGAAGCCGGGTTCGGCAGAGGATTTTGCCGCGAACGTTCCAAACACAGTTTATTTTGACTTCGATAGTTCCGCTCTTTCAGACGCCGCCAAAAAGCGTATCGACGCTCAGGCTTGCTGGCTTAAGACTTACACGGGAACAAAAGCAACGGTCGCAGGACACGCCGACGTCAGAGGAACTGCGGAATACAACCAAGCTCTGGGAGAAGCCCGCGCAAATTCAACCGCAAAAGAATTGGCTAAAAATGGAGTCGAGAAAGACAGAATCACAACCGTTTCTTATGGTAAAGAAAGAGTTGTCGACACTGGAACTACGGAAGAGGCTCATGCGAAAAACCGTCGTACAGAGACGACAGTCGATTAATTCAAAAGAATTTTTACAAGAAAGACCTGAATTGTTTCATAGCTTTTCAGGTCTTTTCACAATATGAAGATATATAAATATTTTGCCAGAATTTCCAATAATTTTAAGCTAGTCTGCGCGACGGCTTTTATGGGCGTCGTTTTACTATATTTTCTTTTCCATGCGATTAACGGGGAAAACGGGCTTTTGTCGTATATTCAAATAAAACGTCAAAGCGCGATGCAAGCGGAGAAATTAAAAAGCCTTAAAGAAGATTTTGAAGTTTTGAAGAGACGCGTCGCCCTGTTGTCGAACGATTCGCTAGACCTTGATTTATTAGAAGAGAGATGCCGTATTATTCTAAATTATTGTAATCCGGAAGATATTATCGTTAAAGAGTAGAAGCGCGACTTTGCAATATTCAGGCGCAACGGTTTCTCGGCAGGATCGATTTTAGGAAATTGTTTTCCTAGACCGTACAAACAACGATTGTACGCAAGAAACAAGGCTGTTAATTGTCGGTTGCCGACAAGGTTTATTTTCTCTTCCAACTAAAAAATAGGGAATCATTCCTTAGCACCGTAAAACCTCAGTAGCTATCAATTCTAATCGGTAATATTTTTTTGCTCATTTCAGTTGGGTTTCTCGTATACAACTACTATTTATAGGGTGTCGGAGGACGATTTTCAATTTGAGAGGGCGGCGGCTTGTTCGGCGGCTTCGCCGAACCCGAGCTTCGCAGCTCGGCCGCAGTTAATACTGCGGCAGCCGCCGCCCC
>JAISID010000020.1 GCA_031262205.1 Holosporales bacterium | reverse complement strand
ATACCGATTTACTACGCGTCGGTTGTCAAGGGACGCTTCGCTTTGCTCGGCTCTCACGCCCTTGACAAGTCGCTTTATAAATCGGTCTCGTTTCTCTCGTTCCAAAAGATAAATATTATCGGGGGGCTTTTCTGTCTTATAGGTCTAGTTTCTTACCGTTAACGTCAGTATTCTGGAGAGGCGAGCTAACCGAGCCAATAAGCTAGCCGTATTGGAAAACATCATTGCGGCGGTTTATTTATAAAACCTCGGCTTATCTAGTCGCTGCTAGGGGATGAGTCTGCTTATAATTATGCTGCAGTTTCCAGAAAATCATTCCTTAACGTCTTAGAAATTTTATCTACGACTAACCAATTTCAATTAGCGAATCGTTCTTTCCGTTCGCATTTCTTATATAAAATCATCGTCTCGCTGCCAACGCAACATTTCTCCCAAGGCATCTCCTCTTTTAAATCCGGCTGATTAGTAAGTCTTTCGCCTAATTGTTAAACGCCGAGAGAGGGCAAATAAATAGCTATAGACAATTCATAAATTTTTATACTAGAATATAGTTTTTATGGCAATATCGAGTTTTTATGTCTAAATCCGATAAACGAAACGTTGCGATTTTATCGCTTATAATCTGTTGGATGTTTTATCTTTATATCTACGTTATAAGAGTCGAGCCGAGCGTTCTAACCAACGATTTAATAAGCGAATTTGGAATTACTTCTTCCGTTCTTGGAACCATAGTTTCAATAGCGTATGTACCGTATGTTATAATGCAAATTCCATATGGGATCATAACGGATAAACTCGGAGCCAAAACTATAGTGTTAGTTAGTTGCGCTCTTTTAATAATAGGAACGTTTCTCTTCGGCTCGGCCGAATCTTTAACGCAACTTAAAGCAGGAAGATTTTTAGTCGGATTAGCCTCGGCTCCAGGATTCATATGTTGCAGCAAAGTTATAACGGATTTATTCGAACTTAAAAAACAATCGATGTTGATGGGAATAGCAATGTGCTTAGGCTGTTTCGGCGGAATTTTAGGAGCGACCCCAACCGCTTGTTTGGTAAATTCAATCGGCTGGCGAAACGCCACGTACGCAATCGCGTCTTTCGGTATTCTTCTGATTGTCTTAGCGCTTCTGTTTATGAAAAATAACAAATCTGAAAAGACAGAAGCTCGGGTATTCGACGGATTAAAAATAATATTAAAAAACTCAAAAATTTGGATTGTCGGCCTTTACGGAGCTATGTCGTATCTCACGTTAAGCGCCTTAGCCGAACTTTGGATTACTCCATTTATAGAGAAGAGATTTGAAATATCGACTGCGAAAGCCGCCGTTTCGTCAATATTTATATTCATAGGATTCGGTCTTGGCAGCATAGTTTCGGCATGGATAGCTGAAAAAATTAACAGTCACAAAAAAACCATTATTATATTTAGCGTAGCAAGCATTTTCCTATTTTGGTCGGCGTTGTATAGCGACGCTATAAACTTCTATACATGTCTGGCATTGTTATTTGCCGGAGGAGTATGCACGGGAGCGAATATATTGGCTTTCCCAATCGCTTATCGTTACGTCCCTCAAGAATTTGGCGGAACGGCGGCGGGCTTTATGAATGCTATCATTATGTCGAGCGGAATTGTATTTCAACCTCTCTTAGGAAAGCTGCTAGACTTTTTCAGAAACGGACTTGTAACGTTAGAGGGACATCCTTTATATAACGTCGCGATGTACCGCAGCGCGTTTTTATTCTTTATCGGAACCACAATCGTAGCTACAGTATTCGCTTTCTGTATAAAAGAGAATGCTGCTAGAAAATAAAAACTCTATAAGATTACTTATTTTAATGGAAATCATCTTCCGATGTTCTGTGAACAAGATTTGTACGCAAAAAATAAGACTACAAATGAAATGTATAGGATATCAGGGGGCGATTCCTTATAAGCATTTTAAGTAATTTATTTATAAGATTGTACTTTTAAGATTATTACTGCATGCGAGGGGATGAGTCCGATTTTAATTATGTTTCATAAATTACAAATCGTTTGTAATGCGTATAATGCAATGATTCTTTTTAATTTATAAAGTTGAATCTTCAGAAATCCTAAGTGGGAAAATCCTTCTGATTTCCCTGGCTAAATAACAAGTAAGATAATACAAATTTATTTTACTGTTCATGATGAAATAATTTTGAAAAGATAGATTTTCTATGTATAAAAGGAAACCTCTTTCTGAAAAATTTAGAAAGAGGTTTCATAGATCTAACTTCTATAATTAGAATCTGTATCCAACACCAAGCGTTATCGAATGATATTGAGCTTTTATTTTATTAATGTTGCCTTTTACAAGGTCTGTTGGATTATTATTCGCTTTCTTACCCATTTTCTTAGGAACTTTTAGATTGCTTCTAAGGTGCCAATCATATGCAAGTGCTGAGTACCAAGAATCGTCTATCTGCCAAACAAGTTTTGCTCCTACCGTAGGGTTAAATCTCACTTTTTTGGCTGTATCTTTTTTAAGATTTTTACACCATTTATGTGTGTCTACGGACGAAGAGCTAACCTTTGTTTGATGCGCCTCTAAACCTATGGTAACGTATCCGATTAATACTGGAGTAAAATGATATCCAACATTCAGCTTTAAAAGTCCATACCATAGATTCTTAACAGTGATGTAGTTTGCAAATGGAGCAACATATTTAGATATAAGATTATTTCCTTGGTAGTATTGCTTATTTTTCCCCAATCTCGTTCCCATACCTAAGTCGACTCCAAATCTAACATCGTTAAGTCTCCAATCATAACCAAACAAGAGTTCAAATGTAGGCTGACCTTTAGTTTTCTTTGTGCTTGCATTTTTTCCTTTGTACATAAGTGCGTAGGTGGACGCAGTAGTGTTATAAGCAGTATTAAAAGCAGCAGCAGCAGTACCAGCAGCAGCAGCAGCAGCAGCAGCAGTACCAGCAGCAGTAGCAGCCTTAGACATACCAGTCAGTTTTTTTGTTTGAGCTTTTGTCCCTTTTCTACCGCGAGAATCGATCTTAACTCTGCCTATTGAGACTCCACCGTTTAACTGAACATAGCCTCCTCCGTCGTTGCAAGCTGCTCCTTCTGCCCCTGCTACAAAAGCGAAAGGCGCGAGTAATAAGCTAGTAACTAAAACTTTACTAATCTTCATTGTTCTTCCATAAAATTTACATTCCTATTTGAATTTTATACATTCTCGCTTATAACTTCTTCTCAATAACAATCTGAATTTTAATCAAAAAAAAAAAAGTTGCATTTCTGCATAAATTTTTTCTCGACAGTTTTAAGCAAGCCCCGTTGTTTTCACAAATTTATAATTTAATGCATTGGCAGCCGATTTTAAAATTTCAAAGTTATCGTAAAAACCGAAACACGTTGTCCCCGAGCCTGAAACGCCGCAAAATATAGGTTTTGTAGATTCTATATCGCATAAGATTTGCTTTAACGAATTTTCAAGCGATACAGCCGCATTTTGTAACGAATTGCTAAAGTTTTTCAGAAGATCAAAGTTAATGTTTTCGCTTCCTATTTTATTGAGAAACGGTTCTTTAAACTTTTCATAAACTAATTTTGTGGAAATTTTACTACCGTTATTCACGAGAAGAACATAGCAGTTATTTAAGCCCAGGTCGATAGGCTTCGTTATTCCCTTTAAACCTCCGCAAAAATATAAAGCGTCGCTGTTCGTGAAATATTTAAAAAGAAATATTCGAGCGTCTGTCCCTAACTCTGTAAACGCGTCGAGATATTTTAATTTCTCGTCTTGAGCGAAACCCCATATATCGAAAATCGTATTAACGAAACACGCGGCGTCGCTCGAACCTCCGCCTACTCCTCCGGCAATCGGCAAACTTTTGTTTAAAGAGACATGCGGCAGCGGTTCGTTAAAATTATTTCTCAATATCTTCGCCGCTTTTTTTATGGAATTGTCGCAGGCGGGAACTTCTGGAATGTTTCCAGCCGTCTCGTCAAATTCTCGTTCCGTATCAAATTCTAAAACATCGAAAATATCAGGCAAAAAAACGAATACGCTTTCAATCTCATGATATCCATCGGCCGTCTTCCCAATAATATTCAGCATCAAATTTACTTTGGCGACCGCATGCGTTATAATTCTTGTCATGAAAAAAGACCTGCGACAAATCGATTTCTTAACCAAATGGTACAAAATGTTTGGAATCGATTATTTATTCTATAAACCCGATTCTACGGAGCCTCGCATTCAAAAACAAGAAAAACAGGAGAGCTATTCTTTCCCTAATTCTCTAGACTTTTCTAATTTAGACGATTTAAGAAACGCCGTGCTTAAAATAGATTGTCCCCTCAAAAAAATGGCGAAAAATACCGTGTTCTCAGACGGTTCTCCAGACTCCGATATAATGATAATCGGCGAAGCGCCAGGGCAAGAAGAAGACGAACAAGGCAAGCCGTTCGTTGGGCAAAGCGGCCAATTGCTAAATAATATGTTGTTAGCGGTAGGACTAAAGCGTTCCGAGGTATATATTTCCAACGTGCTTTTTTGGAGGCCGCCTGGCAATAGAACGCCGTCGACCGACGAGCTTTCTCTTTGCCTGCCTTATGTCGAGCGACATATAGCCCTAATAAATCCGAAGATTTTACTGCTGCTTGGAGGAGTCGCCGTTAAAACAATATTAAACACATCGGATTCGATTTCTAAAATTCGCGGACGAAAAAACGCTTATCGCGGAATTGACACTATCGCGACGTTTCACCCTGCGTATTTATTACGTTCCCCTGGGCAAAAAGCCGTCGCTTTTAGAGATTTCATATCGCTTAGACGATTATTGGACTCGTTCAATTAATAATTTTTTAATCTTTATATTATACAGTAATACTTAGCGCAAGTTGAATTATGCGATAATATAATGCAGAAAATGAAAATCTTAATATTAACAATATTCTTTGCTCTTGGAAACTTGGGTGAATGCAGCTCTTCAGCACCAAAGGATAGCCGCATAGCCGCGCCTCCTCTTTATACGGAAGGACAAGCCGATTTACAAGATCGCGCTTCTTTTAATATAGGAGAAATTGTTCATAGTTGTATTGAAGAAGAAACTCCTAGTTTTGCAATTGATCAAAAATTGCAGGAATTTAAGAGCAAATATCCTCGACTCGACTTTGGAATAAAATCAATGGAAAACCTATACGATCTGCCAAATCCATCTGCGTATTACGGTAGAATGACGCATTCCGCTTTCATTGGAAACACAGTATTTGGAATACAATTATTAGTCGGAGCGGCCTGCAGCGTAATCAAATGTTTTAGCATAGCTCATCCAGAGAGTTCAATTTATGGTGAAATACTAACGGGATTATATGTTGGAAAAGGAATTTCATGGGGGCTAGGAACATATCTTGAAAATCATTTTGGCAAACCGATTCTTGATTTAATAAACGAATTCAACCCAGAAGCAAAATCAAAAATGACTCTATCCGACATAAGCTCTTTCGTCCCAGGAATTGAAACAGACAAGTTGATTGACATAGCGACGTCTGTAATAGCTAATACCGACGTCGAAAGACTAGATGAAGGCGACAGACTAATGCTAACCAGACTCTCAACCTTAACGGAACAAATAGGGAAAGGCGAACATTCTAAAAAGACTCTATTAACGATAGGCAAATCGTTATCCCTGTTGGCTGGGGGATTAACGGGATTATCAGGAGCGGTAAGCAAAATGATTAACGCTTCCTTTTGGCTGAATCTTACCAGTTGCGGCCTCGACTCAGTTTTTGACAACATAGAAGGCATACGTAGGGAAGGGAAAGCCATGCAAAAATATGCGGCCATCAGCGAAATTATATTCCTTAGCGAACATTTTCTAGCGAATTACGGACAAGAAACTGTGTAAAAATGCCTCTACGCTTAATCTTTTCGGGAATCGCCGCTTATAGGCAACTCTTAGGCCGTTAGGGAATGATTTCCTATTTAAACCATAAGATAGGCAAAACTAGGGTTTTCAACCAAACAAATTATCGTGACAAAATTTATGCAATTTGCAACGATATTTAAGACAATTCTTTTATAAAATCGTGCTTTAAAATTTTCGCCGTACATCCTAGAATTTAATGGGAGACAAATGAAATTTCTGCTCGATATCCCATATAAACGACGGTTTACATAAAAGAAACTCAGCAGAAAAGGTTCCCGTAATTTCTGGGCATTTTAATAAGAGAGCGAAATTTTGCTTGGTATATAGCAAGCTGCTCCGTAGAGTGCGGATAGTCAAGAGAAATATGAAAAAGAGTATTTGAAAAATCTAGAGGTTGGCTTTTTAATTAAAGAGTTTTACGTTGGCGACTGGCTAAACTATATGGTTGCGGAATAAGCTCTTATAGCATTCTTGTACTATGAGAAAATGTAATTGATATAAAAAGCCGTTGCTTTTTAACAGGAATCTTTTTGGCATATAGTAAGGCGCCGCCTGGTTTTTTGTTTTTAAGAGATTTCATCAAAATTATTGTCCGAGTAGCTGTATTCGCAATGCTCTCTGCCCCATTTATAAAGAATCATTCCATAACGGTAATAAATTCAATATCATCTCCTGATGCTCTGTAAGCAAGATTTATGCGCAAAAATAGGACCGAGTTGTCGCTAAAGTTGTCAACGGGAATTAACTATAAATGAAATTGACGGGATGTCAGGATATGATTCCCATTAATGTATTGAGGTAAAGTTTTTAACAATAAATATGGCCAGAATCGTCCCCATGATATCCAGTAAAACGGTAATTCGTATAAAAGACACTATCGAAAAAGGTGAAATTCGTTGATAATCAGAATCTATTAACTACAAATGAAATTGGAAATCATACCCTAACGCCTTAAAACCTCATTTGTAATTAATCAATTTTAATCAGTAATGATCTTGTTGCTCATTTCAATTAGGTTTCTCGTATACAACCGTTATTTATAAGGTATTGGGGAATGATTCCCAAATATAATAAGCCTGCGGAAGGAGAAAATACGACGTTATTTTTGCTGATCCAAGTTATAAGATAATTTCCCCAATTTTAAACTATTGGTTCGCCATAACTTTAATTAGATTGTTTAATATTGCGATAATGCTTACGCATTTTGTTTGCGCAGTGCTGTTTCTATTGTTATGCAAATCCGGTATCTTTTTCGCTCTATCTCCTGGGAACATTTTCTTTAGCTCGTTTAGAGAGCTTATTTTCTCTTTTGCATTCTTGCCCTTTAAATTATTGAGAAAGGTGTTGAATTTATCCGATAATCTCTTAAGTTCGTTCAATGCGTTTCTGGAAAAAACGTCGAATCGGATTTCAAAACGTTCGCCGTTGAATACGATTGGAAGCCAAGAAAAAACAGATGAAAAATTATTTGTTCCTAAAGTCGATTCTAGCTTAATAATCGAGTCCCAAACTTGCAACATATTTTCATTCGCTTTAGAAAACTCTTTTTGTAAAAACTCGACGAAAATAGAGGCGACTAGGGTTTGCCCCGGATTAAGAATCAACGCTGCGACAGCGTCTTGTATAATAACCGCATCTAGATTTTGTTTCCCTTTCCAATCGATTGATTTTAAGAGTTTTATAAAATCGGCCATAATGAGCCATGAATTATCGCTGATTTGTCTTAACGGTTCTACAAGAAACGTTCGATTAACGACTTTATCAAAATTTTCAAATGTGGCTAGTTCGTTGTATTTCTTTTCAGGAAGGATGCTTTGAGCGGTTGTTTTCTCCGCGACGGGAGCGACCTCCGTTTTTCCTTCGCCAGCGGCGATAATTTTATCTTCGCTACTTCCAAGACATATAGGAAAGTCGGCGATTAATGTGGAAATAACTAAAAACATTATTGTCGATGAAAACGGTTTGCTCATTTTAAATCCTTTGCGGAATTATTCTCGATATTTTCATTTTAAAAAGGATTGGTTAATAAATCGTTAATTCGGTCTTTGTTTTTTTAACTAGGTTTGACGTTTCTGGAGCGAGCGTCTCCTAAAAAACTTTGGCTAATGAGGAATAGAAATTGACTTTTTAGCTGTGTATATGCTATGTTTTATAAGTTGGAGTAAGAGATAAATTTTTATTTAGGATTGTTTTGCTATGAGGATGTACGACGACATCCAGTTGGATTTTCCAGACGTTTTATTAAGGCCTAAGCGTTCTACTGTTATTTCAAGATCGGACGCCGATTTAACTAGAGTTTACTCGTTTCTTCACTCTAACGTTCAAGTATCCGGAACCGGTATTATAAACGCGAATATGGGAACGGTAGGAGTTTTTGAAATAGCAAAGAAAATGCTGGGTAAGAATTTATTTTCTTGTCTTCATAAACATTATAATTACGAACAGGTAGAGGAATTTTTATCAAGCGTTAATCCCGAGCAAAAGCCGTCGGTTTTTTTATCGATTGGATTAAGGGAGCGGGATATCGATATTGCTAAACGCGCGATAGCGTACGATCCCAAAGTTTCAATTTGTATCGATGTTCCAAACGGGTATATTCCGCCGGTGAAGAAACTTGTAGTAACTCTAAGAGAAATGGGTTATGAAGGGCCGCTGATGGTTGGCAACGTCGTTACCGGCGATATAACGGAAGATTTGATTTTATCTGGGGCTTCGATTGTGAAGGTTGGAATTGGGCCGGGTTCGGCTTGTTTAACTAGAAGAATAACAGGTGTCGGGCGTCCTCAATTGTCCGCTGTTATAGAATGCGCCGAGGCGGCTCACTGCGTGGGAGGAATGGTATGCGCCGACGGCGGCATAACTTGCCCAGGAGACGTCTGCAAAGCGCTTGGAGCGGGAGCCGATTTTGTTATGATAGGCGGCTATTATGCTGGAGCATCCGAGGCCGACGGGGAAGTTATTGAAAAAAACGGGAAGAAATACAAGATATTTTACGGCATGAGTTCCGAATACGCTCAGAAAAAGTTTTATAATGGAATGCCTAAATATAGGGCTTCGGAAGGTCGTTTAGTAGAGGTTCCATACAAAGGTTCGATCGACGATATAAACGATGAAATATTAGGCGGGATTCGTTCTTGTATGGGATATATCGGAGCTAGAAGGCTGAAAGATATTCCGAAGTTCGCAAGTTTTTATAGGGTTAATCGCCAGCTAAACACTGTATTTGAAGGTTAATGAATCAGTCGTTTTCACGTTGTCTTTGGAATGAGATTAGCAGTCAATATTTATTATTTGGCTTGTTTCCTAGTATAAAAAAGCATACTGCCGGGAGATTAAAAAAGCAGTTAAAGGTTGTTTCAAGGAAATATCGGTCATAATACAGATATGGCTAAACATCGCGGATGTTGCCCGCTAAATCCTCAGCATATGCGATAGAGTAAACGCCGAATTTCGGATGGTTTGCAACCATATTTTAAAAGTTATGATGCTAAGAAGCGCTAAGAAATAGTTCTCAAGTAAATATTATAGCAAAAAAGAGGAGATAGCGGTTGAAGACTGTTGTGATTATAATCTAGAAATCCCCTCGAAGGCGCAAATATTCTTTAGCCTAAGAAATAAGAGGTTATATGCATTCTGAGGAAGAAATCATTAAGACACAGCCGACTATTAGGCTGTTCCTATCTTGGAGAACTGCCGGGGCATGGGCGGCTCTTATTGTTGCAATGCATATTTTGCGTATTGATTTTTTAGCGTAATCGATTTACGTATTTAAAGAATAACGTTTTTTGAGTTATTTGCTTTTAATCAGAAAAGACCGTAAATATTTTAGATTTAATTATTAATTGTTCCGTTGGAAATCGCGACTAGTCTATCTAATCTTTTTGCAAATTCAATGTTATGAGTCGCCATAAAGAGCGAAGCTCCATTGTTTTTAACAAGCGAAAGGAACAGATTAAAGATTATTTCCGCATTGGTCGGATCAAGATTCCCCGTCGGCTCGTCCGCAATTATTATGTCTGGATCGTTTGCTAACGCTCTTGCGATAGCGATTCTTTGCTGTTCTCCGCCCGATAGAGTTTTTGAATTATGATTCGCTCTATGGCTCATATCGACTTTATCAAGCAAGTCTAAGGCTTTCTGCTTAGCGATTTCCCGAGGCGTATTGTTTATAAGAGACGGAATCATAACGTTTTCCAAAGCGGAAAATTCGGGGAGTAAGTTATGAAACTGGTATACGAATCCGATATTTTCACGACGGATTTTCGTTCTTTCGTCGTCGGATAAATCGCTTGTACGTTTTCCGTGTACGACGACTTCTCCGCTCGTCGGTTTTTCGAGAAGAGCGGATACTTGAAGCAAAGTTGATTTTCCCGTTCCGCTTGGGCCGACAAGGCTAACGCTTTCTCCTTTGTTAATAGAGAAATTTACGTCGTTTAAAACATTGATAAACGAATCGCCGGATTTAAATTTTACGCCTATGTTTTGAAGTTCTAAAATCATGAGTTTTTAACCAGCTCTTTAAGGTAATCGTAATAACCGTTGTCTTTATATTTATTTATATTCCGCGTTAAATCTTCGGCGGAAATGAATTTTTGCTTGAGCGCTATTTCCTCTATGCAACCGATTTTCATTTTGTTTTTTAATTCCAATTCTTTTATTTTGTTGCTTGCCAGGAGTATAGAATCGTGGGTTCCCGTGTCAAACCAAGTAAATTCGTCGCCGAGAGGTTCGACGCCGAGTTTTCCATTTCGCATGTATATTTTGTTTAAGTCTGTGATTTCAAGTTCGCCTCTGCTAGACGGAACGACTTGTTTCGCATATTCGCAGACGCGGTCGTCGTAAAAATACAAGCCTGTGGCCGCATACGAAGATTTGGGATTCTCAGGTTTTTCTTCAAGCGAGATTACCTTCCGATTTTCGTCGAATTCAACTACTCCAAATCTTTTCGGATCGCTCACTTTATGTCCTAAGATTGTGGCTCCGTCGCTTCGCTTTATTATGTTTTTTAGTAGGGTTGGAAAGGACGGATCGTAAAATACGTTGTCTCCGAGAATAAGAACGACGTTTTCCCGGTTTATAAATTCCTCGGCTATTATGAAAGCGTCGGCTATCCCGCGTTGAACGCGCTGGATAGAATATTGAATATTTATGCCGAGGTGAGAACCGTCCCCTAAGAGCCTTTTGAAAGCCGCGTGATCCGATTGATTTGTTATTATTAAAACATCCCTAATCTCCGCAAGCATGAGAGTTGATAAGGGATAATAAATCATGGGCTTATCGTAGATTGGCAACAATATTTTTGAAATGGGAAGAGAAGCGGGATAAAGCCTTGTTCCAGACCCCGCCGCCAGTATTATGCCTTTCACGCAAGCCTTTTTGAATTATTTTAGATATTTTATTATCCTATAGAATCCTATGAAAGGTCAACGTTTGGGCGAGTTTTTTGATATATTGGCGAATGCGAGCCTTTAAGTATGGAATGTATAGCCGCGTTTTGCATTATAAGTTGCATTTTTGCGGTAGTTTTTATAATATAATTATAAAAATGTCTTTAAGAACAATATGAATATCAAAAGCATAATTAAATTGTATTTATTCGCTGCGGCCTGCCATAACGTCGCAACGGCTGCAGGCGGCGAAATGAAAGATAACGGCGGTTGGCCGTTAAGAATTGTTGTTAACCGAGACTTAACTATAACGCCGAGATTCATAAGCGATTGTACGCCGGTATGGATTCTAAAAACTGGAACCTCGCTGCAAAAGTTTGAGCTTGTTCAAGAGATATGCAAGGAATTTCTTAAAAATCCAAACGATATGCCGTTGCGAATTTTGCTTGCCATAATGATTAAGCGAAGCGACGAAACTTACCAGTGTCAAGTTTTCAGTACGAATCCAGAGGAGGACGTAACGGGTTGCGTAAATGTCGCCATGGTTAGAACCTATGGAGACAGACTAGTAGATGCAAGCGTCGAGCGATTAAGATATATTCTAAATAGCTTAAGAGAGGGAGACGAGCAGCGTCTGCTTCTAGAATCGGTCGGCTAGGAACAACGGAATTTCGGCGGAGCAAACGCAGACTGATGAGAGGTTTGCCTTGTAAATTGACAACGACGTTTGACGGCTATATCATGAAGAACATAATAAAAGAAAATTTTTAATGCATGACTTTTAAAGAGTTTGATCTTGAGACCGTAAAGAAACTTTATCGTCAATTGAAGCTGGCGAGGGTTTTTGAGGAAAGAGTGGGAGCGCTTTATACTCAAGGCCATATTTATGGATTTTGCCATTTATATATCGGGCAAGAGGCGGTAATCGTCGGGCTTTCTCATAATATGCAATCGCAAGACAGCGTAATCACTAGTTATAGAGACCACGTTCATATGATAACGTTGGGCGTTTCTCCCAACGCCGTGATGGCGGAGCTTTGCGGGAAAGCCGCAGGATGCTCTAAAGGGAAAGGCGGCTCTATGCATATGTATAGCAAGGAGCATCGTTTCTATGGAGGAAACGGAATAGTCGGAGCGCAGGTTCCTATAGGCGTCGGGCTTGGGCTTTCTCACAAATATAAAAAAGACGGCGGAGTTTCTTTTACCTTTTATGGAGACGGAGCGGCAAACCAAGGGCAAGTTTACGAGGCTTTTAATATGGCTTCTCTTTGGAAACTGCCTGTTGTGTTTGTCCTTGAAAACAACCGTTACGCCCTGGGTACTTCAGAAAGTCGAGCTGCGGCTGGCAAGAACGGTTTAAAAAATCGAGGAGACCCGTTTGGCATTGAAACGATTTTAATAGACGGCATGGATGTGTTTGACGTGATTGTTAAATCAAAAAAGGCTATTGAGCGAGTTAGAGGAGGGGAAGGACCAGTTATCTTGCACATGGATACATACCGCTACAGAGGACATTCAATATCCGACCCAGCGACTTATAGAACTCGCGAGGAAGTTGAAAACGTTAAAAAAACTAGAGACCCGGTATCTAGAGTCAAGAATGAACTCATTAAAAACTTTGCAATTCCCGAGACAGACATAACTGAGATAGACTCGGAAGTTGCGGATATCGTAAACGCTGCGGCGGAATTTGCAATAAAATCCGAAGTTCCGGAAGCCGCCGCTTTAGAAAGAGACGTAGCATTATGAGCAACCTTTCGTTTAGATTAGCGATTAGAGACGCTATCGCCGAAGAGATGAGACGCGATCCAAACGTATTTTTAATGGGCGAGGAAGTCGGGCAATATCAAGGGGCTTATAAGGCTAGCCAAGACCTTCTAAAAGAATTTGGAGACGAAAGAGTTATCGATACTCCGATTGTGGAATACGGCTTTACGGGAATTGGAGTCGGCGCGGCGTTTGGAGGTCTTCGTCCTATAGTCGAGTTTATGACGTTTAATTTTGCGATGCAGGCGATTGATCATATAGTAAATTCCGCAGCCAAAACGCTTTATATGTCTGGAGGGGAACTTAATTGTCCCATAGTGTTTAGAGGGCCTAACGGCGCTCCTAGGAACGTTGCGGCTCAGCATTCGCAATGCTTTGCAAGTTGGTACGCTCATTGTCCAGGGTTAAAGGTTGTTTCGCCTTACAACTCTTTTGAAGCGAAGGCTTTATTGAAGGCGGCGATAAGAGACGATAATCCAGTAGTGTTCTTAGAGCACGAAATCCTTTATGGCAAGAGTTTTGAAATGCCGGAAGGCGCCGTGGAACCGATTGCATTAGATAAAGCTATAATTATGCGAAGCGGAAGCGATATAACTATTACGGCGTTTTCAATATCCGTCGAGCATGCTATGCAAGCGGCGGAGATATTGCAGACGCAATACGACATTTCGGCGGAGGTCGTCAATTTAATAAGTCTTAGGCCGATCGATAAAAACGCGATAATCGAATCGGTGAAGAAGACTGGAAGAATACTTAATATTGAGGAAGGCTGGCTTTCTTGCGGAATCGGTTCTGAAATTACTTCTGTCGTCGTTGAGAACGCTTTCGACTATTTAGATTGCGAGCCTAGGAGAATAGCGACGGCCGACGTTCCTATGCCGTATGCTAAAAATTTGGAGAATCTAGCGTTGCCAAACGTGGATAAGATTGTTCAAACCGCTAAATCTATATGCAATTTATAAGCGGGATGGTTTCTTAAGGTTTTAAAGCTAGGGGAGAGGACACGGATAACTGGGGAGTCGTTTCATGACGTGCGATCTCCTATGAAAGGATTATTTTAAACACTAAGCGTAATCCGTTTTAGTTTCGCGACGATAATTCATTTGTAGGAACTTTAGTTTGTTCAGCTGCAGGCTAAAGGATGATTCACAATAATTTGCTGGTATAATTAACGCGGGTTAGCCAAGAATCTAGGTTCTGAGAGATTATGATTGATTTAACGCTATTTGCGAAAAGTTTTTTACATATAGTAAATAATCCATATGCAGTCTTTGCCTTCTTGGTTTTTATGTTTATTTTCTCGAAGAAAGAGCATTGCTATTTTGATCTGATCTGCGTTCTCATTTTAACGATGATGTATAATTTCATTTTGAAAAATGTTTTTAAGTTTCCATTGCCTGAAACGTGTCCGGGAACGGGGTACGGCTTTCCCAGCGGACATATGAATTTTCAAACGGCGTTTTACGTCTGGCTGATAACGGCAAACAAAAATACGGCGGTTAGGCTTGCGCTTTGTCTTTTGTTAATAACGATTGGAACATGCATTGTTTTAGCGGGATATCACTATGCTAGAGACGTGATATTAACGCCTTTGTTTTCTTGTTCTTTTATCGCCGTTTATAAGTATGCTAGAGCGAAACTTGAGAACGATGCGATGGTTTCGATAACGCTTATTCTTTCAACAGTATTTTCAGCGACGATATACGCGATGAAGGACGCGGCCTTTTTTAAATTATGCTGTTCCCTATATATTGTTCTTTTAAGTTTTTGTACGTTCTCAACCTGGCGACCGTCTTTTGGGTTTCTCAAAAATTTTGGGTTTTTTAAAAACTTTGAGTTTCTTAAAGACGCGGAACGACCGAGACCATATGCCAAACTAATTATGGCTGCGGGTTTTCTGTTATTTAATTTTTTTATTGCGGCGCGGATAACCCCAATTACTCTGTTTCAAGAAGCCTTAACGGTTCTTGTTATCGGATGCGTCTGTTATATTAGAACTCCGCTCAAGAATCTTGCGGCTCGCTTTTTCGTCGGATAACCATTTCCCCGTATCGCAAATGTATTCTAACTGGAACTTTCCTATTTCTTCTGAAAACGGCAGTTCGTTTGGAAGAGGACGGCTAGCGGCCGTATATAGTATTCCGGTGAATTTAATTCCAAGTTCTTTCGCGGCCTTTTCAACGTCTTCTAAGTTTTTTTCTATATCGTCTACGAAGATAATTTTAGACGGTTTCTTAGAAGACAGTTTAACGAATGATTTTAACGCCTCTCCTTTGCGTCTTTTCTCCGAGCAGAGGATTCCATGTCTGTAACGAGGGGATTCTTTCGACGGTTTTTTGAAGGGTTTTCTAGATACCGTTTCCCAACCCTTTGAAAAATCAAAACCGAAACTTTTTAATTTTTTAATCCTAATATCGAGTGCTTGAGCGGCTGCGAATCGTTCGTTTACCATTGCCGTGAGGACTAAAACTCTAACTCCTTTTTCTTGTAAGTTTTTTACTATTTTGGGCAAGTCGTCGTGAACGAGAGTCAGCTCGGCCGTTTGCAATACTGTTTTTACCATCTCTTTAAATTTCTTTGGCGAAATCCCTTTTAATGCGATTAGAGCTGCGGCGTTGGTCATTAGGAAAAGTTCGTTTTTTCTTCTTAATATCTGATCTTTGTTTCTTATAAGCGTGTCGTCGCAATCAAAAATTACCCACGTATTGGCGTCGGCTTCTTGTAGTTGTTCTTTTATATCGACGATAGAATCGGTTGTTATTCTTGTTCCCAAAGCGTTAAGCGACAACATACACATTGCGGCGATGCAGTAAATCCACTTTTTCATGTTTACCGTAATTTACGAGATCGTAGTTTACATATACCATAAATTATTGCGATATTTTAAGAGAAATTCTGTTTGAATACCCAGAGGTATACGTTTTCGCCTCGCCGTATGATTTTGTTCTTTTCAGCATGGGAAATTATTATCAAGCGCTGTTGTAAGAATCCTAAGTTTATTTACAATGTATCTATAATATTTATCTTTTGGCGTACTTCGATTATACCGATTTATCACGTGCAGCTTGTCAAGGGACGCTTCTCTTCGTTCGCTCTATAGCCCTTGACAAGTCGCTTTATAAATCGGTCGAGATATCCTCGTTCCAAAAGAAAAATATTATTGGGGAAGGTTTGGTATTATAGTCTGGTTTCTCTTTTCATTAACGCCGGTATCTTGGAATTTGAGGAGGGACTCTTGGCGACTGATGCTAGCGTTACTGGATGCGAGCAATAACCAGTTTATAAATATGGGGAAATCTTTTAGAATCTCTGGAGTTTTAGTAATCCGCCGACAAATCGCTACTACGCGCCGACAAGATTCTATTTAAAAGATAAAATAATGCAAAGCTAATTCCCAATTGTTCTTCATTATATTTTGTCTTGCTCAAAGATTTAATTTGTCGGCGTTAGAGTTATTCCTTTGCGAAGACGTCGAAGTTTTCGGCTTTTACGTCGATCTTTGGAAACAGCGGTTCGAATTCGCTTATGATAACGTCGTCCGGTATTTTTTCCCCTTCTACGAGTTTCAATTCGTAGCGGGGGTTTATTTGTTTTAAAACCTTTTCCGCCGCAATTGGAATTACTGGGAATAACAACTTTGTAATCTTATAAATTTGCTCGACCAAAATAAACAAGACGTCTTGCATTCTTTTTGGGTCTGATTCCTTCAGCGTCCAAGGCTTTTGATAATCGACGTATTGATTTGCGAGCGATATGGAGCGTTCTATTTTTTCTAAATATTTGCTGAAAGCGTATTGTTGGATAAGATTTATCGCCTCCCTTAAAGATTTGTCGACTTCGTCTATGAACGTTATATCTTCCTCTTTCATATTATTTGGTCTGGTTACGCGGCCGTCGCGGCGTTTTGTAATAAACGAGAATACTCTGCTGCATAAATTCCCATAGGAATTTGCAAGCGCAGAATTGTATCTATTTATGAAACCGCCGAGCGAAAAGTTCCCATCCATTCCAAACGGCAGCTCTCTTAACATGAAATATCTTAAGGCGTCGGAGCCGAACAGTTTACAATATTTAATTGGGTCTTGAACGTTCCCTACAGATTTAGACATTTTCTCGCCTTCGCTGAGCCACCAACCGTGAGCTACGATTTGTTTCGGCGGATTAATGTTTGCCGCCATTAGGAAAGCCGGCCAATACAGAGCGTGGAATCTTACGATTTCTTTGCCCACAAAGTGAATAACGTTTTGCCAATATTTATCGTTATTTTGATCTTCGTTTTCAGGATATCCGTTTACGGTAAGATAATTGGTAAGGGCGTCTAGCCATACGTATACCACATGTTGCGGATCGTCTGGAACTGGGATGCCCCAACTAAACGTAGTCCTTGAAATCGCCAGGTCGTTAAGCCCTTGTTTTATAAAACTTACGACTTCGTTTTTTCGTTGAGTCGGGTATATAAAATCGGGGTTCTTTTCGTAGAAATCCAAAAGTCGATCTTGAAAAGCGGATAGTTTGAAAAAATAACATTTTTCCGTCATATATTGAACGTCTCCTCCAAGAGGAGATTTCCCGTCGATTAACTCGTTTTCCGCGAAGTACGCTTCGTTCTTCATGTCGTACCAACCGGAATATTCGCCGAGGTATATATATCCTTTTTCTTTTAATAGATTCCAAAAATGCGACACGGTTTTTTTGTGCCGTAGTTCGGTAGTTCTTATAAAATCATCGTTAGTTATGTTGAGATATCCAAGCAAGTCTTTGAACAACTTCGATATATCGTCCGTGAATTTTTGAGGCTCTATATTAGAATTGTTTGCGCTCTGTTCAATCTTTTTACCGTGTTCGTCCGTCCCAGTTGAAAACTTTACATCGAAGCCCGTCATTCGGCAAAACCTTGCAAATACGTCGCAGACGACGGTTGTATAAGCGTGGCCAATGTGCGGTTTTGCATTTACATAATATATAGGCGTGGTAATGAAGATAGTTTTCATATGTTTATATGCTTTTTACAGCGAACTCGTAGCTTAGCTTATCATAAATATCGGCGGGTTAGAAGGGAGACTCTTTTATGAAAACCGTTATATTTTCATGTGATTTATTACAACTGAAGTTCTGGTATAGTTTGATATTAACGTTAAATTATAACTATAATATTTTTCTTTTGGCTCCTTCGATTATACCGATTTATCACGCGCAGCTTGTCAAGGGACGCTTCGCTTTGCTCAGCTCTAAAGCCCTTGACAAGACGCTTTATAAATCGGTCTCGTTTCTCTCGTTCCAAAAGATAAATATTATTGGGGGGAGCGGTTTGCGTCTTCAACGTCGCTTACTTACAGTTAACGCCGGTATCCTGGATTTTGTAGAGGAACGCCTGCAACGGGGCGTTAATGTTTAGGTTTGGAATCGCTCTCTATAGACTCCTAACATATACGATACTTTGTGGCGCAATTCTATTTATAAGGATCCTAGTTAATAAGGGATGATTCCGTAAAAGAGCGCTTAGAAAAGCCTAATTTCAAACTTTGGCAAGTAGTAATATACCTAATATTAATAGCGGGAACGGTATGGGTTTTCAGATAAGAGATACGCAGCTAGGCATAGGAAAAACGTGATTTGTCAGTTTAAGAGTTCGCTGGATTACAATAAGCCGATACGAATAAAAAAGGCGATGTGGCAGCGTATCAGTGGAAAAAGAACAATAAGAAGCTACAGGTGCGAAACGCTATTGCACAAGCTGAAGCCGAGTGGGCCAAATTAACTTTGGGAAAGTAGGATAAAATGAGATACGACTGGATAATATATTACGGAGTCCTAGGACTCCTATGCCTTGGACTGAAATGCGGAATCAATAGTATTGAACATATAACTTTTTTAGCGGTCGGATCGGCATTCGGTTTCGTACTTTTAGGAGTGGTTATATTCATTATTGTTCCCGCCTTCTTTGTATTAGGGTTTGGATTAGTCGGCGGGGGATGGGGATGCGTTTGGCGGTTGATTTTTAACTTGATAAAAATAACAAAAATCATAGCGGGACATGAGCGATTAAACAAAGATTCATATGAAATCTACGTAAAGTATAGCGGAAGAGACGCGCCAAGTTACGAGGATTACCTCAAGGATGTAATAAAAGATACGAATAGAAGCATTGAATATACCTACGAGAAATTTAAACGGATGGATTTATTCGTTATTTACGATCGAATACGCGATAAAATTTCGAGGAAAAAACTCGGCTTTAAGCTACAAAATTTCAACTATAAAATCAATCGGAAAAAATAGTTTTCATAAAAATATATTTCTTGTAAGAAGATGCCGTTAGGCGTTAACCTAACGGCAACCAAAAAGAGAATTATATTCTCTTATAAATTTTATTATTTTGCAACTATAAAGTTGCATAAGGAAAAATTATGTCTGTAGACGTCGCGAATTTTAGAAGAAAAATTGACCGAAAAGACGGGAAAAAGAGCATATCGCGGCATGTAAATCCCGACGGTTCGGTCTGGGAGAAGAATTTCAGGACTGGAGAGTTCTACGATGTGAAAAAGGGCGACGGCTCTTATAGAGCTTAAGTTCGCAGGAGAAAGAGGCCGCTGAGAAACGGAGGCTTGCGGAATAGCGACAAGCGACTCCCGTAATAACTTACGAATTTCACAAATATCAATACGCCGACATACAAAAGAAAACAGAGCATCCGTATTGTATTAAAAACGCATAACAATACTTAGCTTAATTCTGATTATAACTTAATATCTTATTAACTTTACATAACTATACTTTACGTTACTTTAATACTACTTCAGACGAAGACTGCCAAGGTTAATCTATTTTTTAAAATGTTTCACGTGAAACATTTTTGTTTTTTGAAATGATTTTTGACGATGTGCAGTAATAATAAGCCGCGATTTAGCAAAAATACACGAAGGCTATATAATGCGTATACTTTAAGTATACTTATATAATATTGTATAATTTTAATTATATACTTAAATATACTATATCGCCAGAAGCGTATAGGCGCCTATCCGTAGAAAACAACAACTGTGAGACTATCCAAAACTTAGAGTAGTTCTAAGGAAAGGAGCCAATTTAATAAACTTTAAATTCTAAGCAAAGGTCTTGGCTCAAAAAAATCTAAGATCAAAAAGGCCTTGGATCGGGGACAAAACGTTGAAGTCGTATATCTGCAGCTCTCTGATTTCTAAGTCCGCCGCCGGTAAGTTTAACTTTAATCAATATCACGAGTTCGACAATTTCGTCGCCCATACCGTTTGACGAAACGAGTTCTCCCGCTATTGGAATATCTTTAAATCCTGGGATGCCAGATTTATTCTTTGACGATCTTACTTCCATAAACCCGCCTAATACGGCGACTTCTCCATCGTTTAATTTCAGGATTGACGCGACCTCGCGAACTTCGGTTATCGGAATTTTAGATCTGTCTCCGTCTTCTATAACCCCAGTCGCGCTGTTTTTCATTGCTATATTAACGGCTGGATCGTTAACTGAACTCGCTAGTTTTGTAATTGTTGGTCTGAGGAAAAGAGTTACAGTTCTAGTGGACATATCGATCGACGGTTGGACAAACATAACCAAACCTAGAGGAACCGTTTTTATATCGCTAGACACAGACACTTCCTGTCTGTTGTTTGTGTCGTTAACGTAATTCTTTTCATAATTTAATTTGAAATACACATGATTCTGAGCGACCTTCAATACTGCGGCTTGGTTGTTCATCGCGGTTATTCTAGGATTTGAGATTGTCCTTGTCGAACCAAATTCCTCTAAGGCTCCAACTATTGTATTCATGTCGGGATAACCTTTTCTGCTGGAATCATACATGAATTTTATTGCTTCGCCGTGGGAGCCTATATTATTAATTCCGTTGCCAGAATTGTTGAAAGAACCGCTTCCCATTCGAAACCTGCCGCTAAGCAAGCCCCAATTAATGCCGCGTCTGTATTCGTTTTTTAAATAAACCTCTATGATTTTAGCCTCGATTAAAACCTGGCTCATTGTGGAGTCTTTGATTTTAGTTATATATTCCTTAACGTTTCGTTGAGTCTTGGAATTTCCCAAGATAGTAACAATGCCGGCTTGTTTATTGACCGAATACTTTTTAACGTCCTTAGACTCTGCTCCGACAATAATCTTCAATCCTTCCTCAAGCTCCGACCAAAAGTCGCTTTTTGCTTTTATTAAGACGTTGCTGTCGGATTGCGGATTATCTTTAACGTCTAGACCGTTCCCTGAAGAGGAGTTTACTTCAGTCGTAATTGAAATTTTGTTTTCGCTGTCTCTTGAAAGATTTAAAAACTGAACGTCGTATGTCGCGGAATAAGGCGCGTCTCTCTCGACCTTTACTAAGCCGCGCGAGATCGTATACCTCAAATCGGCCATATCGCAAACGGCGTCTAGTATTTCTATAAACGGTTTGTCTTTCGCTTGGAAAATAATTCTTGAGTCAACCGCCGGTTCCATTTGGAAATTTATGTTTAACCTCTTAGCGGTTTCATATAAAACCGATTTTACGGATAAATTCTCGTTTAAAAGAAGAGATGCTTTTTGATTAAGCTCTTCTGGTATTGTTGCTTGCGGCTCTTGAATCTCTGGGATTTTGGTTTCTTCTTCGTCGTAAATCGGAGTTGCGAGGTTGTTTATCGAATCCTCCTTAACGTTTTTAGAAAGATATTTTGTCTTAACAAGATTATCGCAACCAACGACTAATGTTACTAAACCTAAAATACAGAAAATTTTCACTGAAAACTCGTTAAAGTATGGAATACTTAATAATAAAAACAACGAGATTTACTTATAAAATATCATAAAATATGGAAAATTTGAAATGCTTTATAAATTGGTTGTTCCCTCATAGGTGCATAGCGTGCGGCGGCGAAGTCGATGAAGACTCTTTGTTTTGTCCAAAATGCTTTTCGGAAATAGTCTTTATAGATTACCCAATATGCAAACGTTGCGGGAGGATATTTGAATCTCCGCCAAGCGCGATGCATTTCCAAGAGCTAAAAGACTGCTCTTTTGATATATGCGAATCGTGTCAAAAATATGAAATGCATTTTGACGTTGCAAGAGCGATTTTTCAGTATAACGACGTGTCGAGACGCATAATAATGAAAATCAAAAAGCAGGCGGATAACCACGCCGCCAGAATTTGCGCTAGAAGAATATTTTCAAAATACCGAGAGGTTTTCGAGAATGCAGATTTTATAACACCGGTCCCGTCTCATTGGACAAGATTACTTAAACGAGGATTTAACCCCGCCAATATTATTGCGGCGGAGTTATCGAAAATATCGGACGTAAAATATTCGAACTTCCTTAAAAGAAATAGAAAAACCGACTATCAAAAAAACAAGACGACGATAGAAAGACTGACTAATGTTAAAGAAGCGTTTGTTTGCGCGACTAACCTTGAAGGCAAAAGCGTTATAGTAGCGGACGACGTCTTAACGACTGGAGCCACGTTAAACGAATGCGCGAAGACATTAAAAACAGCTGGAGCAAAATACGTCGCCTGCGTGACAATCGCGAGCGCAAGCGCCAAAACAGGCTAACTCTGTTGTATATGCAAAATAACATTTCAGCGGCAGGTTGGAAAGTCGCCCTAGTCTTTTATCTTTGCTAAACCTTTCGGCGAAGACGCGGGGGCATTTTGACTACGCAGCGTTAATATGTTGCGAACTCGTCTAAACAAGACCTAAGAATCGTCCTATGACGCGTTGTTAAACAACCTAGAAGAGTTACGAAGCGATGGAGAAAATTATCCTTGAGAAAAATGGCTCCAAAACCCAGGCGAAATTCCTTTGGGAAATTAGACCCAAAATTGAGAGGAAAATCGGGCAAAAAACTCGGCGGGGAAATTTGATGAAAAGTCTAGCGAAAATTGAGGAAACTTTGATAAGAAATTTTGATGAAAAAAAATTTCAAAAATTAACGAAAAATTAACTAATTGTATATTACAATAACCATCCCAAACCCCCGCCCTCCTCGGGGCTGCGCATCCCTTAACTACTCAATCTATGCAAGCATAGCTTTATGCATATCATAAAAAGGTTAATAGAACGTTAAGATTTTCCAAATAAATTCCTTGCTTTTTAGAAAGAAAAAGACACCGTCTCCTGACTAGACAGTGTTAAGTTATGATTCCCAATAAATATTCATGGGAAACAGTACTTTAATTATCGCATTATAATTATATATTCCCTGTTTTATATATTTATACTTTATATTACTTAAAGATCGCTTTGGATAGCATGTTTTTGAAAATGTTTCTCGTGAAACATTTTCAAATTTTGAGAGTTGTTCGTTGATGATTAGCAACAATAATAAAGTACAATTTTGGTAATAATTTACAGAGGCTTCGCACTTTATTACTTTAAATATATTTGAAGTTTATTATAAATTTTAGCTATATATTGCCAGACGATTTCCAATTTAACACAACTCTAGCTTATCAGCTCGCTCTCGCTTTCCTTCAAAATTTAGAATACCGATGTTAACGAAGAGAAAATAAACTATACGACCAAAACCTTCCCCCCGATAATATTTATCTTTTGGAACGAGAGAAACGAGACCGATTTATAAAGCCTCTTGTCAAGGGCAATAGAGCGAGCAAAGCGAAGCGTCCCTTGACAAGTTACGCGTGATAAATCGGTATAATCGCAGTACGCCAAAAGACAAATATTATAAGGTATAATTACTAAAATAATCCTCTATTCCCAAAAATCGTACTTCAAAGTTATGACTACACGTTAAGGTATCATTTCCAAGCCGTTATCTTAATATAGTTACAAACCGTCCAAATTCGCTGCGGCATTTTGTTTATAAGAACCTTAGCTTATTTGTAGCAGGCTGAAGAGTTTGAAGAATTTATTCGCTGTTAATTAAAAATTAAAATCTATGAAATAGACTTGTATAAGTTGTTAAGGATGCCTATTTGTTAAGAGATGTTTGACGAAGTCGTTTTGGATTGGTTCTGTCTAATAAACTCAAAAGGGATAGGGCCGAAAACGTTTTGGTCTATGATGAGAAAATTCGGAACGGCCAAAGAATCTCTAAAGCATGTCGCGACTTCATTTTCTAGAGATAAGGCTAAGAAAATACTGCACTCTATGAATTGCGGAATCATTCTTGCGAACGAACCAATCTTCCCAAGATCGTTAAGGCGTTCGTCTTCATGTCCTCCGATTCTTTTTTATAAGGGAGATAAGTCTATACTTTCGAAAAGGAGAATTGCAATAATAGGCGCTAGGAACGCTTCTATTGCCGGCAAATCGATAGCGAAAAGTTTAGCCCTAAACTTAGCAAACGATTTCGCAATAATTTCCGGACTAGCAAAAGGAATTGATACCGCAGCTCATCAGGGTTCATTAGAACGTCTCGAAAACAAAGCGACTATTTCAGTTTTGCCTTTTGGGTTCGACAATATTTATCCTAAAGAAAATCTGCAGCTGTATGAGAAAATAGCAAAAAATGCTCTTGTTTTAACAGAAACTCCGAATCGTTACATTAATGATCAAGGGGCTTTTCTTGCAAGAAATAGGATAATCGCGCTTTTGGCGGAAGCTATTGTCGTTATAGAAGCTGCGGCCAAATCTGGGACTATGACGACGGCTCAGATGGCTCTTGATTTAGGATGCGATGTTTTAGTAGTTCCCGGCTCGCCGTTAGACCCAAGATATTTCGGTTCTAATCTGCTTATAAAAAACGGGGCGACTTTAATTCAAAATCATTTCGACGTTCTAGACGCTTTAATAAGAGGACAAGAAACACAGCGTCCCTTGCCCATGGTTGATAAAGAACAAAAAGAAACCTGCGCCGCTATAGGGGACAGTTCGTCGAAAATACTTTCTATGTTATCGGAAGTTCCGGTTTCTATCGATGAGATAGCCGTTAACGCTAATATGAATATTAAAGATTTGCTATGCGTAATTTCGGAATTAGAGCTAATGGGAAAAGTTGTAAAACACTCAATGAACGAGGTTGTATTAATGAGGAAGTAGTATGGCGAATTTTAAAGCAAAAATTTTTGCAACAGTTTTCCTGTAATATATGTCTCTTGTTTATAACAAAAAATTGTCTCACTCGGCAGGACATAGAAAACGAGCATGCGATAAGCTGATAAAAGCTGGATATGAAAATCTATTTGATTATGAAATTGTCGAATTAATGTTGTTTCTCATATTCAAGCGGAAAGACGTTAAACCGTTAGCAAAGACTTTAATAAACAAATTTAGGACAATAGACGGAGTATTAAACGCCACAATGGAACAGTTGCTTGAAGTTGAAGGCGTGGGAGAAAACGCGTTTAGGGCTATAAAAATCATAAATGGAATCGTTAAAGCATCTTTGAAAAGCAGAATAATGAAACGAGATTCTATAGAATGTTTCGAGGATGTGATTTCATACTGCAAAGTTAATATGAAGCATCTAGTTATTGAAGAGTTGAGAGTTATTTTTCTAAACGCCGTAAACGAAGTTATAGCGGACGACGTTCTTCAAGAAGGGGATATTGATTCGGTTGAAATTTGCCCAAGAAGCATTATGAAGAAATGTCTTGAAAACGGGGCGAAAGGGGTAATACTCGTTCATAATCATCCAAGCGGCGACCCGACGCCGTCCGTTAACGACGTATATACGACTATGAAAATAAAAGAAGCGGCAAATACGCTAGGGATAGTTATTGTTGATCATATAATAATAGGAGGAGAAAGATATGTTTCGTTAAAAACATTGAACTTATTGGGAAAATAGTTTTCCAAGTTGTTGACAATATTTTAGGTAGGCTGTATCTTTATTTATAGCGAGTTTAACGGTTATTGAAACTGTGAATATTGTTTCCGACAATCTTCAAAATTTAGAAACAATCGTCGGTTCTAATACCGATGTTTTCGCAACTCCTTCTTGTTTCGCTTGGCCTTCGAGCCTATAAAATTATTTCCTCATAAACATTTTTAATCTCGTTCTATAAGAACGTATTTATATTTAATCCCAAAATTAAGGAGTTTCCCTATGAACAAAATTTTAATAGTTGCAATAATTGGACTTGTTATTAGCGTAGCGGTTTTTCACGGATTCAAGAAAAAAGACAATTTGCCGATTGTCGCAATCGCAAATTACGGACGACATTCAACCTTAGACGCCTCGATTGCAGGGCTAAAAAAGGAACTTGAAGAGCAAGGATTTATTGAAAATAAAACGGTTAAATATGTAATTGCAGACGTTGGATTTGATCAGTCTCTTATTCCTCAAATGGTAACTAATCTTAAAAATTTAAAGCCGAAAGTTATCGTAGTAAAATCGACGCCCGTCGCGCAGTTTGCAAAAGGTAAGATCAAGAACATCCCTCTTGTTTTTAACGACGTCACAGACCCGGTGGAAGTCGGGTTAATAAAAGATAAAACAAAACCGGACGGCAATATGACGGGAGCTTCCGATACGCAAGATTTGAATGTTTTTTTGACGTTTGCAAAGTCTATTTTGCCTGGGGCGAAAACCGTGGGAATATTGTATTCGTCTTCTGAAAGCAACGATATTGCTTTAATTAAAAAAATGAGAGAAGCCGCATTCCGTATCGGTATGGCGGTCATTATCGTTTCGATAGATCAATCGCGAGATATTCCGATTCGTATGCAAGAGCTGAAAGGGAAGGCGGATTTTATTTACGTGGGAGTAAGCGGAATCATTCAACCATCGTTACCAGTAATTGCTCAAGAGGCTAAAAAGATGGATATTCCAGTATTTAACGCTGGAGATCAAGCGGTTCGCGACGGTCTTGTCCTCGCTAGTTTTGGAATAAATTACGAATCTGTTGGAAGGAATGCCGGCAAGCTGGTTTCTCAGTTGTTAAAAGGAATGGACGTGGAGAAATTAAGCCCCATTTACCCTACAATTCAAAATCATTTCGGGGTTATCAATAAGAGCCAGGCTGAGAAATATAAAGTTAAGATTCCTAAAAATACAGAGTTGGCATAATGAATTTATAGTATGTAATTCTTATGACAAGTTGTCTATTTGAGGAGTCGGTATTTAAAACTACTTTAGCTTAGTCGATATGTTTTCAGATTAAAATTATCTTGAAAACCTTCTTGCTGCTCGTATACATTAATACTATCCGATGTGGTCATATAGCTCAGCGGTAGAGCACTACGTTGACATCGTAGGGGTCACAGGTTCGATCCCTGTTGTGACCACCATTTTTTATTCAAAGCAGGTTGAATAAATCTAAATGCGTCTAAATTAACATTGGTAATACAAGGGGGGTTAGGGCATATATTAATCTCTAGGTTAGTTTAAAAATATCTATATATAGCCAATGAAGCGACGGGGTATAAACGGGAGTACTTGAGTTCGAAATTCTTCTGAGAATATTTCCGGCCTATTAGACGATAGCGCTAAACTTGCGATTTTAAATCTCGTCGTTAGCCTTAAAAAAGGAGTCGAATCCGAACGTGATTATAGATTCGGGAAAAAGCCGGAATATTTCGAGGAGAAGTTTGGAGAGTGGGCTTTAGCCAATTCCGAAAAAGTTGGCGTTTTCTCGGAATACTTTTCCGCTCAATAATTTCTTTAGGCGTTTTCTTAAAGGCTGAAACTAATGAGGAATCGTTTATTAACCGCATTAGAGGCGCTTATATGATTACGGGAACGATAGGAACGCGGGAACAACGTTGATAATACAAGGGGTTTAACCGTAAAATTAGAAAATCTAGAATTTATACACACTTAATAACAAGCGAAATGTACGTAATAGGCAAAGAAATATTCAGCTCAATCCAGTTTTAGTTGCTTTTGGATATTTATTTCAACATCAGTCCTTGTCATTCAGTTGCATAATTTGCACTTTTTACGCCGACTCCAAATTCAAGAATTTTACCTTGTTCGTCTGCTGGTACTGGCTTTGATGAGCGTTGCGCTTTATCGGGTCTTTGCACTCTCACATGCGTAACCTTTGTATCTGTATGTGTGTTTTGCCTCGTAGGATTTATTAATCGTTTATCTGGTGCAGGTTCATGTGGCCTATACTGATAATCAACTCCCTGTGTCGTTGTTCCTGCCCGAGTTGAAAAGTAGATCATACGAAGCATTGATTGGTGTAATAATTCCCCGATTATATCTGGTTTAAAACTTTTATCGCATTCTGAGCACATATCGCTAGTAGAATACGTTACGGTAAGATGATCGATGCTTGGGCTTGGATATTTTCCTTTGAACAAGCTGTAAAGTATTACATCTTCGCTATGTATAACACTGCGTAGATTTTGAGCCTCTCTCCCCCTAAAGAAAGCTAGTTTGTCTTCGTAAGACAAAGCTCTACACCGCTCTAATTCTTCTATAGCACTCCCTGTTTTTTCTTTGAAACTACGTTCGCGAAGAAGCACTATTGCTTTTGTAATGTAAGTATTTAATAATTCGGAAACTTCTACTATTAAAGTATCCTTTTCCGCTCCAATACATGCAAGTTGTCCTCTCAAACCTTCTAAACTATCGCTTAAAAAAGGCGCGTGATCAACTTCTTCTAATAGAGTATTTATTCTTGCTGCATTAGACAATTTAGACAATGTAGAAATAGAATCACTCGGAATATTCTCTTCCAAAGCGGTTAATTTCATGATCAATGCATTCTTTTTAATGAGCGATCTAGCCTCGGCGTCTTCTAATACAATGTCTGCAAATTCAATTTCTCCGTCTACTTGATAACTTGTCACAGTAGGGAAAAGGCCGCTTAAAAACGTATTGCCTGGAGGAACGACTATGGCGTTTTTCCCATCAACAGCTTTTTCCTCTACTGTATCGCAATTTGTTAAGATATCATTAACGAAAATACGGAGCGGAGCTTCCTCAGCCGCTTTTACAAAGGATAAGTTTGAAAGAACAAAAAAGAGAAATAACCCTATTTTTATGTTATTCATCTTCATCTCCAGTATAATGTGTCGCCAAATATTCTTCCGCCATAGAATCATTTTTTGCAGCTTGTTTTAATAAGAATATTCCATGCTCGGGTATTTTCTGGCGTTCTATTGTTAATCCAAGCATTTCTAATTGTTTAACATCCAATTTATCGCCATATTGATAACATAATATGCCAAGGGTTACAAAATAAGAAGGTGAATCGTTCGTCAGTTTTTTACAACAAATTAACGTTCCTACCGCTTGATTTAATTCCCAGTCTTGCCCACTTCGTGAAAAATCATTCAGATGACAACGAGCCCCTTCGCATAACATAAAAACTTTTCTTTGAACGTCCGTAATTGCTTTTTTAAACATAGTAGAGCTTGATTCGGAAGATAAGAACTTTGATGCTTCGCTTTTTTGATCGTCAGGCTTTAATAAAGGATATAGCGTACAAAATAATCCTATGCCAGACTTTGATTGTTTTTGTAACAATGTGTTTAATGCAAGACTAGTTAATTCTTTATATGGCGAAGGAACAGCAGAACTTTCTGTGTCGTTGAGGCATAACACCGACAATAGTTTTTTATAACAGTCACTTTCGCCTTCAAGAAAAATAGATAAAGCTCCAGCTAAAACATCTGCGTCAAAGTGCGAACATAATCCTTTCATAAAAGTTAATTGATTTTCAGTTGATATTGATGAAAAAACATTGTCCAATATTGCAACTTGCTTTTCTTCCGTCAAGGAACAAAATAAAGAAAGATGTTTTTCATCGGAATGATTATAAGTCGTTGCCGTTATTCCTGTTTCTATGCAAAAAATCCAGCATATGATAATTCCTACAAATTTTTTAAACATAACTCAACCTCCGTCAAATTAACTACAGTAATTTTACTCTAATATAGTATTAGTTACAACTTTTATATAAATTTGTACAAACTTGTATAGTAGTTGGTTTTACGATTTATTAGATATAAAATTTCACTGTGAAAATAGTAAAACAAAAGGATATAAATTCCTGCGGGATTTTATATGTTTGTATATACTTTTTTACCTAACTAATATTTATAAAGTAATAAGTATCATAAGCAAAAAATATAAACTGACCATTTATAGGATGTATGGAATTTTATCTGGCGATATGACAATCATTTTGGAATAATACTTTTTATTTGTTAAAATAATTCTGCATTTATAGTTGGAATTGTATTATGTCTTCAAATTTTGCTCTTGGCGCTTCGCTTCATATTTTTGGCGAAGAAAAAATATTTACGGTTTCAGAACTGTCGTATGCGATAAAAGGAGAAATCGAGAATAATTTTTCTTCCTTAAAAATCCAAGGAGAAATTTCCGGATTGAAGAATCACTCTTCCGGCCACACATATTTATCTTTAAAAGACAACGAGTCGGTAATAAACGCTATTTGTTGGCGGGGAACAAAAATAGGCTTTCCACTCGAGGACGGGATGGAGATTATTGCAAGAGGACGAGTTACGACGTATCCGGCTAGATCGCAGTATCAGTTTATAATCGAAGAGGCAAACGTCGCAGGGGAAGGGGCGTTGTTGAAACTTCTAAACGAGCGAAAGAAACTTTTCACTTCATTGGGATATTTTGATAAGAAACGAACGCTCCCGAAATTTCCAAATATTATAGGGATCGTCACTTCAAAAACGGGAGCTGTTTTGCAGGACATGAGACATAGACTGGAAGATAGATATCCGTGTTGCCATGTTGTAGTTTGGTCGGTAAACGTTCAAGGGGCGGGTTCTGCGGAACAGGTTGCCAACGCCGTTCGAGGTTTTAATTTTATGACTGAAAAAAGACCGGATGTTTTAATAGTCGCTCGCGGCGGAGGCAGTATAGAAGACCTCTGGACTTTTAATGAAGAGGTAGTCGTTAAGGCGGTGTTTGATAGTAAGATTCCAGTTATTTCCGCAGTAGGTCATGAAACCGATACGACGCTAATAGATTACGCCGCCGATTTAAGAGCGCCTACTCCGACTGCGGCGATTGAATTAGCTACGCCGGTTTTATCGGAGGTTAAATTACAAATTGAGGAAAATTCCTTGAGGATGAAAACTTTGATAAGTCGTATTATTAAAGAAATTTCAATACGGGTAGATTCGGCGGTTAAGCGTCTGACTTCATCTCAGTTTGCAATAGTTGCGATTAGCCAGAAATTTGACGATAAAATAGATAGGCTTCTTGTAGCGATTGAAAACTTCATGAGAAAAGAAGTATTGACGTTGCAGTCAAAGAAGCTAATTAATTTGGGGAATTATATCTCGCTAAAAAAACAAAAATACGAATTATTGTCGGCGATATACGTAAAACTGTTGAGAACTTATTTAAGCAAGTACTTTGATAGGGCTGAAGTGCTGTTTAATAGGCTCGAACAAGGGTCGTTTAAAAAGATTTTAGAAAAAGGGTTTTGCTTTGTGACGGATAAATTGGGAAAACCAATAGAGACAAAAGTAGAATTTGAAAAATCTAAGGGGAATGAAATTATTATTCATTTTCAAGACGGCTCTGTTACGATTTAGACCATTCGTATTGGTTGGATTTCAGAAATAAAGATATAGGAAATTATGCCTTAACGCTCTAAAAATCTTATTTGCGGCTAATCAATTCTAATTTGGTATGGTTGCGTTTTAGTTAGGTCTTGTATACGACTGTCATTTTTTAGTATCAGGGGATGATTCCGAAAAATATAACGATGCAAGTATCCGCTCTTTCAGCCAAATTTATTAGAACTGTATTTGCGAGACTAGTTTTATCAGTCTATAACTGTTTTTGTCGGCATTATAGTAATTATATTTTAATTTCTTAAAAATTTTTGACATTTCCGTAAAAGACGCGTAACCTAAATAATAGGGAAAGATTCTTTATAAGTCGCTCGTTATGAAAGTTTTGCTTCGTTTTGCTTTTGTTCTTCTTGGCTCTGGAATTGTATATGGAGCGACTTCGGATGAGAAAGGACTTACAGGTTTGCCGAGATTATCTCAAAGCGAAGTTTTTTATGAGGCAATTGAAGATAGCGAAATTGCTGAAGCGTTGCAGAGAGAAGCCGAATGCATACATGTAATTAAACCGACGCCATTCAAATTTCGTATTTACAGATACTCGACAAGGTTGGAGTTAGGACTTTTTACCGACGATAGGCAAACTGATTTAGTCCGTAGATTACTTGATCCTGCTGAAAGGACTCAAGCGCTTCGCGACTTATATGTCAATAATGTAATTGCGGAAATAAAGAAAACAGAGGAAGCATTGGATAAAAAGGGTAGCGGTTTGCGCGAGAGTAGAATGCCTAGCTTACAGATTGAAGATGCTTTGGTTAAAATGACAAGTTGTCAAGATGGAGGTAAAAAAATAAGTCAATTATTAGCTCCCCCAGTTCGTTTTGAACATGATTTGTTTGGCGTTGAAGATTCTCAAGGCGTGGATTTAACCGACAGATTATTCGGAATAATGTCCATTGGTTTAAAAGCCGAGCTGGTTAAAGAAAATTACGATTTCCTAGTTGATCAAAAAGTCGATGAAAAAGTCCTCGAGGTTTGCCGGACAATAATGCATAGATTCATCCCATCGTATGATAGTTTTGGGATTCCTCTACCAAAAGAGGGGCTTGAAATTTACCGCGACTCTGTGGAGGAAATAACAAGGGCAAAAGAAGAACTGATAATGGCATTAAATCCCGAGTGTCGATATGTTCTTTTAGTAGCGATCGTTCATTTGTCGCAGTTGCGTATTGAATAGCTTTTTATTGAGCGGGGTTGTTCTAAAGTTTAGATAAACGAGAGATTAAAATTCGCATTGGCAACATTGAGTTGACAATACTTTAGCGTAAACTTAGCATCAATTTTATATTGGTCTTTATTGCATTCATAAATGCTCATATCGGACGAGTTATTTTCTGAGAAAATTCCAGAGGAAATACGAGAAAAAAAGATATGGGCAGTCGGGCTTTCGGGGGGAGCGGATAGTCTTTGTTTGACAATGCTTACGAATAATTACGCTAAGCTCCATAATATAGATATCTTTGCTTGTATTGTCGATCATAAGTTACGGAAAGAGTCGTCGACGGAGATTTTGCCAATCATTGAGATTCTGCGGAATAACAATATAAAATATGAAGTTTTAGTTTGGGAACATCCGAAAAATATCGGCGGGAATATAGAGCTGAAAGCGAGAGTAGCCAGGTATAATTTGCTTTATGATTTCTGTAAAGAAATCGCTTGCGAAACGCTAATGACGGCGCATCATGCTTTTGATCAATGGGAGACTTTTTTTATGAGGTTATCGAGAGGTTCTTCGATTAGGGGACTATCTTGCATTAAGTATGCATCGGAATTTAAGGACATCATGTTAGTTCGACCGTTGCTTGATTTCACTCCGTTTGATATTCGCGAGACTTTAGAAAAAAGATTTGGGATAAAGAAATATGTGTTCGATCCGTCTAATAACGATCCTAGGTTTGAGAGAACGAAATGGAGAAACGCATATTGCGAGTTGTCTGAGAAGTATAATTTGAACGTAACGAATGTGAATAAAACAGTGAGGAGGATTCAGAGGGCAAACGATTGTCTAGAAGAAATTGCAAGACGTATTGCTTCGGAGATTTTTAACGGAGTTTATATTGAAATTAAGAAATTTAAAGAACTTCCCTGCGAGTTAAAGATTAGAGTTTTGAACATAATTGTCAATGCAACTTCACCTAAAAAACAGCATATCGTATCGTATAGTCTTCTTGAAAGAATCGCCGAGGATATCTGTCAAAAAGAGTTTGTAGCGACAAATCTATCGGGAATCGTTCTCAAAAAAGATTGTTCAAAGAACGTGAGAGTATATGTTGAAAGTAGGAAAAGATAACCTGTAAACTTTGATATTTCGCGGTGGCTTAAGAGGTTCCTTTAATAAATTTAGAATCGTCCCCTGACAACATTCTACAAATCATTAACACGTTAACAACAAAGTTTCTCTTTAAACAAAGAAAGTGTTATAATCATATTATATCAAGGCTTTCCGTATTGATTACAAATTTATGAGTAGGGGATTTAAGAAGAACTTTTTAAGATTATTAACAGCTTCAATTTGCATAATAACCGTACATTTAACAACTCCATTAGAAAACTATTGTCTTGCCGCTGATTCGTCTAAGAACACGCGAAAGAACGAGGCAAAGAAGACAGGCCATAAAAACATTCGCAAGGATGTGAAAATATTGACGTGTTCAAATGCGAAAGAATTTATCTATAACCTGACTAATTTCGACCGTTCTAATATTTTTTACACAAACGTTTCTAAATTTGACGATGGCGAATCTCTAATCAAAATCGACGACGGGAATAAATTACAAGGCGAAAAAGTCTTGATAGTGCAATCGATTTCAGGGGATATTAACGATGCTTTTATGGAATTAGTATTTGCCGCAAATATAGCGCATTCTCTCGGCGCGGGCGAAATATATTTGTTAATTCCTTATTTGGGGTATTCAAGACAGGATAGAGTAAGAACAGCCTCGGAGGCGTTTTCGGCAAAAGTTATAGCTAATATTTTGTCGCAACCGTATATAAAAAAGATTTTTCTAGTTAAATTGCACGCTGATCAAATTCAAGGATTTTTTAATGTTCCGACTGTGAATATAAATACGAACGAATTTTTTGCAGAGACAATAAAGCGAAACCATGACTTACATAATAGCGTACTAATTGCTCCAGATGCCGGAGCGGCGAAATCGATCGTCGTTCCCATAGCCGAAGAAATAAAAGTTGATTTAAGAGTCGCGACAAAACGTAGATCGAAGGACGGAAGCAAAAGTGAAATTGTGGATTTTTCAAGCGAAGGTTTAAAGGGGAAAATTTGTATTATAATAGACGATATAGTAGATTCCGGTGGGACTTTATGTAATGTGGCCGAGAAAATTGCCGAGCAAGGAGCTAAAGAGGTTATAGCATATATGACTCATCCGGTTTTATCCCCAAAAGCCATGGATAGGATAAATAAGTCTTGCATAACAAAACTATATGTCGGCGATACGATTGACGCTAAAGAAAAAGCAGCTGCTTGTAAGAAAATCAATATACTATCTATTTCGGATTGGTGCGTCAAGAAAGTTATGAGTTTTATATCTTGATGTATTTCATTTACATTTAATAATAAAGATTCAGAATTGTTTGTGAGATATAAAATTCTACAGCGACATTTATAAGGGATATTTTTAAACGGCGGCTTATTTTTTAAGGAACTCATGCCTTAACGTACATTAGGTAAATTAGAATTGGGTTAAGAAGCAAAGAAGAACTAAGCCGTACAAGGTTAATTTCAACGTCGGAAGCCGCAATAGATTACTTTATAATTAAGTATAAGGACGGGGTTAAGCGTCTTTGTCGCAGAATAACAAAAGGCATAAAACAACTGTATGTTTGAATTTAAAGACACAATCTTTGAAAATTCAAGCATAGACTTAGGAAAATGATTTTATGCGATAATCTTAACAGGAAAGGGGGATATTTGGGTATTGATTGCGAGGAGAGAGACAACGTACAAGGTTGCATGGAGATAGGTTAATCCTTTTTTAAACGTTGTCTTCAAGAGAAAAGTCACAATACTGAACACTGACCTGGCATTATAATCTTTACAATTCCTCCCCACATACACATGCAAGTATCTCCATTGCAAGCGACTGGACAGAGCGACGATAGAACGGCGGGTTTTGTCGGTATCCAAGGAGAAGTTACCGCTGGCGCGCACGGCATTGGAGTCAATACGCCGAAAGCGGCGGCAGTCGCGGCGGCCACGGTGGGATTTGATAATGCGGAGCACATTCCAAACGTCGCTATATTAACCACTGGTATAAAATCCGTTATCGTCGCGACAGGCAATCCGCCTGCGAAGACTCGTGCTTTTGGAACAACGACAAGAGGAGACGGCGTCGTTCCGAACGAACATTGACATAATGCTCCGTTTACGGCTATCGACATATTTCCTTGCTTTTGAGAACGGTTGAAGCAAATCTTCGCTGCGTTTCCTTTTTCCCAAACAAAGTAAATAACTGCGTAATATTCGGGCCGTGTTCCATATTAGTTAACGACTCTCTTAAAGGTATATAAAGTTCTTTCCCTGAAACTCCCGCCGCGCTTTTTAGGCGTTCCAAAAATTTCACGCTGGATTCGTTATCGAGTTCAACGACGTTCTCCAGTTCGCTAATCGCCGTTTCTAACAACTTCTTTCCTTGGGCGTTCGGAACATAGTTTGAAATATACCCAGGTTTTAGTATATCTTTCCATGTTTTGAAATCGTTGTAGTTTTCAATGTTGTCTTTTATAACTTCAAACGCGTCCTCTGAAAGCCCGAATTTTTTTATATCCTTATAAGGCTTTGAGCGGATTATTTTTCCGTTTAGTTTTAGAACGTCGTCTATGTCGAACTTCGGAGAATTTGCGCTGAATTTTCTAATATCAAAATACTCTATTAAATCGTCCATGTTTTGGAATGAACTTACGTCAAGCGACGAACCCAACGTCGCTAATAAATTAGAAATCGCCATAGGGTCTATGCCGCGTTTTCTTAAATCTCCTAAATTCATACTCCCTAATCTTTTTGAAAACTGCGAGCCGTCTTTATTAACGAACAATGATAAATGCGCGAATTTAGCGTTAAATTTATTTTTAGAGATTTTGTCGAACATCGCTATCTGAACGGCCGTATTCGTGACGTGATCTTGGCCTCTTATGATATGAGTTACTCCGCTATCGGAATCGTCGACAACTGAAGAGAACGAATAAAGATATGTTCCATCGGCTTTGATAACGACTGGATCGCTAACGTTGTTCAAGTCGTATGAAATTTCCCCCAATATAATGTCGTCCCAGGAAACAATTTTGTTTGGAAGTTTGAATCGCCAGTAAGACGGGACGCCGTCGCTCTCAAATTTTTGTTTTTGTTCGTCGGTAAGAGTCAACGAATGTCTATCGTAAACCGGCGGAATTCCTTTCGAGAGCGAGACTTTTCGTTTATATTCCAGCTCTTCTTGAGACTCGTAGCATTTATATAAAACTCCGTCGGCCACGAGGTTGTTCTTAATTTCGTCGTACCGTTCTTTTCTTTCGGATTGTCTGAAAGTTTCATCGTACTCTATTCCAAGCCACGCCAGATCTTCAATTATGGAGTCTTCGTATTCTTTTTTAGAGCGTATGGCGTCGGTGTCGTCTATTCTAAGCAAAAATCTACCGTTGTTTTTTTTAGCGAACAGATAATTTACAACCGCTATCCTAGCGTTTCCAATATGCAAGAATCCAGTAGGACTTGGAGCGAATCTAACCTTGCAATTCATATAGTTTTTACAAAGGAGATATAGGATATTAGAACACGTATGCCAAGAACTTTCCACTCAAAAACAAACGGAACTTGCAAATCACATCCCCTGACGCCTTGCGAGCAAGATTTATACGCAAAAAATAACGCTCAGTTTAGTAAAATTAGCATATTAGCCCTAGGCCGCAAAACGCCCCTTCTCTAGAGAGTCAAAATACTGATATTAACGACGAGAAACCGGACTATAAGACATAACCGTCCCCCAATAATATTTATCTTTTGGAACGAGGATATCTCGACCGATTTATAAAGCGACTTGTCAAGGGCTTTAGAGCGAACGAAGAGAAGCGTCCCTTGACAACCGACGCGTGATAAATCGGCATAATCGAGTGAGCCAAAAGATAAATATTATATTTGAGAGAACGGCGGCTTGTTCGGCTTTGCCGAACCCGAGCTTTATAGCTCGGTCGCAGTTAATACTGCGAAAGCCGCCGTTCTCAAAGATGAAATTTTAAAAGGTTAATATAAGAACGTTAAGATTTTCCCAATAATTCCCTTGCTTTTTGGGAAGAAAAAATTCCATCCACGATTGATTATAAATAATACTTCAAAGTTATAACTGCTCGTTATGAGATAAGCCCTGTTAGATTTTTACATAAAACAGATAAGCAAACTGATCAAGATTCTGTAAATTGTTAAAGCTAAGAATCCATGTTTTTCCATATATTTTACGCATGGCAATATCGCGACTAAGCCAACGACAGCCGTTACCGCAATTCCTATTAGTGTTTCGCTTTGAAGCAAAGAGTATTTATAAACTTTATAATTCTCGATTAATCCTAAGACAAGAGCGCCTAGGATACTAGGTATTGCAAGCATTAGCGAGAAGCGGATAGCATTCTTTCTATCTAAAGAAAGCATTCTTGCCGCCGTTATGCAGATGCCGAGGCGACTAATTCCTGGGAATATAGAAATTGATTGAAACATTCCAATAATTAGCGATTTGGTTATTGATATATGTCCTTTCTGGCTTCGGGGTTTATCTACGCAAGATAATTTATCGAATATAACTAACAGAATCCCGAAGATTATGCATGAAATCCCCATAATTTTGAGCGAGTTAAATTCTTTAACAAAATTCCAAGCCAGACTTCCAGCGACGATAACAGGTATTGTCCCGGCGATTAATTGGAGAAGATAAGTATCCGATATTTTTTTGTTTTTGGAGAATATGCCCTTTATTATATCGGCGATCTCTTTATTAAAATATATAAGAAGCGTTATTAGGCTTCCTATATGCAGAGCTATTTTTATAGACAGGGAACATTCGTGAATATTAAAAAACTTAGAGAAAAAATGCAAATTTACAGACGAGCTTACCGGCAATATCTCGAATATGCCTTGTATAATTCCTAAAGATAATATATCGGAGTTCATGGGATTTATTTTACTCGGGTTTTTCAGCTAGCATTTCAATTTTTAGCTGCGCTTCTTTCAGTTTTGTCTCGCAGATTTTTTTAAGTTCCGAGCCTCTTTCAAATGCTTTTAAGGCGTCTTCCAAAGGCATCCGTCCGTCTTCAAGTTTTTTTATGATTTCTTCCAGTTCGCTTACTGCTTGTTCGAACGTCAATTCGCTCATTTTTAACGTCTCTTCTACGCTTATTAGTTCTAGGATATTATATACATAACTAAGATTGTAGTAAAAGAAAACTGATACTTAAATTCGAGCCGGCTAGAAAACAATATTTAAGCGTAGCGCTCAGAGGCAAATAAATATATGTTAAATCAATTTACGAACAAATTAAAAATTGTATGTATATATGCTAGAGTCGCGAGGATTCATACGTTAATGATGTCGAGCCTCTCAATTTTAGTCGCGTATTGTTATTGTATGTATAATAAAATAAATGATCTTGTTAATTATAAATCGTTTTTATGCGTTGCATTGGCGATATTATTATTTCATTTAGCGACGAATACTATTTCTGAATATAGGGACTGTCAAAAAGGAATTGACGATGTTCATTCGTCGGAGACTAAATATAGATTAATTACTGGAATAGTCCCATGTAGGCATGTTTTATATATAGGCGGCGCTTCGTTTATTATCGCCTCAATCTTGGGGATTATATCGCTTGTATACGGAACGTTTTTGCTGGTTATACCAGGGCTTATGGGAGCAGGAATATCTTTATTTTACAGTGAATGGCCGTTTGGTCTGAAATATAAACTATTGAGCGAAGTTTGTGTGTTTACGGCATACGCCCCTCTTCTTTTTTCAGCGTGCGTTATATCGTTGATAGGCAGCCTTTCAGTAAAAGACGTTGTGTTTTCAGTCCCTTTTGGCCTTATGACGACGGCGATTGTTTTGATTAATAACATTAGGGATTATAAGTTTGATTTAGCCAAATCGCAAACCTTAGCGACGAAATTTGGGCTAAAGGTTTCATACTATCTTTTATTCGCAATATTGCATTTAGCGTTCGTATTTGTTTTCGTTTTAATAACTTGCAGCGTGATGCCGTCGTTTTCGTTTATCGTATTTGCAATTTATCCTATTGTTTTTATTTTACATAAGAAAGTTAATGTGGTTCAGCCGCAAGTCGTCGTATCGGGAATATTTGGGAAGGCTGCGTCTATAGTGAATATTCTTGGGGGTTTTCATATTTTGTTCTTTATGTTAGTAATTTTATCTTTTCTTTGGTCTATAAAGTATAGATGAAAATTTATATGGGAGCGTGTTGTATTATGTATTAATGGGTGTTACAATAAAGATGTTACTTCTTGTAGCTATAGTGATAAACGACTTACGGAATAGGTTTTATGGACCAGGGGGCGGTACCCTGCGTCTCCGCCATTGAGTTAAGTATGGGGACGAAATAGGTTCGACATATTGCGATAAAGGTATATCTTTCACTCGGCATTGTCCCGTCGTTATTGGGCTGATAAAAAATAAATGCTAATCGTAACAGAAGAAGCAAAAAACTCGCGGGTAACCTTAACAGGAAGTCCGCTGCAAAAAAGGCCGCCTAATCTGCCCGTGATGGGATTTTAAGCATCTTTTTTGCTTGCTGTTTTAAACAGTAGAGTTGGCGGTTTGGGGGACTCCGAGCAACAGAATTCCCCCGTTTGGTTTCTTTGTTTAGTATCGTTGTTCGCAGATAAGTTCAAAAACATTTCCCATAGTCGTGGAGAACAGGGAGCGCCGCCGATTAGAGCGGAGCCTTTTGCGAAAGGGTAATGAGTTTTCTAACTTCTTAGGATCGTATAAACGGGTAAGTTATTGTATTCAAAATTGTATAAATGATATGCTAAAGCCATGTTTTTATTGATGGTTATTTTTACGCGTAAGGCGAAATAGAAACAACAAGAGGCATTGTAAGGGTTGACGCGTTTATGGGAATGAAAGAGGCATAGAATGGCAAAAAGAATAGATTATGAAACATTGCTAAGAAAGGCGTCTTTGTCTGTCGTAAAAGATATACTGAAACAAGTAGCGACTGACGGATTATTCCGAAAACAACATCTTTATATTACTTTTGCTATGAATCACCCGAACGTAAAAGCATCTGAATTATTACGCGGCGAATTTGAAGATGAAATGACGATAGTTCTTCAATATGAATTTTGGGATTTAACGGTTGATGATTTTGGATTTTCCGTAAGTCTTGCATTTGAACATTCAGACGAAGCGCTTTATATTCCTTTCTCTTCTATCATATCCGTAAGCGATCCTTCCGAGAACTTTTCGTTAAACTTTACTCCGGATTTTACCGATAAAAAATCAGTCGCGTCGGATAGCTCAAAAAAGGATCAATCTGGGAAGGTAATTTCTATAGATATGTTTAGGAAATGATTTGCGATGAATTAATAAAAGAAGTTCTAGGCGGGGTCGTTTCAAGAATTGATTCTATAAATGGGAACCGCTATGTTCATATTAATTCGGAATCTCTTCTTAAATGTATGTCGATTCTAAGCTCTAGCAAAGGTACGCAGTTTCTTGCGTTGACGGATTGTTTCGCCGTAGATTTTCTTAAAGAGAAGGGCGTATTTTCAGTATATTATCAGTTGCGCAGTTATGAGTTTGATACGACTATTTTTGTTGTAACGGATATGGGGGCAAAAGAGCAAATACAGAGTTTAACTGAAATCTTTGAAAATGCGAATTGGTATGAACGCGAGATTTTTGATATGTTTGGAATAAAATTTAGCGGTCATCCGAATATGACTAGACTTTTTAATGAAAACTTGGTCGACGAATTTCCGCTGTTGAAGAGATAGTATTTCATTAAAAATAAAGACTAAAAATGGCCGACATTCTACTAAAAGAACACTAATTTTAAGTCCCATATTATAGAAAATATCCCCTAACGCGCAGTGATGTTCTTATAAGACGGATTTCTTTAAGCATACTTATAAACTCTAGAGGTATACCTTTAGATAGATTCTTACTTGTCTGTTATATATCGGGGGATGATTTCTTAATATTTACTAGTAAAAGAAGAGGAGAGAGTTCGGGGATTGCTTCTCTAACATGAAGTAGATGAATTAAAATTCATCGTTAGAGTTTCTAATAGCTTATGTGAAATTATCGTTGCATGCTAAGGGATTATTTCCAAACTCCCAACGTTTTAAGCAAAAATGTAATCAGAATTTAACTCGAAAAATCGTAAGAAGGATTATGGTAAGCAGAACTGTAATTATAGATAAGGAGCAAGCTAAAGACCAATCAGAAGTTGAAAAAAGTTCTGATATCATTGTTCCAATAGTTGGTATATTATTACCGACTAGTTCAGGAATGACTAAGTCTCCAAGCGACATAATAAAAGTTAGGACGCAAGCGGATGCAATACCGCGTATTGAAAGTGGAATTACTATTCTCCAAAAGGTTTTGGTTGGTCCGCAACCAAGATCGCTTACTGCTTCTAAATAAGATCTATCAATTTTCGTCAGGGCAGTATAGATTGGAAATATCACAAATGGCAAATAACAATAAACCATGCCTAAGCATATAGTGAAAAAAGTTTCGGAAGGCTGTTTCGGCTTAATTCCAATAGAATTTAAAATGTTAATCAAAGCATTTGCGCGTATAGGAGACGGTATTAAAAAAGAAATTAATATTATTGAAATAACAAATGCTCTTATTTTTTCTGTATTAATGTTATGTATGCTATATGCTATTGGAAGCCCTATTATAAGGCATAATATAGTTGTTAAGATTCCCAAAATGACAGAATTGAAGAATGCGGCGATATAAATTGTATTAGATACTATATTGATGTAATTATCGATAATAATATTTATGATAATTTTAAAATTAGAGATAGTATTAGTGATTTGAATAATCGGCTCTATTAAAGCATTTGGGTCTAAGTTTGTTTTAGAAATACTTATTACGAAACTTATAATTAAAGGTATGGCAAAAAATAGTATTGTTAAAAATATTACTATCGTTAACATTGCATTTCTGGCTTTTCTTCCAGGCTTAAGCAGTTTCATTTTTGTTTTTTCCCCAAGACTATGTAGGTTTAGTTTCATGATGTTAAGACCAAACTATTTTCAGAACTCCAGAATAAATAAACTTTATTTTCATAATCCAAATCTCTATCTTTTACCCTACGTAAATTCGTTAAAGTTACTTTTATTCTCTTCCCAGAACTTAATAGGATGCGATAAACAGAAATGTCGCCGAGGTATAATATTTCTTCTATAATTCCTTGCGTACAATTTCTTGGATAGGCAGGTTGTAAGGTTGATATCATTATTTTTTCTGGCCTTATCGCTAATTTTACATTAGCGCCAATGGAAACGACTCCATTGTAGGATGCATAGCAAGGGTTATCTATTTCATGAGATTGAAGCAATAAATAATTCGTATCCTGTTCTAATACAGTACAATCAAATAGATTTACTTCTCCAATGAATGTGGCGGTAAATTCAGTGTTTGGAAATTCATAAATGTTATGAGGAGTTCCAATTTGACAAATTTGTTGTTCTTTGTTTATAACTGCTATACGATCTGAAATTGCCATCGCTTCTTCTTGATCATGCGTCACAAAAACGAACGTAATTCCAGTCTGCTCTTGAATATTAATTAATTCGTATTGTGTTTCCTGGCGAGCATCCTTATCGAGAGCTGAAAGAGGTTCGTCTAAAAGTAATACTTTTGGTCTTTTAGCTAAACTTCTCGCAAGAGCGACGCTTTGTCGTTGCCCGCCGGAAAGTTCATTTATTTTTCTAACTTTAATATCTTTAATTCTATTAAGTTTAGTCAATTCCATGACTTCTTCTATCCTTTTATTTATTTCATCTTTTTTAAGACCTTCTTGTTTTAGTCCAAATTCGATGTTTTGAGGTACCGTCATATGGGGGAATAAAGCGTATGATTGAAACATCATATTAACAGGTCTCTTATAAGGCGGCCAGTCCGTTACGTCCTCGCCGTCTATTATTATGCGACCATCCGTAGGTTTTTCGAGACCGTCTAAAATTCGAAGTAAGGTTGTTTTGCCGCCTCCCGACGGGCCTAGAATAGAGAAGAATTCCCCTCTCCTAATTGAAAAGGATATGTTTTTTAATATTGCGTCTCCATTACGGTATTTAGTTATATTTTTTAATTGAATAAACGAGTCAACCTCAGAGAGTTCGCCTTCTCTATTATTCATATTTTGAGATGGGTCAAATGCCATTTCGTATCTATTCCGTTATAAAAACAATACTAACATTACAACATTGCTATTATTTGTTTCAAGGAAAAGTATATCGAATTAAATTAATCGATATTATCTGCCGACGTTTGAAACATATATTTGATAATAAATTTAGAGCTAGGATTATTTATACTGATTTCATTTGTATTTTACCAATCTAATTATTTTCTAAGTTTTGGAAGAATATAAAAAGTTAAATCATACGCCGGGGGGTTCTGAATTTATGTATTACGGTTAAGTACTTGTTTAAAAGCGATTCTACGATACGCTTAAATTTTTTTGAGAATATTAAATCTTTTATTTCGTCGTAATTGCTTTGATTTTGGAGCTCGAATTTTTTTAGATCAAAGTCAAAATAGTCGCGTAAGATTATAATTGGCAATGTTATATTTTTTTGAACATAATCCTCCGAGTCCTCGAATCTTGTGAACTTATAGCAATTAAAGTCGTTTTGAGCCTGAAAAATTATGCCGATGCAAAGTCCCCAAATCGCGATTTTTTTAGCGGATGGAAAATTCCCGGTAGACAAATAATTGGCGAGAAAGCATGGCAACTTAAAAAGAGAACCTGTTTTTAGAGATGCGCTCCTAACATACTGAGCGAAAGTGGAATTAATATTTAATTGTTGTTCAAGGAATGCTCCGTATGCAGTCGCGGAACATTCTCGAAGAAATAAGTTTCTTACGATTGGATTATCGTTATGTAATTTTCGGAATTCTTTAATTGCTAGAATAATAATAAAATCGCCGAGAATAATACTAATTTTCCCACCGTATTTTTTCATGAAAGAGGCTTCTTCTCTTCGCATAAAATTATTGTCGACAACGTCGTCGTGAAGCATTGAGGCAAAGTGGATTATCTCTATTAACGCTATTGTTTTATATTTTATTTCGTCGCTAATTTTATTGTTTCCCCTCCAGAAATTGAAATATAACGTCGCTCTTAATCTTTTCCCTTTCTTTAGGATAAATGGAGCCGTCGTTTTTAAATTGTCGTTTGAAATAAAATTAGCTATATGCATTTCAAGAGTTTTTAAATCATAATCAAACAATCGTTTTTTTTCTAAGATTGCATCGATTATTTCAGAGAACATGTTCTATACGGATTTGGGAAACTCGTAAAAATGTTAACAGGAAAGATTCGCGAGAACAAATGCTAAGGGAATATTATCAAAAACAACAATCTATTTCATATGGTGAAAAATATTTTGCTTGTTGAATAAGGCGCGGTGGTATAATGAACATATATATTTATATCAGGGAAATTGATTATGAGTAACGGTAATTTTGGCTCGGGACCTATTCTAGCTGGCGACGGCGTTAGAAAATATATGACGCTTGTCTATAATAAGATGTTCTTAGCCCTATGTTTAACTGGAGCCGTGTCGTTTGTTTGCGCTTTGAATGCCGATGTTTTAGCATTTTTAGCCGGCGGTTTCTCTATATTGTTAATACTTGCTACGATTGGGATCGTTATATACATTTCAGCTCGGATAAATAAAATAGATTCTGAAAAAGCAAAGGGATTATTTTGGCTATATTCTGCGTTAATTGGAGCGTCTTTATCCCCTATTTTCGCAGCGTACACGGGAGAAAGCATTGCTAACGCCTTCTTTATGGCCGCATTATTTTTCGGCGGCATGAGCCTTTACGGATATGTGACAAAGAAAGATTTAACTGGCGTAGGTTCGTTTATGATAGTCGGTTTATGGACGGTTGTTATAAGTTCCATCGTGAATATATTCCTGCAAAGTTCGGGACTTCAAATCGGTCTGTCCGCTCTTTCCGTTATGATCTTTTGCGGATTAACCGCATATGACGTTCAAAAGATTAAAGAGTTTTATAATGAAACGCTTGACGAGGAGACTTTGAAAAAACGGGCGATTATTGGTTCGTTGAGTTTATATTTGGATTTCATAAATCTATTTTTAAGCCTTCTAAGATTGCTTGGTAATCGTCGTTAACTTTGTTAAAGAAACGTAACGCCGTTTCTGAAATTTATTGAGAGTCCGTATGATTCTTCTTAAAAAGTTAAGCGGTCTCTTCTTTTTCATATTTAGCGCGTTCTTTATCATATCAATATTTTTAGGGGGATTCTTTTATTACTATGGAAGGGATTTGCCAAGCGAATCGACTCTTCTAGAATATTCCCCGCCTATGACGACGAGAATTTATTCTTCAGACGACGAGTTGATAGAAGAGTATGCCGTTGAACGCAGGGTTATTATTCCATTTGAAAAAATTCCTATGGTCGTTAAAGGAGCGTTTATCGTTGCGGAAGATAAGGAATTTTACGATCATTCAGGGATAAACGTCCTTAGTTTATTAAGAGCGGTTTTTGAAAATACCGCTAAAAAATCCTGGACTAAAAAACCGGCGGGAGGTTCCACCATAACTCAGCAGATAGCTAAGAATCTTTTAGTTGGAGCTACAAAAAGTTTTACAAGAAAAATACGCGAAGCAATTATGGCGTTTCGCATTGAAGCTACTATAAAAAAAGATAAAATTCTCGAGATATATCTTAATCAACTTTATTTGGGGAAGGGATGTTACGGCGTTGTCGAAGCATGCAATTACTATTTTGAAAAACCGATTGAGAAAATAGAAGCTCACGAAGCGGCGTTTCTAGCGGCTATACCAAGCGCTCCGTCGGTATATATCAGTATGAAAGATTCGGCGAAGTTATTAATGAAAAGAAATTCCATTTTATATCAAATGTACGAGCTTGGTTATATATCGAAAGCTCAATTAAAAGACGCCGTATCGAAACCAATTAGCCTAAAGTTTAGAAAGCATAAAATTTTCGCTCCCTATTTTTCTGATGAAATATTTAGAATATTTTCTCAACAAGTTTCAAAAGATTCATTTTTCAGACGCGGATATTCGATAAAAACAACGATGAACAAACAAGTTCAATATTGCGCTGAAAAGGCTCTCGAAGACGGTTTGATAGAGTTTACAAAATCCGAAAAGTGGCGGGGAATTCTCGGCAATGTGAACAATGATCCTACGATATCGCTTGCAGAAATCAATAAACGACTTCCCGCTATTAATAATAAAATTACTCCATGCGTCGTACGAAAGATTGACCAAAAGTTTTTAATCTGCGAAACCTACGATAAAAAAAGAATCGTTGTAAAATTAAACGAGGTTTACAAAGACGCCCAATTTAATGTTGGAGACGTAATTTTATGTAGATTCCTAGACGATAAAAAATCATATGAGCCATATCAAACTCCAGATGTTGCCGGCGGGATAGTCGTTATGGATTTGCAAGACGGAGACACGCTTGGAATGGCCGGAGGATTTAGTTTTGACATATCGTCGTTCAACTGTATAACCCAGGCGATGAGGCAGCCAGGCTCTACTATTAAGCCGTTTGTTTACGCTGCGGCGATTGAAAACGGCAAGGATGAATATGATATTATAGAGGATAAATCCATTGCAATTCTAATGCCGGACGGCTCCAAATATTCTCCCCATAATTATACTAAGAAACGTTATGGGAAAACCTATTTGAGGGATGGAGTTATATATTCCAGGAACCTATCTACAGTTAATTTAGCCTTAGAAATTGGACTAAAACCAATTTCTAAACTTCTAAGTTCGGCTGGACTAGTAAGAAAAAAAGTGCCTATTTCCGCAGTGCTAGGCGCTGTAGAAACGACTCCTTTAAAAATGTTATCGGCGTTTTCAGCATTTTTTAATAAAGGGGTTATGGTATTCCCAAGGTTTGTAACCGAAATAAGGCGTTCGAATAGATGTCTTAAGGACGACCTCTGCAATGTAAAGACTAAGAGAATAATGAGCGAAGAAACCGCCGAGACAATGAAAAATATTCTTCACGACGTCGTGAAATACGGCACTGCTAAAAGGCTGTTATATCTAGAAGAGAAGTATGGCGTAAATGTATTTGGGAAAACCGGCACGACAAATGATTTTAAAGACGCTTGGTTTGTAGGCTGCATTGTGGATGGCGAAAAGAGTTATATGGTTTGCGTTTTTGTTGGATATTCAATGCCGAAATCATTAGGCGAGCATTGCACTGGTTCCAAAGTTGCGCTTCCAATTTTTGCAAATTTTGTGGAGAATTTAAAATCGTTGTCTGGAAATAAATATTCATAATTTCTTATTAGAGCCATCCTCTGATGTGAAAGTAGCAAAATAAGAATTTGGAATCGTCCCATAACATGCGGCATGCAAATTAGGATTCGTATAAAAGATATATCTTTGGAGTTTTTAAGAATTTGTAAGTATGTTTAAAGCGGTTCATTTATAATGAGCGTGTATATAAAACTATTACTGCATGTTAGAGAGGATGATCGCCTAAGAACTTATATAATCGCTAGAGTTTCTGGTACAGATCGTCATTACGTATAGAGGGATAGCTCCCTTTTCTATTTCAGAAAAGATGTTATTATAGTCCATTTATAAATTAATCTTTCCAGATTATAAGTTGCATTTGCGGGGCTTGTCGACGGCAAAATTATGGCGTCGACGAAATATTTTTTACACAATTCGCAGGCTTTATTTCCGTTAGCAAATATTTGTTTAATGTTGGAATTATCTAAAATCATAGATAGATCGTTTGGGATGACGTTTGTTATGCTGTTGTCGCTCGAGCCTTCTATATCGCAGCTTTTTATTATATCCCATAGCGCTATTTTGTTCTTCAACAACATCATTTTTTTGTCGTCGATGCTATTTGGGATAGGGGAGGTTTTTGTGATGTTAGCGATGACTTTCCAAAATCGATTTTGCGGATGTCCATAATAGAATCCAAATTCTCTGGATTTCTCTGAAGGAAACGTTCCCAAAATTAGTATTTCTGAGTTTTCGTTAAATACTGGTTCAAACGTATGATTCAGCCGTATCATTTTCCCGTTCTATTTGAAGAAGAGTTTCCTTTATATTAATACCTCCCGCATATCCGGTAAGGTTCCCATTTGTCCCTATGACTCTGTGACACGGGATGATTATGCAAATAGGATTTTGTTTGCAAGCCGCTCCAACCGCTCTATAAGTTTGCTTTTCCCCTATTGTTTTTGAGATTTCCTTATAACTTCTTGTTTCGCCGTAAGGTATTTTAAGCAAAGCTCTCCATACGGTATTTTGAAATTTCGTTCCTAAGAAGCGGAGAGGTAAATCAAAAACTTTTCTTTGCCCATTAAGATATTCGGCTATCTGCGCGTACGCATTTTTTATTAGCGGAGTTTCTTCCATATTGCCGGCGTTGGTATGGCTAAAAGAAACTTTGACAATATGATTGTCTTCCGCTTCTACGATTATCTTTCCAATCTTTGTGTCGTAGCTATACGATTTCATCTTCCTAAACTTCGTTGGTAGAAAAACATGTATTGTTGAACAATGCCCGCATATCCAGCAAAACGTTTGATATTGAATTTACCGTTATATTGATTTTCTATAATTCTATTAATCCAAACGTCTCTAGGAAACGCCTCAATTTTATGCAGTCCGAAAAGGGCGATGCAATTAGCGACTTTATCGCCTATTCCGTTAAATTGTTTCATGTATTTTATCGCGTCTTGATAACTTAACTTTTTGAGGTATTCAATGTCAAAGTCGCCACTGTTTACAGCTTTAACGATATCGACTAAATATTTTGCTCTATAACCAAGCCCCATTGATTTAAAATCTTTTTCCGTATGCTTTGCTAGATCGCTTGCCCAAGGAAAGAAGGCGCCGTATGGAACGCATAACTTTTTTATAGTGTTTTTTATACGGGGAATATTATTCCTTTGCGAAATTATGAAACTTACTATGATTTCCCATGCGTCTTGTTTTAATATTCTAAGGCCGTATCCGTATTCGACCGCCTTGATTAAGTATGCGTCTTTAGTTTCTAGTATAGCTTTTTTTATCTCGTTATAGTTTCTGTTAAGATCAAAATAATTCGTCCAAATATTTTCGTATTCTTCTTTGGAGCAATTGAAGGCGCAGGAGTTTTTATCTACCTGTTGAATTTCTAAAACTTTTCCGAGAGCTATAACTTGCCATGCGTTTTCTGTTTTATTTATCCGAAAACACTGTCCCGAGTTTGCAATCTGCTCTATAGAAAAATCGGGAATTTTAAACTTTAACATTCATTATCTCTAGAAATATTCAATCCAGTTCTTATTAGTAACGACGTGAAAACTTTTCACATTATATGTTTTCTCAAAGTCTTTTGGTAGGATTGCCTTTTTATCTTGACTATATTTAAACTTGTATGCCGTCAATTCACCGTCTTCCTCTTCGATGAAGTCGACTTCTTTCCCTTCATAATTTCTCCAAAAATATTGACGAGGTCTTCTTTGTTCTTCCTGCGCTTTTTTTATAAGTTCTGAAATACAGAAATTTTCCCAAATCCCTCCAGCATCGGTTCTGAATTTCATAAATTGATAATTCCCGATTAAAGCGTTTCTAATTCCAACGTCGTAGAAGAAGATTTTACGTTTTCTATCTTTCCCAATTTCATTGCTAAGATTTCCTGAAAATGCTGGAAGCGTGAAGATTACGTAGCATTTTTCTAGAAGGTCGATATATTTTTTCACAGTGTTTTTGCTAATCGATAGGTTGTTTGAAAGTTCGTTAAAAGAAACTAGAGAGCCTATCCGAAAAGCCAAACATTGAAGCAGCTCTGAGATTTGACTTGAATGCTTTATATTCTCAAAAGCTAAGATATCTTTGTAAAGATAATCGTTAACTAAACATTCTAATTCTATCTTTTGGTTTTGTTCAGTCATCCCGTAAATGCAAGGATACGCGCCAAATCTTAAGAAGTTTTCTAAATTAGCATCGCGTATAAAAGTTCCCTCGGTATTTTGAAGTTCGTTCATTGAGAACGGATAGACTATAAAGCGTCTGTTCCTTCCAACTAGCGGATCGCCTGTCTTATTTGCTAAATCGAAACTTGAAGAACCAGTGGCGATAATTTTAGTTTGCGGGAAGACGTCGTGAAGGAAACCTGTCCTATTAGAAAAATGAAGCTAAAATATAAATATTACAAAGTTCTAAAAAAGCGAAAGTTTTCGCGTCAAAACTGGATTGAGCGAATAAGCATTGTTTCATAACTTGAAAAACGTCGGATTCGCTTGATTCTATAAACGGCTTTATAGAAGTCTCTATATATTGGTCGGTAATTATTTCGGGCATTTCCGCGACTAATTTAGCTATAGGTTTAGGCAGCGTTTTTTCATAATGCTTAAAAGCCTTATCATGTTGATACGAGGCTCCATTCTTCTATGCTGTCGCAACGTCTAAGCATTGTATCAAATCCAAGTTCGCGTATCCCTTCTCCTCCAAGGACTCTGAGAAGGGAAAACGCAAATGAATTAGGTCTCATTTGTCCGTCGTCCCAAAATCTCGCGATTATAGCTATCGCAACGTCGTCTCTTATCCCGAAATCTTCGTGCCTCCGCCAAAAATCCACTTTCTTTTTTTTTTTGTTTAAGCGATGCCCGTCAGCTTCCTCAAGTTTATCTAAAAGACAATTTGCCGAATCGTCCAATGTGTCGAACATATATACAAGATTAACAAATTCCTCTTCGTCCTATGATTTTTTTTAAGTTACTTCCTGTTTATCGCGTTTATTAAATCGTCGATCTTTTTTTCTAACTCTTTGATTCTCAATTCTAATACCGCTAGCGCTTGTTTACAAGTTACGCGATTGGTTTTTTTCTTAGGGACTAACGCCTTGGTCTCTTCCTGCCGCGCAATTTCTTCTTGTTCGAACGAGTATGCGTTGTAGCCGCAGGCCGATATTGCTAATATTCCTAAAGCTACTTTAAATATTGTTTTCATCTGTAGTTTCCTTTCTTGAAATTTCATTTTTCTCGGCTCTATATATAACTTTAAACACAAATAACGTCATTAGTGAAAAACTAGCTATTAACAGCGTATAAGTTAGTATTTTTATCCCGTTCCTTCATTCAGATCGCTCGTTTAGTTTAGTTTCTATTCTGTCTAGCCGACTTACTATTTCGCTTAGCCTAGCGTCCATGAATATAAGCTGCATGTCTAGACGGCATATTTGGTCTATTATAGCGATTAATTGAAAAGCGTTTGTAATTATATGCTTTTTATTTTTCCCGACGGGAGCCGCCGAAAAGACCAGCTCGGCGGTTGCTTTGCTATAGTCTCTCGCTAGTTTTTCGCGCGTTTCTTGATCGGAACGTCCTTTGCAGGTTCCCGCGTCTTGTTTTGTCGCCGCTTCTACGACGGATTTTTCTTTAGTTTCTACGATTGGCTCGTCTTTAGTTTTAGTATCTTCGGCTTTGCTTCCAATAAACGATAGGACGATAAAACAAAGCCCTAACGCTCCGATTAACCGTATCTGTTTCTTTTTAATATTCATAATCAATCTCCTCTTGCAGGTATTAATAATCCACGCTCTTCCATTTGCTTTCTCCATCTGGTGCCGAAAGCCTTATCTTCTTCCGTTAATTTTGAAATATTTTGGGCTTCGTCAAAAACGACGAGATCAAATCCTTCGATATATCTTTTAAGTAATTTTTCAAGCGCTCAATGATTTGTTGGGTAAGAGTGGTCTTGCCGGTTCTTCTTGTTCCAAAAAGAAGTACGACTTTGTTTTGGGATAGGCTTTTCTGAATTTCATTAATTATTTTTGTTCTTATAATCATAATACTCCAAATACCGTCGACGCGCTGACGGTATTCTCCCAAAAAACGTCAGTGAACTGACGATATTTGCCCAAATATCGTCAACGGATTGATAATACTTTATAAAATATCGACTATCAAGAAAAATTAATATCCAAATTCTCCGTATTTTTCGTCTTGTACTATATCTTCAATTGCTTTTTTTATATATGGAATTGTGTTTTTCGGCAGATTGTTAATATCGAAAAATTCTATTCCGCCGCACTTATTCGGTTCCATATTTGTTAATTCCCCTGAATATTTCTCACAGTTAAAGAAAATTTCAATATTCTGTCGATCTGAGTCTATTCTATCCATGACGTAAATTGCGTTGAGATCGTTTGCATGTATATCTATTCCCGCTTCTTCTTTAGCTTCTCTTATCATAGCTTGCGTCGCGCTTTCTCCGTCTTCCACATGTCCTGCGATCATAGACCACATGCCGTCGCAAAAATTTGTATTTTGCCTTAACGACAAAAGAACTTCATTCTTGTCTTTAACAAATAAGTAAACGCAAACGTACGACTTTAATCTGCTCATCTCGCTTCAATTTTTTCTTGCCCGAAATATGGAATCAAAGCCTCGGGGATTTCTATGGAACCGTCATTTTGTTGATAATTTTCCATGACTGCAATTAAACAACGCCCGACCGCTATTCCCGAGCCGTTTAAGGTATGGACAAATTCGTTTTTCTTTGTCTTGCCGTTTTTAAATCTAGTATTCATCCTTCGCGCTTGAAAGTCTCCGCATCTTGAGCAACTTGAAATCTCTCGATATTTATCTTGCCCTGGAAGCCAGACTTCAATGTCGTAAGTTTTTTCAGAACAAAATCCCATATCTCCAGTTGATAATACCACTGTTCTAAACGGTAGATTCAACTTCTTAAGAATCTTCTCAGCGCATTCGGTCATCCTCTCATGTTCCGCAATCGATTGTTCGGGAGTCGTTATGCTTACAAGTTCTACCTTTCCGAATTGATGTTGACGCAACATGCCTGCCGTGTCCCTGCCTGCGGAACCAGCTTCAGACCTAAAGCAAGGAGTATATGCGGTATATCTAAGCGGCAATTCCTCTTCGCTTAAGATTTCGTCGTTATATATGTTTGTAAGAGAGGCTTCCGCAGTTGGGATTAAATATGAATCGACGGTTGTCTTGAAGAGGTCTTCCTCAAATTTCGGAAGTTGGCCGACGCCAAACATTGCTTTCCCTTCAAGAATAAGCGGAACGTAAACTTCCGTATAGCCGTTTTCTTTTGTGTGAACGTCAAGCATAAATTGCGCTAATGCTCGCTCTAATTTCGCAAGTTCGCCAAATAGAAAAACAAATCTTGAACCGGCGATTTTGCTAGCTCTCTCAAAATTCATCATTCCTAATTTTGCTCCCAATTCGTAATGTTCGAGAGGTTTAAAGTCTAACGTTTGCGGCGTTCCAAATTTTCTTATTTCCATATTTGCATTTTCGTCTATGCCGATAGGGCACTCGGGAGACGGAATGTTTGGAATGGTATAGAGAAGCTCTAGAAATTCTGTCTTTGCCTTATTTGTTTCATTTTCAACCTCGGCCATTTCTTTTTTTAAAGTTTCCATCTTTTTTAAAATGTCCGAAGTATCTTCTCCCTTAGATTTGGCTATGCCGAAGGTTTTTGAATTAGCATTCCTTTCTTCTTGAATTTTTTGTAGTTTAGTTTGAAGGGAACAAGATTTTTTATCTAAAGCCGACAATGTTTTTTCTATTGGAGTTTTATTTCTTGCTTTCAATGCCTCGTCTAAAACTCCAGGGGTTTTATATATGATATTTATATCTATCACAGTACGGATGGCCTAAGATAACAACCTACTAATTGTAGTCTATAAAATGCATAAGTTTAAGTCAAAAGCAATTTGTTTTGTCAAGGCAAAACTACCGTTGTTATCTTACGCGAGCGACTGTTATATTTCAAATGACTTTTGCTCATCCATTTGTATCATGACAAACTAGAAGAAACGAGCAATCAGGGACGCGTCCCGTATATCCGTCCGCCTCGGTATAGGATTTTCTCTTGCAGTTCAATCCCTTGCGCGAACCTTAGTCCTGTCTATATATGCTGGTAAACGACCGCTTTGTTCGGAAAATACAAAGCCAGAATTTAACGATAGTTCCAAAACCCGCTTTCAGAGAAATTCCGCCTTCAGAAATTCGCAAAGATAGTTAGTCTTACAAACCAAGCGCTTGCTTTTGCTTTGTAATTAATTCCTCTTTCCCTTTTTTAGCATACTTTAAAAGATCAAAAAATTCAGATTCTATGAAAGGTCGTTTTTCACCGCAAGCCTGAATTTCGATGATGTTATTAGTCGACATTATGAAATTAGAGTCGACTTCCGCCGTCGAGTCTTCTCCATAGTCTAAATCTAGAAGAGGCTCGCCGTTAACGATTCCGCATGAAATTGCAACGACGTGTTCCTTTATTGGATTTGAGATAATGCTTTTGTTTTTCAGTAACTTTTGACATGCCAAATACATAGCGACAAATGCTCCGGTTATGCTGGCGGTTCTCGTTCCGCCGTCGGCTTGAATAACGTCGCAATCTATTTTTATTTGTCTTTCCCCAAGAATCGATAGGTCGATTACAGAGCGTAAAGAACGCCCGATTAATCTTTGAATTTCAAGCGTTCGCCCAAACTGTTTTCCTTTGGCTGCCTCTCTATCTGTTCTTTCTTGGCATGAACATGGAAGCATGCCGTATTCTGCAGATACCCAGCCTGTTTTGGTATTTCTCAAAAATATAGGGACTCGTTCTTCGATGGTTGCGGCGCAAATAACATGCGTTTCTCCGAATTTCACAAAACACGAGCCGTCGCCATGCTGGTAATAGCGCGGGACTAAAGCTACTGGTCTTAGCTCGTCGTATCCTCTTCCCAAAAGTCTCTTGATCATTTTTTAACGAATATGTATGTCGTAGAAGTGAATTATATGTAACGTAGTCTACTACTTTTTTGACAAATTCTTAAGTCGAGAATTAAAGGGAGTTTCCCGTTTCTTATGGAATTATTTACCGCCGCGTGTTATAGTAATGCTTGCTTTGAAGGCTAAAAGGGCTTTTATGTCTGAAAAAAAAATATTGTCAAAGCGTCTTTCTAGAGTAGCCGCCGTTCAAATTATGTATCAAATAAACGCGACGTCTTCTGTGGATATTCAGAAAATTATTAATAATTTTATCGAGCATTATGTTAAACAAAATCCTGATTGCCAAGGAATAAATTATAAGTTTTTAGAAAGTCTTGTCGGAAGGTTTTCCGAAAGCCTGAATCTCGACGAGATAATAAATAACAATTTGGAATATGACAAAAGTTTAAGTAATGCTCCAATAATAGGCGTCAGTATAATAAAAGTCGCTATTATAGAAATGATTTTTGAGAAGACGGATATACCAGTAATTATTAACGAATATATTGAAATTGCTAAGAGTTTTGTCGATTATAATTTCGTACATTTTATAAACGCTATTTTAGAAAAAATATCGAAACGGATAGAGCGGAAATGTCAAGCAAAAGCGTAGTTTTCTATGGGATAAAATCAGAGTTTATATCTATAGCGTGTAAGCTGGCGGAGAAGATGTATTCCATTCGGGAGCCTATTTTGTTTCTTTGCGACAACGAAGAAGAGGTTGATTTTTATAATTCTAGATTATGGACTTTTTCAAGATTATCTTTTATTCCCAGCGGCAATAAAAAAGCGTTGCCAATTGAAGACGCAAAGTTTTGCCACGTCTGGTTTTCAACGGAAATTGTGTTTTATAATAACCCGTATTGCTTGCTGCATAACGGAATAGATATAACTAAATTTGGCGATATAAGTTCGTTTAATAAAGTGATCGATATATTTGATTTAAACTTAATCGATAATGCCAAAGCAAGAGCTGCGTATTATAAAAACGCATCGTTTTTAGAACAAAAAACTTGGGTCCAAAACGACAGCTCGTGGAAGCCTGCAGAGTTATGACAACGGTATAAAAAGTTTGGGAGTCATACCTTACCACAAATTTCATTTGCGGTTAGTCGATTCTAATTAGTAATTTTATTTCTTGTATGCAACCGCTATTTATAACGGTATTAGGGGATGATTCTGAAAAATTAGCCTTGCTTACCGTAGTATTAACTCCGAACTTTTATTTAGAAATCGAGGTTCTTTATAACTTAAGAGAATCATTCCTTAACGCATAGTAGCTCTTTTTTATGAATGGATTATTTTAAGCGCACTCAGAAACTCTAGTGATACACCTTTGATAAGAATTCTAATTTATCTGTTAAACGTTGGGGATTCCCATTGTTTGTGAACTGTTATTACTTCAGATTCGCCAATATTGCCTTATTAATCAATTGCCCTCTTCCGGGATGCCAATGCTAAAGATAAGGAACCAAACTATATGACCAAATGCTCCACCCAATAATATTTATCTTTAGGAACGAGGATATCTCGACCGATTTATAAAGCGACTTGTCAAGGACGTGAGAGCCGAGTAAAGCGAGGCGTCCCTTGACAAGTTACGCTTTTAATAAATCGGTATAATCGAAGTACGCCGAAAGACAAATATTATAGATATGCTAACTATCATCTAAAAAAATGAAATTCATGAGACGGCAAAGTATAATGATTCCCTAACTTAATGACATGGCGTATTATATCGGCCCCAGCTTCAGCTTTCTTGGCTGCGATACGACGACAGCGATTAAGAATCGTCTACAATGCTTGGTAAAAAAGATAGCTCATAATTCTTTGACTATCTTCTGAGATACGGTATAATTTCTGCATTACGTTGTCGATTATTTGGATTTAAAGAAGGAATAAATGGCTTTAAAAATTAGATTAGCTAGGGGCGGAGTTAAAAAACGCCCTTTTTACAGACTTGTCGTCGCTGAAAATACGGCTTCTAGAGACGGTCGTTTTATTGAGAGACTCGGTTCGTATAACCCGCTTCTTGAAAAAAGCGATACCGCTAGATTCGTTGTTAATGAAGAAAGAGTGAAATATTGGTTGTCTATCGGGGCGAAACCGAGCGATAGAGTCGACAAACTATTAGCCGAAGTTAAAATTACTGAAAAAGCTGCGGTTCGCAATACGCCTAAGAAGTCCGCTCCTAAAGAGAAAGCTCAAAAGAGGCTTCAAGAGGCTAGCGAAGCAAAAGCTGAAAACGCTCCTTCGGAAGCGTAAATGAATCCCAAACGGGTTTGTGTCGGCATCGTCGCAAAACCCGTTGGGATTAAGGGGCAAGTGAAAATTCATACGTTTACGCAATCTCCCAATTCGTTCTTAGAATTTAAAAAATTTTTTTTAGCCGATGAAAGGGAGATTTCCCTTGAAAGCCCCAAAATTAATGAGAAAAATGAGATTGTAACTTTTCTTAACGGTTGTAAAAATAGAGACGAAGCGGAAGCGCTTAGGGCGAATAAAATATACGTCGATAGAAACGATTTCTCGGCTTTGGGCGACGACGAGTATTATTTAGCGGATCTCTACGGCTTAACCGCTGTTGATAATAACGGCGTTCCAATAGGCGTTATTGCTGCGGCTTTTGATTACGGTGCTGGGGTTTTTCTTGACATAAAACTTGATATAAAGTTTGAAAACGCCAGCAAAATCGGAACCGTTCCATTCAACAAAGAATCCGTTTTAGATATTGATCTTGAGAATAAACTAATAATATTAAACGAGCGATTTATTTTAAGGTAAGTTTTATGAAAAGGCTTTACATAATCGCAGGAGAGGCGTCGGGAGACTTTTTAGGCGCTGGCATAATCGACAAACTAAAAGGCGTTAATATTAAAGGAATTGGGGGAAAACTCATGGAAAGCAAGGGATTTAAAAGCCTTTTTGATATAAACGATATTTCCGTCGGCGGCCTAATCGAAGTAATTCCCCATATTTTGAAAATCAAAAGACTAATTAATAAAACTGTCGACGATATATTAACTAACAAAGCGGACGCTATCCTAACAATCGACTCTCCTGGATTTTGTTTTAGAGTCGCGAAGAAAGTGAGAAAGCGCGATCCAAAAATAAAATTGATGCATCTTGTCGCCCCAAGCGTGTGGGCATGGAGACCAGGGCGGGCGAAATCTGTCGCTAAATTGTACGATCAACTTTTGACGCTGTTTGATTTTGAACCGCAGTATTTTGTTAAATATGGTTTAAAAACGACGTTTGTCGGGCATCCCGTTGTTGAAAAATTTGCTGGAGCGAATGGGGAAAAAGAAGATATTTTATTGTTGATGCCAGGGAGCCGAACGCAGGAAATTAAAACGCTTCTGCCGATTTTTCTTAAGTCGCTTGAAAACATAGAAGCGAAACGGATTGCGATTCCAACGCTGCCGAATTTAGAGCCGTTAGTGAAAGCTATAATTGGAGCGGGAAATATAGAAATTGTTTCGGATGAAGACGAAAAATTAAAGTTATATAAATCCGCGAAATTAGCCATAGTCGCAAGCGGCACCGCGACTTTGCAGCTTGCTCTTTCCGAATGCCCTATGGTTGTTTGTTATAAATTATCTTGGGTTTCATATTGGATAGTCAGGTCTTTGATTAAGGTAAGATTTATTTCCCTTGTAAATATAATCCTAGGAGAAGCGGTCGTTCCCGAACTTATTCAAAAGGATTGTTCTCCCGAAAAAATATCGATCGCGGCAAGTAAGCTGAACGTAGATGTTCAACTTAAAAATTTTAAGAAACTTAGAACCAAATTAATTGCAGAAGGTAAAATTCCCTCGGAAGAAATTGCGACGGCTATATCGCAATGTTTAAATGAAAATTAAAAGCCTCGCATTAACTGAATTTTAATGTTTTAACCGTATCATTTTGATATGGCGACATTATTATGAGTTGCGAAATGAGCAGAACGCTGCTGTTATTTTTTCAGACTTGTTTTATTATAACAATTTTTTCAGGTTATAGCGCAGGCTCCGCTCTAGACGCTATAAAAGGAGCGGCGGGAGGAGTCCTTGGAGTCCTTAAAACCGAGGCGACTAAGAAAGTAGCCGCAGTTAAACAAAAAGGAATAGATACGGTAGCTGGAGTTCGCAATACGGCGTCTAGCAAAATAGCAACGGCCGTGGGGGCTGCGTCTGCAAAAGCAAGCGGCGTTGCGGAGACGGTGAAGAGTAAAGTTGACGGAGCAAAGGAAAAAGGAGAGCAATTAGCGTCTAACGTAAAAGGGAAAACAGCGCCTGCGGAAACAACTTCGCCCGAGACTGTCGAAGAGCCTAAAACAGATGCCGCCGCTACTACTGCCGATGCCCCGACGGCTGCGACGACTACTGCGACTGTAGATAAAAATTCGTCGCCTGAGGAAGACGTTGCAGAAATTGATCCAGCGATAGTCGCCGCAGTCGATCCTGTATTTTCGAACGGCGAAAAAATAGAGAGATTAAAATTTATAAGCGCAAAAGGATTGAAATTCACGGACGAGCACGCTCAATACTTTGCTCGGAAACTAGGGGAGCTAGCGGCTAAAGGAGTTGAGAAACTAACTTTAAATTTAGCGGGAAATTCAATGACCGCCGTCGGTCTTGGGATTTTGCTTGAAACTATGAAAGCCAATCCAAAACTCGTTTCTAGCATTAGTTTATCTCATAATAAAATTGGAGATGAAGGAGCGACGTTGTTAGCGAGTTACCTGCCAAATTTGGCGGCTCTCAAATTTGTAATATTAGACGAAACGGGAATAACTGGCGACGGAGTTTTGGCGATTTTGTCTGAAGTAGCCAAGAATGAGAATGGAGTTTTACAAATGCTGGATTTTTCTAATAATGCGGTTACAAGCGATTATTGGGGACTAATGGTTGCAGGAACGAAACCTGGAGCCTTGAGGAAGGGTATACTTGAGGATGGAATTGTGTTTTCTAAGAGTCAATTAAACGTTCCAGAAAACTCTCAGATTCCGCCTGTCATTCAGCTCAGTTGACGCCGATATTAATTGCGGCGTTTTGCTGCGTGAAGCAGGATGCACTGAAAGCGTATAATTTTTAAGGAAAATTTTATATTAACATTTTAGAATAAAATTATAAGGTTATATATTGTGATTTTGGATTCGCTTTGATAACGCCGCAAAACATTATTTCAGAGATTAAGAAATATTCTGACAATGTTTGCAACGATTCAATTGAAAAGGCTTACCTTTTCGCTCTTGAAAAACATGGGGTGCAAACAAGAGAATCTGGCGATCCGTTTTTCTTACATCCGCTTGAAGTGGCGGAAATATTAATTTCCTTAAAGATGGATCAAGATACTATAATAGCCGGACTTTTGCACGACACGATTGAAGATACTAATACGACCGCTAAAGAAATATCGGAGATGTTTGGGCAAACGGTTGCCGATATAGTCAACGGCGTGACGAAACTTTCAAAGTTTGAAAATACGTCGCTCGCCGAAAAACAAACTGAGAATTTTAAGAAACTATTATTATCTGCCGCAGCGGACATTAGGGTGCTCATTATAAAGCTAGCGGACAGACTTCATAATATGCGGACTCTTAAGTTTAAGAAGAAAAAGTTGAAAAGGCAGTTTATCGCGAAGGAGACTTTGGAGATTTATGCTCCGCTCGCCGAAAGAATCGGTATGGTCGGTATTAAAGACGAATTGCAAGATATCGCCTTTATGGAGTTATATCCAGATATTTATAAATCTATAAAATCCAGGTTGAATTATTTATACGACGCCTCGGAACAAATAGTGTCCGAGATTTCCAACGAACTTCTAAAGCTGGTGAAGTCTTTTGATATTTCGTGCTCTATTTCAGGGAGGTTGAAATCTCCTTATTCAATTTGGGAAAAGATGAATGTTCGGAATATCTCGTTCGAGCAACTTTCCGATATTATGGCTTTTAGGATAATAGTAGACGCAATCCCTTTATGCTATCAGGTTTTGGGCGGGATTCACCGAAATTATCTTGTCGTTCCCGGAAGGTTCCGAGATTATATAAGTACTCCTAAAAACAACAGCTATCAGTCGCTTCATACGTGCGTCATAGGTCCTCTTAATAAAAGGATTGAGGTTCAAATTCGAACAAAAGAAATGCATCTTGTTGCGGAATATGGGATTGCCGCTCATTGCGATTATAAGACGAACGGCTCGGTTAAATCTATGAACCAAAATAACTATCAGTGGATAAAGAATTTAGTGCAAATTCTTGAAAATACTTCTACTATGGAGGAATTTTTAGCAAATTCGAAAACCGAGATATTGTCCGATACTGTTTTTTGTATAACGCCAAAAGGGACGATTGTTTCGCTTCCGAAAAGCGCGACGGTTCTAGATTTTGCCTATTCGATTCATTCGGACGTTGGGAACCATGCGGCGACTATTAAGGTAAACGGCAGCCCCGCTCCTTTAAAGACTGTTATTGAAAATGGAGATCAAGTGGAAGTTATAGTCGATTCCAAACAAATCCCCGAGCCGTCTTGGGAGAACTATGTTTTAACGACCAAGGCGAAAACCGCTATTAGGAAAGCATTAAATGCCCTTGAGAAAGAACGATTAGAAGTGATAGGGAAAAGTAATTTCGACGAATTTTTTAAGGGACAAGGGATAGAGATTACGAGCGACGACTTGGCCGCTCTTAGCAAGACCCTAAAATTTAATACTCCTTCTAATATGTTTTATTCAATTGGAACTTCGCAAATTACAATGCGAGAAATACTTCTAACGTTTAATAGTTTAAAAAATGCAAATCTGAAATTATGTCCTGAAGATAAATGTAACGATAAGAAAACTCAAGACAAAAACGAATTGCCGATATTTGGAATACCGAAAAATATTACCATAGCGACGACGGATTGTTGTTCTCCCGTCCCCGGCGATAAAATAGTCGGTCTTATGAGCGAGGGCGGGAAAATAGAAATCCACATAGAGCAATGCCCTATCTTTAAGAGAAATGAAAATAGCTTAGGTTTTAGGACGGTTGATCTTTCTTGGAGTAAGACGGCTTTTGAGAGAGACTTGAAATACCTTGCTAGGGTTTACATAACGGCGGTTTACGAATCTGGAAACTTATCAAAGATCGCTAATATTATCGAAAACAAACAGGGAAATATTGTTAATTTGAAAATCGGGGAAAAGTTTGAGAATTTTATCCGATGCCAATTGGAAATAGAAGTAACAGACGCCGCTCAATTGACTATAATAATAGCCTCTTTAAGAAGCGCGGATTTTGTTCGCGAAGCGACTAGAGAATAGCGAAAATGGAATTGGCATAATTCATAACTGCTAAATCGTGTTATAGTTATTCAGAATCAGAGCTTAGGGAATCGCGCCTTGGCATCCTGTAAATTTCATTTACGGATTTCATTTTTTTTGATCTTGTCTTTTTATTTGGTTCCTCAAGGAGCAATTTTATTATTCCGCTTTTTTATCGCCGCTGCTACAAATGCTGAAAACAACGGATGCGGTAAGAATGGAGTGGATTTAAATTCCGGATGCGCTTGAGTCGCGATAAAGAAATCTTGATCTTTTCTCTCTACAATT
>JAISID010000012.1 GCA_031262205.1 Holosporales bacterium | reverse complement strand
TATTTAATAGATTAAGAGATACTCCAGAATCCCTAAGGCTTCCCTCCGTTGAAAGAATAACGGGGCTTATGTCCGTTGCTAAAAGCGAAAGATGGCAAGTTGAAGACGAAGAAAAATTATCGTATATGGAAACTCTGAAAATGGCCATAGGCAATAAGTGGGTCTTGCTTGTCGCGCTTGCAAATTTATTTACATATATTTGCCGAATGACGTTTTTAAATTGGGGGCCGACGATACTTCTAGAGGCAAAGGGTATTTCTATATTAAAAGCGGGTCTCCAAATGGTGATGTTCGACATAGCGAGTATGTTCGGCGGCGTATGCGCCGGATATCTTTCAGATAAGGTTTTTAGCGGAAGAAGAGGGCCGGTGTCTACGTTGTATATGATCATGATTAGCGCGCTGGTTGCGATTCTGTGGTTGGCTCCGAAGGGAATGTACCTTGCGAGTCTTCTTTGTATGTTTGGGATTGGATTTTTAATTTCAGGTCCTCAAATATTAATCGGAGTCGCCGCCGCCGATTTCGCATCGAAAAAAGCTGCGTCTACGGCGAACGGCTTAACTGGAACTTTTGGATACGTCGGAATGGCTATTTCCGGTTTGGGAATTGGAGTTTTGGCCGATCATCACGGTTGGGATTCGGTATTTATGGCGATTATTTTATCCGCCGTAGTCGCGGCCTTGCTTCTTTCAATAACTTGGAATAAAAAACCGCAAATTTTAACGGAACAAGAGGGGAACGGAGATTGAGCTTTAGCGATTTAAAAAATAAAATCGAGAGCTTTTTCGAAGGGCAAGCTAGATTGTCCGATTCAAAAGATTGTATTGAAGAAGTTTTTTCATTGCTGAATCAAGGCAAGATCAGAGTAGCGGAAAAAGTTAATGGGGAATGGATTGTTAATTCCTGGGTTAAAAAAGCTATATTGCTTGCTTTCAAACTTAAGAAGTCTGTGAAACAAGAATTTGATTCTTACGATAAATTAGGCCTTCTTAAGTTTGATTTTGAGAACCCTAGATATAGAAAAGTCCCGCTTGCGACTATCCGCGACGGCGCGTATATCGGAGACGACGTTGTCCTTATGCCAAGCTATATAAACGTTGGAGCGTACGTTGGCAATAAGACCATGATCGATATAAACGCAGCGATTGGGTCTTGCGCTCAGATTGGGAAGAATTGTCACATTGCCGCTCAGGCATGCATAGGCGGAGTTCTCGAGCCTGAAACCGCCGCCCCTACCATCGTTGAAGACGGTTGCTTCATAGGCGCTCATAGTTCGGTGTTGGAGGGCGTGATCGTGGAGGAGGATTCGGTTATAGCAGCGGGAGTTACTATTACCGCGTCGACAAAAATAATAGATCGAGACACGAAAGAAACGTTTAAGGGGAGAATACCAAAAGGGTCTGTAGTCGTTCAAGGCAGCTATCCAAGCGACGGTCTTAATATCGCATGCGGGATTATAATAAAAAGAATCGACGATAAAACTCAATCTAAGTTAAGCATTAACGATATACTGCGAGAAACGCGTTAATTTTTTGGAAAATCACCCTCTAACATCCCATCAATTTCATTTGTAGTTAATTTCATTGCTCCCTTCGATATTTTCGATCTTATTTTTTGCGTACAAACCTTACTCGTAAGATGCCAGGAGATGATTCCCATTTTTTATTGCCCCCGCCATGGCGTATATTATAATCATCGCGGATTTTTAAAAGGCTGTAATGGAAAAGGTGCTTCTTTGCATATTAGACGGATTCGGATACCGCGAGAATGGATTCGGAAACGCGACCTTATCGGCGCCGTATATAACAAGCCTGATAAGGTCTGTCAGAGCTTCGTTATTAGTTGCTTCGGGGAGAGACGTCGGGTTACCGGAGGGGCAATTTGGAAATTCGGAAGTCGGCCATTTAACAATCGGAGCGGGAAGAATCCTAAAGCAAAAGCTGCCTATGATAAGCGACGCTATAGCTTCTGGAGAACTTAAACAAAAACAAACGTTAAACGATTTTCTAAAAAATTTACCAAACAACGTATGTCATGTAACAGGGCTTTTTTCGAATGGAGGCGTCCATTCAGAAGTTTCTCATTTCTTCTGGGCTATCAATTTATTGCGAGAGCGAAACGTAATCATAAAAGCTCATTTGTTTCTTGATGGAAGGGACGTCGGATATCAAGACGCAATTAAGACGTTAACCGAAGCTATAAATAAAAATAATATAAAAATCTCTGAAATAGCGACTATACAAGGAAGATTTTACGCGATGGATAGAGACAAGAGGCAAGACAGAACTCAAACCGCCTACGATGCTATAATAAACGGGAAAGCGGGATTCAGAACGATAGACCCGATTAAAAGCATCCAAGAGTTTTATGATAAGGGCGTATTTGACGAAACGATTCCGCCAATCTTAGTCGACGATTATAAGGGAGCCGATAAAGAGGATTCATTTTGGATGCTGAATTTTAGGACGGATAGAATTAAGCAATTGTTAAACATGATTCTTGACGGGGGATTCAACTTATTAAATATGGTCGATTGCGGAGAGGAAATTGATTGTAGGGCAAAAACGCTTTTTAAAACCGTAGAGATAAAAAATACTCTTGGCGAGATTTTATCCAAAAACGGAATAAAACAGCTTAGGATTGCCGAAACCGAGAAATACGCTCACATGACTTACTTTATGAACGGCGGCGTCGACGTTCAGTTTCCTCTTGAAGATAGGATATTAATCCCCTCTCCTAAGGTTAAGGATTACTCTGCGACTCCTAAAATGGCTGCTCGGCAAATCACCGAGAAGATAACTGAGGCTATGAATAATTCAACGCATCAGGTCGTCATAGTCAACTATGCCAATGCAGATATGCTGGGGCATACGGGGAATATCGAGGCTGTAAAGGAATCTCTGAAATACCTAGATTCCTGCATAAGACGCGTCGCGCAAGAAGCCGAGGCTAACGGTTATACGGTAATATTAACGGCTGATCATGGAAACGCCGAAGAGATGATATGCGCCGATGGAACTCCTAATAAAACCCATACGCGTTCTCCAGTACCGTTTATAATTATTCCGCAACAACAGAAGCGTCGGATAACGCGGGCGCCGCGAACTTTGGCGGATATAGCCCCTATTATGCTAGACATATTAGGATTCGATGTCCCGCAGGAAATGAATTAACGACAAAACTTTTAGGAATCATCCCACGACGTTCTGTAGACAAATTGGAGTCCGTATAAAGTTATATATCTAGAGTAAATCGTACTTATAGAATCTTTGCCTTTTAACGAATACTTATCTTTTAAAACTGGATGAACTTAGTTGCCTTATAACTTAGGTTAAAATCCACCATGATCTATCTTTTTACTACATACCAAGAAATATCTCTAGAGAAAGTATTATTAAACTAAGTTAATAGTTAGAGAGGTTCTTATAATGAAAGAACCTCTCTTCTTTACGTAATTTTAAGACTCAGGCTCAGAAGTTATTTCAGCTACTTTCCTCCTATTTTCCTCAGAAAGAACTTTAAGGCCAGCCTCTGGAAGCGAGAGAGCCGCACCCAGGGCTGTCTCCTCGTCATTAAGAAGACGCGAGAAAGTGGAATCTACTTCCGCTACAATTTCCTCAGGAAGAGTGCCGTAGTATCGTCCTTCAATTTCTAAAAGTCTAAAAATTACATCCAGGCATTCATCCCCGACGAGAAGACCCGAGAGAATGGAACTTACTTTCGTTACAATTTCCTCAGGAAGAACGTTGGGGTATTGTCCTTCAATTTCTAAAAGTTTACAAGCTACATCCAGGCGTTTATCATCATCATCGGGAAGAGCCAAGAGAATGGAACGTACTTTCGTTACAATTTCCTCAGGAGGAACGTTGGAGCATAGTCTTCCAATTTCTAATTGTCCTTTAATTTCTAAAAGTTTATAAGCTGCATCCAGGCGTTTATCTTCATCATCGAGAAGACTCATGAGAATGGAAAATACACTGTCTATCGTACTCAGCTCCAGCTCCAGTTCCCGTTCCTTTTTCAGGTATTCACTCAGATCTACCTCATTCCTATTGTCGAGATAATGCCGGACTTCCCTTAGATGAAATTTAATGGAACATAGGCACCATAGCATATTACATGTCTTATCATTAAGAAGATGAAATGTACAGTATTCAATGGATTTCCCCATACCCTCGTCGCGGCAACGCACATCAAATGTTTTTCCATCGCAGAGACGGTAGCGATAAACATACTCTTTGCCACCAGGAACATCAATAGACTCAGTCTCGAGAGAAGCCTCACCCCTACCACCCGGAGAAGACAGCTTATTACTAAAGATGTTCATCCCATCGCGAGGACGCCAGATACAACCATTAAGAACTTGCCTCTCAGCGCAGCGAATATTCGAGAGAAGGTTAACTACATGGTTTCTCACACCCATACCCTGCCCAATATATTTCATCAGAGGAGACGATTCTACAACACACTTAATGAGTTCAGGATTTGCCTCTACAATGTTTTTTAATGCTAAGGCTGCGGCTTCTGTTTCTTTTTCGCTACATATGTAGCGTTGGAGAAAAGACATTATAAGTTTTATAGATTCACTGGGGGTTTTTGCTGTTTCCCATTTTCGCCGTAAAGTTTTCCGTTTCTCAAGCGGATACTTCTCCTCCATTGTCGCTGCCGCTTCATTTACTATAACTAACGCTAATACTCCGGCTATTCCTACTGTTATCTTATTCATATCTTATTCATATCTTATCTTACCTGTCGTTTAGACTAATTATTTCTCATAGCGGTAATTATATCGTAATATTCTACGCGCTTGTATGTTTTATTCATATAGTTCTATATTAAGCGTTTAGCATATTGAAATATTTATCTTTAAGAACGAGAGAAGAGGGACCTATTTATAAAGCATCTTGTCAAGAACTATAGAGCCGAGTAAAACGAAGCGTCCCTTGACAAGTTACGCGTAGTAAATCGGTATAATCGAGTATGTCCAGAAGAGAAATGTTATAGATATACCATTCCAAAACTCTACGCGCGAAACATTTTTATCGTTTTTATCGCATGTCCGTTTTATGCCTATTGACATAACGATAAAGAATAATGTTAACATATAAATATTAACGACAAGACATATCGTTAGTTATCCTCCAAAAGCATGGATTTGTATTGCTGCGAAATTGCAAATGCAATAAAATCGCAAGTACAATTACGTAAATTGTCAAAAATAGAGGCTTAATACTATGCTTCTTGCCGCTAATAATATCTCTTTTGGATATACCCGCGTTCCTCTATTCCAAAATGTTTCGTTTACGATTAATAGAAACGATCGAATTGGGCTTGTGGGAGACAACGGAGCGGGTAAAACACAAATGCTGAAAACCCTTATGCATGCGTATCGAGAACCTATCGTTAACCAAGAAAAAGGACTGCCGATACGTTTTAATCCGCAAGTCAATATCGGTTATTTTGATCAGTTCAGACGACGTTGCCGCAAAAGCAAAGCATTGCCAAATATGTCCAAATATCGGGGCAACCGTTTCAGAAGCGACAAGATTGCTTGTGAACGCAGGATTCCAATATGATTCGCATAGCGAAAAAGTATCGGAATTAAGCGAAGGCGAAAAAGCAAGACTAGCGTTTTTAGCTCTTAAAATCGGCAAACACAACTTTTTTATAATGGACGAGCCGACCAACCATATAGATATCGACGGACAAGAAAAGTTTGAAAACGCCGTGATTGACGAAGGTCATACTTGCATTTTTGTCAGCCATGATCGCTATATTATCGAATGCATCGCCACGAAATATTATCAAGTACAACGAGGAATCTTAAAACAAGTCGCTTCGTTCGAACCGTTCTATGAAGAGATTCGAAAAAACGTCGACGTTAAAATCCTGTCAATCTAACAAAACCGATTTAACAAAATGGAATCTTCCATAAAAACGATAAATTCCGTTTCACTTTAAAAATCTAAAAATCGCTCTTTTAATCGCCCTGGGGAAAATGCAATTAAATTGCAGTCTTTACCGCGATTTTAAAAGAGACTAATACAAACAATAATTTTAGGAGTAAAAAAAATGAAAAAATATAATTTGCCAAAAGCTAAATTTTCAAGCGAACCGTTCGTCGACGGATTTGTTGAAATTGAAAAAGAAAACGTCGACTTGACGATTGGAAACAGCGAAAAATTAGACGACGTTTTTGTCGGAGATAATCCAGAGTATTTAAAACTGTTGTGTTCCATTTCTTCAAAATCAGACTTCAAAGACGTGGTAATTTCCGCGAGATACAGGGAGAAAGACGGTGAAAGCGTGAAGATAATGTCGCATAGATTATACGACGGCTCCAGCGCGGATATGAGCGGACTAGTTTCGGAAATTTCGATTGAATGTCTTGAAATTATCCCTGAAGAAGGCATCGTAAAATCTTCCTGGAAAGACCTCTTAGCAGAAAATAAAGTTATATATACCAAACAATTTCAAACTCAAAAACTTTCGAAAAATATCGATAATTTTATCGACCGCGACTTAGAAGAAACAAGCATTATCCATACGAAATCAAAGGCTCACTTTTTCGCGGGCAGTTACTTTCAGGGAATCAAGTTTTCGGATATTCAGCAATATTTATTTTACGTTGGAACAGGGTACCGAGCGGAACCGTATATAAGCGTTATCTCGGCAAAAGATATTTGTCAGTCAAAAAAGGCAAAACTAAATGCGGATGTTTCAATGGAATCGCTCTCAACGCTTGAAGACGATGTGTGCGACGGGAAAATATCGATAACTTTCCCGGACGATAACGCGACGTATAAATCTGTCGTCGCGTACAAAAATACTTTGACTTCCGCAGTTTTTCAGATTTTATTTAAACGCTATCAGCTTGAGTAGAGCAACTAGAATGGGGGAAAGCATTCCACTGCAGTTGTTTGCAAACTTGTAGTTATATGAAAAACGGAAGTCATCCACTACGCGATTTTTTGTAAAAGAATTATCTTAAATAGTCGCCAAACATTCAAACCGCTTCGCAGTCGTTTATTTGTAAGCGTCTTAGTCTATCTACCGTAGGCTAAGGGACAATTCCGAAAAAAACTAACAATTTATTAAGAAAGGAAAATTAAAAATGGATAGAGATATAGAAATTATGGCCAAGACAATATACGGCGAGGCAAGAGGCGAATACTCTTGTAAGAACGGCGGGCTTAAATCGTTGATTGCCGTCGGAAACGTTATTATGAACCGCTCCAAAAGCTCCGGCGATTCAATAACCGCAGTATGTCTGAAACCCAAACAGTTTTCATGTTGGAATAAAGACGACCCCAATAGAAAAATCATAGAAAAAGCGACCGCGAAAGATAAAGCATACCAATTATGCTTTATCACGGCTGCGAAAATAATTTCCGAGGAAATTGGGGACGCGACAAACGGAGCCAATCATTATTATAGTAGATTTTTAGAGAACCCGCCGAAGTGGGCAAAAAATAAAAAACCGGTAGCCGAAATTGGTAATCATATATTTTTTAAATTGTAAGGAAATCATTCCTTACAATTGTATTTGCAGCTAAGCAATTCCGGTTAGCAACGGTTTTTATATTTTTTCGGTCGCGTCTCTTATATATCGCCTACGGCGAAAAAGCTAGGAAATGATTTCGCGCATCTGAGATTTTCTATCTTCGGCAAACTTACCTCTATAATATTATCTCCAACGCCTTAACTCAAAATGTCTCGCGCGAAGTATTTTTACGTGTTGCCAGTAGATTAAGATTTTCATAAATTAAGTCGCTGCGGCGGCCCCCCTAACGATCCGCCAATATGTCTAAGATAATCATTTTATTGCGCGCGATTAGAAGTTTTTCTCAAAAACCAGGCGCTAAGAAATTTTGTTTTATACGAAGTTATTTTAGCAAAGGTTTTTTGCGGGAGGTTCTTTGCTGGAAATCCGCCGCGAATATTAATCCTTGGCAGAACATTAAAACGACCAGCGAACTGCCGCCGTATGAGAAAAATGGTAAAGGAATCCCGACTACCGGCATCAATCCACATACCATGGCGGTGTTTATGAAAACGTAAAAAAATAGAACGGCGTTAAAGCTGAAAACCATAATCTTATTAAATTTATTTTTCATTCGTACGGTCGCTATAAGATTGTATGCAAAAAGCATAGCGTATAAGAGCAACAGACTTAAACATCCGATAAACCCCAGTTCCTCTCCCATCGCGGCGAATACGAAATCCGTTTGTTTTTCAGGCAAAAAATTTAACGCGCTTTGAGTTCCGTTCATTAATCCTCTTCCCCAAAGACCGCCGGAACCAAGCGATATTCTGGCTTGAATAACATGATATCCCGCTCCGTTCATATCTTTTTCCGGATTCAAAAACATAAGAATCCTTTCCTGTTGATATTGGTATAGCTTGCCCCATAATATCGGAACGAACGCTGCGGCGACAGTTAATGCGACGATAAATTTCCATATCTGAACGCCGCAGACGAACAGAACAGAAACGCCTAAGCAAAAAAACAGAATTGCGGTGCCTAAATCGGGTTGAAGTAATATCAACGCCATAGGAACCGCTACTAGCGCTATTGGGATGATTAAAGCCTTCGTTTTTTTCACATTGTCTTCACTGATATTTGAAAAATATTTGGCCAAAGCGATAACTAAAAACATTCGCATTAGCTCCGAGGGTTGAACGTTGAAAAAATACAAATCGAGCCACCTTTGAGCGCCCATTGAAATCTTTCCTATAACCGCAACGCCAACAAGCATGCTTAGGCAAAACAGATAAAATTTGTACGCGTGTTTTCGCCAGAATTCCGTATCAATCGAAGCGGCTATCGTCATTGCTGAAAACCCTATTATTAATCTAAGAAATTGTTTCGCGCACCATGGATAAAAATTTCCGCTTCCCATTGAATAAAATCCTATCAGCGCGAATAGTGAAATCAACGCGATAATAACAAAAGGGACTAAAGGAATGGCGTTTATTCTTATCTTGAGCCTATTCATTCATTTCCCTTTCAAATTTGGTAAAGAATTCTTCTTTAGTTAAACCAGCCGATATTGGTTCTTTAAAATCAAGCGTTATACTCCCGGGGATTTTGCGAAAAGATCGCCTAGGCCAAAACTTCCCCGAATTAATTTTCACGGGAATAACGGGAATCCCAAGCGTTTTATAAAGAGCAAATATTCCGCTCTTATATTCTATTTGCTCGTCGACTCCTCCTCTTGTTCCGTTTGGGAAAATTAATATATTGTTCCTCTTTTGATAAGCCTCTTTTCCGAATCTTAACAATGTTTTTATTGCTGAAACAGGAGAAGCCCTATCTATCGGTATGCAGCCTAATCTTTTGAAGTATAATCCGGCGATTGGTATTTGAAGCAATTCTTTTTTAATCACTATCGCTAATTTATCAAAGAGTAATGAAAAAACAAAAGTCTCCCAGGTCGATTGATGATTACAGCCGACTATTATCGGCGCAGCTGGAATTTTACTAAGATTCAATATCTTATAATCTATGCCCGCAAAGTTTTTTAAACAGAACAATAACCATCGCGTTACAGGCCTATAAACCGAATACAATACGGTTTGAGGTTTTGAGAAAAACGCAACTGGGTACATAACGGTTATATACAAAATAAAAAACGGCCAGAATGTAATGCTAAATAAAATCGATCGAATCATTTCCTAAAACGAAATTTATCGTAGTCAATGCAATTTTACTAAAACTTTTATCTTTGGGGAAATTTTTACGATTACTCTATACCCTTTACCAGGGCAGCCATAATCAATTGTCTGCGATCCTATAAAATATAGGACTTGATTAAATAGCGCCTATTTATAAACATTATTTGGAGAGCTTCCAATCGTATAGTCTAGTTACTCGTTGTTAATATCAGTATTCCGGATTCTGAGGAGAGGGATGTTTACAACGCGGGCTAAAAGTAGTGTTGGTGAGTATAGTATATACAAAACATATAGTCAAAAGTTTGCAATATTTATAAGTATACTTAAATAAATTAATTGTGAGATTTTTATAAATTATTGCCGCATTACATTCAATTACTACGCCGCCATGTGTTAAAGAACGACTCTGATATTTTTGATATAGAACACGCTTGTCTTATTCTCAACAACGTTTCAAAAACTACATTCAAACTGGCGATTCTACCTTTTTAAAGATTAACGTGCCGTTCGTGCCTCCAAAGCCAAAGGAGTTGCTCATTACGCAATTTAGCTTTCTTTCCTGCGGAATGTTTGGAGTTAAATTTAGATCGCATCCATCGTCTGGATTTTCGAGATTTAAAGTCGCTGGAACGATGTTGTCTCTCATTGAAAGAAGGCAAATTATGGCCTCGACGGCTCCAGCCGCTCCGAGCAAATGTCCCATATGAGACTTAGTCGACGATACGTTGAGTTTATACGCATGCTCTCCAAAAACACGCTTAATTGCATTAATTTCAACTATGTCCCCTTGAGGAGTCGACGTTCCGTGAGCATTAATATAATCTATTTCCGTCCTGTTGATTTTCGCGTCTTTAAGAGCATTTTCCATTGACATAGAAGCCCCGCTTGAATCGGGCGAAGGAGCCGTAATATGATATGCGTCGCACGACGCGCCGTATCCGATAATTTCTCCATAAATCTTAGCTCCCCTTTTCTGAGCCGATTCAAGAGTTTCCAAAATCAAAACTCCGGCTCCTTCTCCCACAACGAAACCGTCTCTGTTTTTATCCCAAGGTCTCGACGCTTTTGAAGGAGAATCGTTAAAATTAGTCGATAATGCTCTTGCCGCCGCGAAGCCGGCAACTCCTAATCGGCAAACGGCATGTTCGGCGCCGCCGGCTATTGCAAAATCCGTATAGCCGTCGCGAATAGCTCTGAAGGCTTCTCCGATACTATGCGTTCCAGACGCGCAAGCCGACACGATTCCATAATTCGGGCCTCGAATTCCATAACGAATAGCAACATGGCCAGACGCCAAATTAATTAAGACTGAAGGAATAAAGAATGGGCTGACTCTCCTGGCTCCTTCCTTATAAAGGGTAACGGAGGTTTCATACAAACCGGAAACGCCTCCTATTCCAGAACCGACGACTACCGAAGCATTATTCTTCTGCTCGGCTGTCAACGTATTAAAACCAGCGTCGTTGACGGCTTGGTCTGCGGCTGCGATTGCATAGATTATAAATTTGTCAATCTTACGTTGTTCGGAAGGTTTTAAATAAACGTCCGGATTAAAAGCAGCGTCTCCGTATATAACTGTTCCGGCTATTTTGACTGAAATATCCGTAGTGTCGAAGGTATCGATTAATCGTATGCCGCTTTTGCCGGTTACGACGCCGTCCCAACTTGAGCTAACATCGCGTCCGAGCGGGGTGATCATTCCAAGGCCGGTAACCGCTACTCTTCTCGCCAAAGTTTACCTCGGATTATTTCTTCAAGGAGTCTAGATACTTAACAGCGTCGGCAATGGTTATAATTTTTTCCGCCGCTTCTTCAGGGATTTCGCAATTGAACTCTTTCTCGAATTCCATAATTAATTCGGCTTGTTCCAAACTATCCATTCCAAGATCGTCTTTAAAATTTGCAGTTTCAACGACTTTGCTTGCTTCTATTTTTAAATTATTGACTATGATCTCTTTGACTTTTTCAAAAGCGCTCATTGTAGTTTTCATCTTTATAATTAAAACTCTATCGTTATCTTAACAAACCGTGATAAGCGCGGTCAAATTTTTTAAAACGGGCAACAAAGTAAAATTCGCTCTTATAAGCCTCTTAAGCCTCTACGAAATCTTCAGAATTTAAGAAATTGTTCTTCCTACTAATTCAATAAACAAGGGTTTTTACTTAAAGAGTAATCGTATTGTTTTGCTGTGTACTTGATTATTATTAATATATACATTAAAATATAAGTATAAACAAATTAAAAAAGGTAATGACATGAGTATTTTTAGAATATTTATTTACACGACTACTTTCGCTTCTCTTGCGTTTTTTGAAGAATCGCATTCTACTGTAAACATGATAATCCCTGGACAATTAGAACAAAACATGACCGCGATTGAGGATTACGTCGCTCCATTTGAAAAGTTTGGAGAAGTTGGATTTTTAACGAACGATCGAAGATTAAAGTATTCGATTAAATCTTCCCTAACTAACGTTAGTGCGACTCCTTTAGAATGGCTGCGCGCTCTTTCGGATAATCATTGGATAGCTTTAAATAAGAGAGACCTAACATTTGCTAAGGAAATATCTTTGGAAATGGGACAAGTTTTGCTTGGTAAGTACGGCGTCTGCTCCGTCTATCTTAGCCAAGGACTCGCCGATAAATTTTCAGAACTCAGATTTAGATGCGTTGAACAAATAGCGTTTTCGTTTTGGGACTGTCCTGATTTTGATGTAAAAACGCTTGCTAAAGGGATTGCTGTGGACGACGTTTCTCTTATGAATCTAGCCTTGTTTGAAAGCATGTATGAGTTGGCGTCTAAAGTTACTTGCTCCCCTCTGCTGTTTCAAGCCGCGAGTTACAATATGCTTCAAAGCCGGGCTTTGCCTGTGGCAAATAGACATTTAATCGAACCTTTGTTGCTAGAGAATATGGAATTGATTGAGCGGATTCTTGAAACTATAGCGGCTAAATACCCGTCTCATCGGGATACTATTTTTAGAACTTACGATATGAAAAAAGCCGTGTACGCAAGGTATTTACAACATGTATATAATATGCTTGGAGTTGTCGAGACGTCTGATTGCAGAATTGTCGACAAGGGGGAAACAAGCGACGGTCATAGCGGCGCTTGTATGTTTAATTCCTGCTTTAGTCTAGACGTTGGAAAACATAATATTCCATCGACAAAAATTGGTTCTATTGCAAGAGGGCAAGAATACCTAAGATTTTTAACTACGTCGTATAGCGATATTGAAACGGCAAGACGAAGCGTTTTGGCATCGCCTTCCGGTATAAAAGCGACGTTTGCGAAGTTGTCCTCCAATAGAGCGGCCGATGCGAGCTATTCTTTTGTTTCAGAAATATATGACGACGTAATATTTCCGGGCGTACTTTCCGACGGTTCGTCAACGGAGGTTCAATGTCACTCTTTAGGTATGAATCTTGCTATTTTCCCAAAATTTAAAATTCGCGAAGCTGGCGATAGTTTACTTTCGCATTACGGCACCGGATATCTTGGTTCGGACAACTTCCCAATCGTTCCCATTTCGTGTTCTCTAAAACACGCTCAACTGTTAATTCACGTGTAACCGTTCTGAAAATTTTTGAAGATATTTTGCTCAAACTCGAAGATAATTATATAAGAGTTCTATGGAAGATATATGTATGATACGCGACGTTTTGATAATCGGTTCCGGGCCGGCTGGGCTAACCGCCGCTATTTATTTATCTAGGGGCGGATTGAAGCCGATTATAATTGCCGGAGACAAACCGGGAGGACAGTTGGTAAATACGGACGTAGTTGAAAATTATCCTGGATTTAAGTCTATTCGCGGTTCGGAGCTTATGATAAACATGCTGACCCAAGCGGAAGCTCTTGGAACGGAAATAGTTTACGAATCAACCAAGAGCATTTCAAAAAATAGAGAAACTTTTTGCGTAAATTTATCGTCGGGGGATTCTATGTTTTCTAAGACAATAATAATAGCGACGGGAGCGAAACATAAACGTCTTGGGATTTCAGGAGAGGAAGAATTTACAAATAGGGGGGTGTCTTGGTGCGCGACGTGCGACGGTCCGATGTATAAAGGTAAGAAAGTCGCCGTAGTCGGAGGAGGGAACACAGCTGCAATGGAGGCTATGTTTCTTTCGAATTTCGCAGAGGAAGTTTTCTTGATCCACAGAAGAGATAAACTTCGAGCCGATAAAATTACGCAGGAAAAACTATTTGATAAGAATAAAATAAAATGTATATGGAATTCGGAAGTTATGGAGATTATGGGAAAAAATAAACTTCAGTCTATAAAGATTAAAAACAGTACTACTGGGGGTGAAACGATTTTAGATTTAGACGGTTTGTTTATCGCAATAGGCTCAGTTCCATCGTCCGAGTTCGCGAGAGATTTAGCGCCTTTAGATGAAGAAGGGTATATAATCGCCCAGAATACGACAACCATCTGCTCGGGGCTTTTCGCTGTTGGAGACGTAGTTAGCGGGTCGTTAAAACAAGCGATATACGCAGCCGGCCAAGGAGCTCTTGCGGCGAAATACGTAGAAGAATTTCTAAAACTTAGATAAAGTCTTATGGAATTATTTACTAACGCGCAGTAATTTTTATAAATGGATTACTTTAACATACTTGGGGATTTCAGGGATATACCTTTATTTACTACGCGTTAAGGATTAGGGATGACTCTCGATATACTTATGTTTTGCGCGAGACATTTTTATAATTTCAAAACCTAACCGTCTTTTACGACGTTTTATAAAAGCAAAAAAAAAACGCAGCCGAGAAGAACAAACGCCGTAGCTAATTGGAATTAGTTTATTGCAAATGAAGTTCTAAGATGTTACAGGTTTCGAAATTATTTACAAACATACGTATTAAAATTTCATTTTTTGAGAGGGCGGCGGCTTTCGCAGTATTAACTGCG
>JAISID010000040.1 GCA_031262205.1 Holosporales bacterium | reverse complement strand
GGAACTCTTCCAGTTTTGATTGATATCAGCGGCGCGGTTGTTTTTGGGAGTTCTGCAATCAGAGAATATTTAAACGAAGTTTATCCGGAAATTGAGCTAATCGGCTCCGACGTTTTACAGAAAGCGGAAGCTAGGAAAATAGCGGATTGGTTTGATTTTAAATTCTATAAAGACGTATATTATCCAATAATAAACGAGAAAATTTTAAAGAGGTTTGCAAGGGATATAGATAGAACGCCGGAGCCGTCTAGCGTTAGGGCGGCGTGCGCTAAACTTTCCGTCCATATGGATTATCTTTCGTGGTTAGTCGATAGGCGGAATTGGTTGGCGGGAAAAGATTTTTCAATTGCCGACATATACGCGGCGTCGTTTATTTCCGTTCTTGATTATCTAGGAATTATTCCATGGAGTAGGTACGAGGTTGCAAAAAGTTGGTATGCGAGAATAAAATCAAGACCGAGTTTTAAGAGCATATTGAGCGACAGCATACCTCAAGTTCCGTCGTCCGCAGATTATGCAAACCTCGATTTTTAAGGAATCATATAGAGTAGGGTTCATATTAGGTTAAAGAAACAATTCTATATGCTATTGTATAAATCAGGAACTATGAATTTTTCGCCAATATATGAGGAAAGAGAACGGTTTAAGTTCTGAAAAATACAAAAAGAGAAAAGGATTTGGTTGTTATTCCGTTAGGGGTTTTGGCGAATATTGAAGCGCTGTTTTATATCGGCGGATTATAAATTTCTTGAATAGTAATGTTTTCCATCGTTCTTCGCCCCTCAAACACTGTGGATATGTCTGTCTAAAAACGTAATTTAAAATCCATTGTAAATTTACCATTGTCTGAAGTTACTCGCGTCTTAATTCGGAATTATTCTTTCACATTTGATACCAGTGTGGCATACAATTAGTATACCTGGTATACCAATTTAGTATCCTGAGATACTTTAGGACGTCTCCATAAGTTTGAAAGAATTATGTTTGATTTAGTTTTAATTTGCGATGAGAAAAAGATTTTTGAAGGAAAGGTTAACGAGGTTAACGTTCTAACGGAGAACGGACCGGTAACGATCTTGCCGCAGCACCAACCGTACATGGCTAAGATACATGACGAAGCGTCTTATGAGACGCAAGAGTCTAAGAAACTGTCGGTTAAGATAAAAGAAGGGTTTTTGTATACAAACGGGAAAATTTGTTTTGTCGCGGTCGATATAACCGAATAGGGCATTTTTTTAAGACCTGCTTAAATTAAATGAAGTATTGCGACCATTTATAAATAAGATTTCAGAGATATCTTATTGATTTATGTAGGTTTAAACCTATATAAATTCTATGTTTTAAATAAGCAAATAGATTGGATTTTCTAAATATTTTACCAATACTTCTAAGAATTTCGCGGCGTCTGCTCCATCGATAACTCTATGATCTACCGCATACCCAATCGTCATAATTTGCGCTAATGCAAGCTGATCGTTTTTATCGTAAACAGGGGTTTTCTTAGCGGGGCCTATTGACAATATGCTTGCTTGCGGAGGATTAATAATTGATAGGAAACTATCGATTCCATACATTCCCAGATTAGATATGGTAATCCCCCCGCCGGTGAATTGCTCGAGCCTCAATTTCCCTGTTTTGGCCAGTTGCGCGAGGTTCTTTATTTCTTTTGATACGTCCTCTAAATTCTTCCGATCCGCGTTCTCGACAACTGGCGTCATAAGACCGTTTTCAACTGAAACTGCAACTGATATGTCTATTTGATTAAATTTTCTGATCTGACCGTTATTCCATGAAACGTTAATCGACGGTTCTGCTTTCATTGCTTTCGCCACAGCTTTGACTATTAAATCGTTTACCGTGATCTTTGTGTCTAATATTGCACTGTCGTTAATGCTCTTTCGAAGTTTTAAAAGTTCCGTAACGTTAGCGGAAGTTTGCATATAAAAATGAGGAGCTTCTCGTTTCGATTGCGTTAGCTTTTCCGCGATTACCCGTCTTGTTTGAGATATTGGTTCGTCCGTATATTTTACGCTTTGCTTTTGCGGCTCTGAAGACGATTGATTGCTTAGAACATCGGATTTAACGATTCTCCCGCCTGGTCCCGTTCCTATGATTTTTGATATGTCTATGCCGTAATCGTTAGCGATTCTTCTCGCAAGCGGAGAGATTTTATTTTTATCTGTTTTGGAGACAATTTCTTTAGATACAACCTCGGGTTGGAATGCTTCATTGGAGTTTCCCGCCGCATCTTTTTTGATAGGCTTGTCGTCGTTTATCGCGTTTATTATTTGATTGACGCTTTCATCGGAATCCCCTTTTTGTCTGATAATAGCTATCGGCGTTTTAACAAGAACGTCGTGAGAGCCGCTCGGGACTAAAATCTTTTCCAAAGTTCCTTCGTAAATAGATTCGACTTCCATCGTCGCCTTATCGGTGTCGATCTCAAGGATAACGTCTCCGGTTGAAATTGAATCTCCCTCTTTTTTATGCCAAGCGACTATATTTCCCTTTTCCATAGTCGGGCTAAGCAACGGCATTTCAAATTTAATCGGCATGGCGTAAAATCTTAGGTCTTCTTGATAAGCTAAAGTCTTTAAAAATTTTGCTTAAAAGTCAAGTAAGAAATGTTTTTTTAATGGCGTTAAATACGCAGTTTATTTTTTAGAAAAGGCGACCGCCAAGCATTTATGTTTATGTCTAAGCTCTTCCCATCTTGAAAAACAGGTCGGCGTTTGATAACATAAACTATTGTTTTAAACGATAAATTTTTATGCCGGTTGAAAAAACTAATCTAGAAAATCAATTAACTATAGCGACGGATACCATCGACAATTTTGAAACGGTATCGATAGGTATGTTTATAAACATAGGGGCTGTAAATGAAAACGAAAATCAAATTGGAGTTTCTCATTTTCTTGAACACATGGCGTTTAAGGGAACGACCAGCCGCGCAGCTTTACAAATATCGAGGGAAATAGAATCCGTCGGCGGGATTATGAACGCTTGCACAGGAATCGAAACAACTGCCTTTTATGTAAAAGTCTTGAAAAACGACGTTGAATTAGCCGTCGATATAATAACCGACATTCTTCAAAATTCGACGTTCGACGCGGAAGAATTTGAAAAAGAAAGAGGCGTTATAATTCAAGAAATACGGAAAATAAACGATACTCCCGACGATCTTATTTTCGACATGTTTCAAAAAAAATGCTTTGACGGGGAACGTCTAGGAACGTCTATCATCGGGACTGAAAACAACATACGATCGGTTCGACGAGAAGTATTGAAGGATTATCTGGAAACAAAATATTCAACCGACAAAATGATATTAGCCGCATGCGGGGGAGTTCGTCATGAAGAGATCGTCGCGTTAGCTCAAAAATTTGCATCGTCGATGAAATCATTTGAAACTGAAGTTGTCGAGCCTCAAAAATACAAAGGCGGATTTATATTTAAAAAGAAAAAACTAGAACAAAGCCATTTGATATTGGGATTCGAAGGCGTCAATCATAAGGATGAAGACAGTTTCTCTATAGGCGTTATGTCGACCATTTTAGGCGGCGGTATGTCGTCTAGGCTTTTTCAGGAGATTCGCGAGAAACGAGGCCTTGCTTACGCCGTGTTGTCTTTTAATTCCAGATACAGGGATACGGGAACATTCGGCATATACGCCGCTTGCGAAGATAATAAAGTAAGCGATACTATTAAAATAGCGAGGGACGAAGTTCAAAAATTAGCGCGCGACGTAACGGAGGAAGAATTAAAAAAAGCTAAAACGCAAATGAAAGCGGCGACTCTAATGGCGTTAGAAAATTCGTCTTCCAGGATGGAAAGGTTAGCGGAGCAATTTCTTCTACGGCAAAAATTCTTATCTCCAAAAGAAATATCGCAAAAAATAGACGAGGTAACTATTGACGATATTAAAAGAGTCGTCAATAGAATTTTCAAATCGAAACCTACTTTGGCCGTTATAGGGAACGGCAACGATATAGAAAAATTATATGATATCTTTTAAAAAGTGGATTGGCGGAGTATTTGTATTTTTAGTAGGGTGTTCTACGGTCAAGACTCCCGCCGGCCCCATTTGCATTTCATGTAAACCTTACTATTGTCGCGGAAGCTGGCATCGTCCTCAAACCTATTATGAATACGATCAAATAGGTTTGGCCTCCTGGTACGGCGACGATTTCCATGGAAAAGCAAAAGCAAGCGGCGAGAAATTCAATAAAATGGCTATGACTGCGGCTCATAAAACTTTGCCAATTCCATCGGTAGTTAGAGTTACGAATTTGAGAAACGGTAGAACCATAGTCGTCGTTGTCGACGATAGAGGGCCTTTCCATTATCAAGGTAGAATTATCGATCTCTCATACGCCGCCGCCAAAGTGCTTAACCTACACAAATGCAAGCCATCTAAAGTAAGAGTTCAGACTTTGGTTGCGGACAGTCTTAAATTGTCGCAGTATATAAGACGTTATTGTAAAAAGAGAAGAGACCCGTTTGGTAGATCATGGGATCAGTTATATTTCCAAGAAATTAAAGGCTCTAGAATGCCAGTATATTCCGAAACGTCGTTTCCAGCGTCGCATATAGATTCCGTTCCCCAAAAGAAGCAAAATACCGCCGATACGAACAAGAAGAAACGTCGTAATTTAGGAAGCTATTTAAACAGAATTTACTATTAATTTCTTTGCTTAGATAGAATCGCTATACGCGTATTAATACGCGCTTCCGAATCGCTTTATCATTAAAAATGTTCCGCATAGAATATCTTTAGGGAATCATCCTCTGACATCCCATACGTTTCATTTGTATAATCCCTGTCGATAGCTTAGCAATAGCTTCTCTTTTTGCCTACAAATCTGCTCGCAGGTCGCTAGAGGATGGCTCCCATTGCTTTTAACACATTAAGGGGCGCCGTTTCTCATTAGCGGCCTCGCTTCGTTCTCGTAAAGCCCGTACGACGCCTCCGAGTCTTCCGTCGGCGAGGTTGGGGTTTGTATCTAAAATTTTTCTTAACATCCGAAACACGGCTCGTTTAATACCTGCGTTCGTATTTCGTAGGAGAGACTTTAAGGCGTCTCTGGCTTTTTCGTCGGCGAGAGCGGGGTTTACGTACGCAATTGCTCCTCCCGCCTTAAACGGGCTGCATCTTACATTAGAAGTCCCCGTCTTGTAGTAAAGGCGCTATGGCGTCTCGGAGTCCAGCAGCAGCGAAACCGGGGTTTGCTGTTACAATTGCTTTTAACACCCGCGCGTAGCGTCTCGCATGAACGCCCTCAGTTTGTAGGAAAGACGCTACGGCAACTACGACTTTCTCGCAGGCGAGCCTGTGATTTGCGCACGCAATTGTTCCTAATGTCCAGAGCGCGTAGCATCTCATATCTTTGCATCTTGTAGGAAACGAGCTACGGCGTCTAGGTCTTCCGGAGTAGCGAGCGCGGGAAATAATGTTATAATTGCCCCCAACGTTGTGAGTGCGCCGAGTCTTACACCGTCGTCCCCAGATCGTAGTAAATGCTCTACGGCGGGCATTAATGGGAACGAAGTAGCGGGAAGAGTATGATTTGCATTAATCCACGCCGCTAATTCTCCGCTTCTAATAGCTTGGCCATACAGATTGCTCTACCGTAACGCCGTGGGTATCTCCTTGTATCGGTCTTGCCCTTCCGTCGCCAAAGAAATAGTTTCATAATAAAAGCTAACGTGCAGACCGTCCCTAACCTCGTTATTATTTCTTATTAGGCTATTCATTATTATTCTACGCGTTTATAAGTTTTTTTATTTTAATTATATTTATGTATATTTGCGTTAACTTATTAATCTTATTTAAAAGATATTGGGAACTATTTCATAATACGCAGTAATGATTTTATAAGCGCAATCTTAATTTATCTACTGCGCGTTAGAAGACGATTTCCATACTTTCTAAAAAATCAAGGAATTTATTTGGAAAATCTTAACGTTTCCTTAACCTTTTTATGATATGCTAAAGCTATGCTTGCATAGATTGGCGTGTTATAGGAAGCAAGCCCCGAGGAGGGCGGGGGTTTGGGATGAAAATTATAGTACAATTTCGTTAATTTTTCGTTAATTTTTGAAATTTATTTTTCGCTAAAACTTTCATTGAATTTTCCGTCAAATTTAGCCAATTTTTATCTGATTGTTAAGGTTGTTTTTTTAAAGAAGTTTTCTTTGTTAATAAAAGCATATTTTGGGCGCGAGACTATTTTTCATAGTATCCCCGTAAGCGAAGGTTATATACAAGGAACATTAGTGTTCTAAGATGTTATAGGTTTCAAAATTGTTTACAAACATACATATTAAAATTTCATCTTTGAGAGAGCGGCGGCTTTCGCAGTATTAACTGCGGCCGAGCTGTGAAGCTCGGGTTCGGCTTCGCCGAACAAGCCGCCGTTCTCTCCAAAGTATAATATTTATCCTTTGGCTCCCGCGATTATACCGATTTACTACGCGTCGGTTGTCAAGGGACGCTTCGCTTTGCTCGGCTCTCACGCCCTTGACAAGTCGCTTTATAAATCGGTCTCGTTTCTCTCGTTCC
>JAISID010000066.1 GCA_031262205.1 Holosporales bacterium | reverse complement strand
TTTCGCAGTATTAACTGCGACCGAGCTACGAAGCTCGGGTTCGGCGAAGCCGAACAAGCCGCCGCCCTCTCAAATATAATATTTATCTTTTGGACGTACTCGATTATACCGATTTATTGAAAGCGTAGCTTGTCAAGGGACGCATCGCTTTGCTCGGCTCTCACGCCCTTGACAAGACGCTTTATAAATCGGTCTCGTTTTTCTCGTTCCGAAAGATAAATATTATTGGGGGCGGTTTATGTCTTATAGTCCGTTTTCTTGTCGTTAACGCCCTTATTATATACGTTTTATACGAAGCTAATTATATAAGGCGACTTTTCTATAAAGTCGCGCTTTAAAATCGTACTTTAAGGTTATGGTCGCGCGTCGGCGGATGGCGGCGCGTTTCGTATTTATAGGAAGCGTTGTTAACGTTCTGGAAATTTCATTCGTAACTATTATAACGTTTGTTTTATATGGCAAACATTGAAAATCAATGGGGATACGGCGGCATTCGTGTTAATGTTATTGCCTCTGGGTTTTTATTTTTTCGAGAATGCCATATTTTTAATTTCGCCTTTTCTCTATCCCTTTTAGGATGGTCGTTATTATATGCAGTGTTCGCAAGAATCGCATACGGCGTTTTTAGAACCGCTTTCGTAATCTATTGGCGTTCTTATAACATTAAGGTTATGTAGGAAATAAAAATATTCGATAGGATTAGCGCCGAAGAATTTTCCGACATTATATATATGCTAGGCCATATTAAATTCCGCAACTTGTTTAAGAAAGGAGAGAAGTAGATTCTCAAGCAGTAGCGGCGGCCAATTTCTAATAACATTATCCAATGTTAAAATACGTTCTATACCGTGGAATATAAATAGCGCGACAAGTTTCGTTAAAGACAAAGATGAGAGAAAATGGTTTGAAAGGAAGCCTGTAAAGATGGAGAGCGTAAAAGACGATGAAGAAGATAAATAAAGATGGCGCTTTGGGCGACGGTATTTAGGGGGATTATTCTATTGGAAATAAGGCCGTGGTTTGAAACAGTTAATCTTTTTCAACCGCCGTTTTTATATATAGACCGTTGTTTTACAAGGCTTCGAGGGCTGAACTTCAAAGAAATTGTTTGTAATTAATAATAAATTACAGATAAAATTTCAGAGATATCTTATTGATTCATGGAGAATAATATGGTTTTCCATTTGAAAAAAGAAGGGTTTAGCGTAATTAGAGTTTTGCTTTCTATATTGTTTATTATGGCGAGCGCTAAATTTATGATTCCGCTTCCTTTCCATCCAGTTCCTATAACCGCTCAGTTGATAGCCGTGTATTTTGTAGGACTAGTTTTAAGCCCGATGGAGTCGTTTGTCGCCGTTTTAGGTTATGTTGTTTCTGGAATTTGCGGCTTGCCTGTATTTTGCGGGGGAGCATGGGGATCGCCAGGTTCGGGCTATCTCGTGGGGATGATAATTGCCGCTCCCGTTATAGGAATCTTATTAAAGAGAGGATTTTCGTCGATAACTTCGTGTATAGGCGGATGCGCGATAGTGCATTTAGGAGGCTGCGTTTGGCTTGCAAAATTCGGTTCTCCTTTCTCGTTTGTCGTCGCCGTGGGCATGACGCCGTTTTTGGCGATCAACGCTTTAAAAATAGCCGTCGTGTGCGGAGGTCTTTTTCTTTATAAGAAAATAAAGCAAAAGAAAGCGGATTAACCTTAACGAACTCATTTTCCCGCTCTTTCATAAGTTATGAGCGGCGATTTAAATAAAATTTGCGTTACTTTTAAAAAGGCAAAACCGCTTGTCGTTGGGATTAAAATGACGTTAAGGAATAATTTTTAAACTTAAAGTAACCGTCCTACGACGTCTTAGAACGTCGTAGGACAAATTAAATATTCGCGATTGTTTAATCGCGTATTATTATGCGTTGATTAATGCCGCTTTGTTTTTGTAAACTCCTGTGTTACACTACGTTTTATAGGAATATATTTTGATGTTTAAGACAATGAAAAAAATAATAAACGTTTTATCTTCTATTGCTATTTCGCTTACGGTTGCCTCCTGCTTGTTGATAGGCTGCTCTTTTGCCGACGACAAGAGCGTGGAAAAGAAAAAAGGAAAGCCTGTCGTAACGTTTAAGGACGGTTCCGCCGTGACCGACGCCGATATTAACAACGATATAGAAGACGTCTCCGATCAGATTTCCTCTAAAATGTCGTTGAAGGAGATAAAAACGTTTTTGGCTTGGAAAGCGGCGTATAAAAAAGTTATGAACGCGGTTGCTAAAGAATCTGGAGCAGCCGACGACAAGGACGTAAAGGACGTTATTGCAAAAAGAAAAATAACCGCCGCCGGCATTTTGCTTTCCGAAGAGGAGGCAAAAAAATTAATGACTCGCGAAGCGCTGATAGAACACTATAACAAAACATGGGATAAGAATTTTAAAGGTAAAAAAGAATTTTCATTAGTCGCTATAACTACGAACGATAAAGGCGTCGCCGATCGTATTAAAAACAGCGTAAAAGACGAAGCGTCTTTAAAGCGGGTGTTAGATTCGAATAAAGCGACTACAAAAAGCGCCGATATGGATTCTAGACCTCAAGGAATTTTCCCTCCCGAAATATCCGAGGCCGTTTTAAAGCAAGGAGAAAAGACAATCGTCGGACCGTTTGAATTAAAAGGTTCTTATATGCTTTTCTATGTGAAAACAATATCGGACGCTAAGAAAAAAGAGTTTACCAACGAGTTTGAGGAAAGCTATAAAAAAGCAGCCTTCAAGGACTTCTTGGCGGAATATATGAAGACGCTTTACGCGAAGTATAAAGTCAAGATTTTCGACGTTAACAAGAAAGAAGTCGATCCATTTGCGATTATAAAGAATAACGACGTTAACGATAAAAAGAAGGATCAAACTGAAAAATTAGCGAAACTGCAGGACGGCGACGTATTGGCTGTCGTCGACAAAGATAATGTAACGGTCAAAGAGCTTAAGGAGTTCTTTAAAGTTAAATCTTTGTTAGACCCAGCCTTCTTATCTATGGCGCAACAATTTGGAATTAAACCTGAAGAAGTTATAGTTCACGCAGTGAAATTGTTGACGGACGACAAGGTTCTGGCGAAAGAAGTCGTTTTGTCGAGCTATGATAAATCTCCGGAGGTTGCGTCGAAACTTCAAGAAATTGAAGATATGGAGATTCAACACGCGTATTTCAAAAAGAATGTTAAAGTGGATAAAGCAGATGTGAAAAGAACCTACGACGACTTTATTAAATCGATTCCAGAAGCGGATAAAAACGATCATGAAATCGCTATAAAATTGGCGTTCTTTGCGACGCGAGAAGACGCTTCTAGAGAATTAAAATCAATAACCGCAGGAGACGCTAAGTTTGGAGAAATCTTTAAAAAGAAGTCTACCGGCAATGAAAAAACAGCCGTCGACGTCGGGTATGTGAAAAAACAAGATACTCCGCCTGAATTGTGGGCGTTGTTAAAAAGAGGAGCTTCCGGAACGTGTTGTAGAGACATACTTGAAATTAACGGCGCTCAGTATGGAATCAAAGGGAAGAACTACGCGATAGTTTACATAGGAGATAGAAGACCGATCACATTGCCTTCGCTTTCAAACGAAGGAGATAGAAAATATTTTGAAAGGTTAGCGGAAAGACAAAAGGCTGTGGAGATAGCGAAACAACATCTACGCGAAAGGATTCAAACCATTGAAGGCAGGTCTTTTGAGAATTTGATTAAAGACAATGCGACCTATGTTAACAGTATGATTTCTGTTTTAATAGGGCAAGTCTAGTTTGTAAATTAAGATAATAAGGAACGGAGAAACCGAAAATTTTGATTTTTCTGTTCCTTATAATCGAGGCTTTATTCTTAGGAGAGAGAGAAGCGTTGCGCCTGCAAATCCTACCTTTGCTCCGCAGATTGTAAGGGCGTTGTCGCCCATTTCTAAAAAGCCCGACGTAAGAAACGTCGCAGCATTATTGCGAACAAGAAATTTTAGGCGAAAAATTAACCGTATGTTATTGATTTGTTTATAGCCCTATGTTAAATTGAAATTAGTTGTCGATCTGTAATTTTTTTAGAATTAAGGGGGGAGTAGCTCAGTTGGTTAGAGCGCTTGCCTGTCACGCCAGAGGTCGCGGGTTCAAGTCCCGTCTCTCCCGCCATATCTTTTCGGAGAATCATGTATTCAAACGACGTTATGGAATTTGTAATTTCATCCTCCGAGAAGATTAGTAATGGGGAAGTCCCTGTTTTTGCCGCGATTGCAATTAACGATTCTATTATTGCGACGGCTCGAAACGAATCCGAAACGTCTTGCAAACCTTGGTTTCACGCCGAATTTCTCGCTATACAAAGGGCGTATGATAAGCGTCCTGGCAATCGATATCTTAGCGATGCAAGTTTATATGTTAATCTTGAGCCTTGTGTTTTTTGCGCCGCAGCTTTAGAAAAGATTCGAATAGGAAACATCTTTTTTGGGGCGTACGATCTTAAATGCGGGGCTGTTGCGAATAATTTACGAGTGTTTGATCGCTCTTTTGTAAAGCCTAATATAGTAGGCGGGATTCAGGAGGAGAGATGTTCGAAGATTATTTCGGAGTTTTTTAAAAAGATACGTCAAGATGGATAATAAAACTAGGTTAAATAAGGCGTTGTCTATGTTAGGGATTTGTTCGAGACGAGACGCCGACGCTCTGATTCTAAAGGAGGGCGTTTATGTTAACGGTAAATTGGCGAGGGAAGTCGGCTCTAAGGTTTCCGATGAAGACGTAATATTTGTGAACGGAAAAGAATACGTTTTCAGCAGCTTACGGCAGACGCGGATATGGCTTTATTATAAACCTGTCGGGCTTATTACGTCTCACAAAGACCCAAAAAACAGAAGAACGGTTTTTGAAGACGTATCGAATAAAATTGGCGAACGCGTTATCTCGGTTGGAAGGCTTGATATTAATTCGGAAGGGTTGCTTTTATTGACGAACGACGGGGAGTTTGCCAGGTTTGCCGAATCTCCGCAAACGGCTTGGGAAAGGCGTTATAAAGTTCGTCTTTTCGGCATGCCGAATAAGGAAGTTTTGTCTCAATTGGGGAAAGGAGTAACGATAAACGGCGTTAGATACGCTCCGATTGTCGTAAACTTTTTGAAACAAACTAGCGGTAAAAACTGCTGGGTGGAATGCGTGTTGAAGGAAGGCAAGAACAGAGAAATTCGGAAAATTTTTAATCATTTCGACATACTCGTCAATAAACTAATCCGAACTCAATACGGTTCTTACTTCCTTGGGAATTTAAAGCCTGGCGAAATTGTCGAGGCAAAACCAAGGCCATGACGCAGTCCTTATGCTACGGCAGAATGTCTGCGACGAATTAAGCAAATAAACTAACATTACGAGATTTTAAGGTTATATCGGGGAACGAGTTGCTAGCGTTTAAATTATCGTCGCATTTTAAGAAGCTGTCTCGGATTTTTGGTTTTGCATTCACCCCTTAGCATCGTAAGTATTAGGCGACGGCATTTTGATTTTTAATTGTTCTTGGAGATCGTCCCATGACATGCAGTAGATAAATTAGATATAAGGAGATAGGGAATCATACCTTAACTCTATAGAAACCTCATTTGCGCAGCTAATCAATTTTGGTTAGCGACGGTTCCCTATGCTTTTTCAGTTGCATCTCTTATATATACGTTCCTACGTAAAAACGTTAGGAAACGATTTCGTATACCCAGCGTTTTTTGTCTCTCATAACCGTAAGATTCGGGCGCGACATTATTATCGATACCGTAACTCAAAATGTTTCACGTGAAACATTTTCAATTTTTACAACATCAAAAAAGATGAACATATAGAGCGATATATACGCGTATTTCCAGCAAAAATTGACGCTAGGCTGAAGAGGCTATATAGTAAAAAACTCAAAATGTTTCACGTGAAACATTTTTGTTTTTTGAAATAATTTTTGATAATTTGCAGCAATAATAAAGTGCAATTCATGAGATATTTATATTTTATTACTTTAAATATACTTATATTTTAATATAAATTTAGCGTTGTATTTTACGTTATATTGCAAAACAATTTCCAACGAAAATCAATTGCAAGTGAAAATGAAATCACAGTACGCCAAGCGATAATGTCCTTGGTTTATTAATATTTAGCGAATTAGCCCTCGACCGCTCCTTTCTAGAGGTAAACCTTAACGGAAGGGCAAACGTCCGTTTAAATTGCGTTTATGAGATCATACCCTTGTATTTATGAAGGAACATGGTTTAGTTGTCGAATGTGAAGTCTTCAAAACTTGCGGGGCAGAATGGATGGCGTCTCTTTGCTATTTGTTTGATTTTGTTGGTTTTAGACCAAACGAATAAACCGCGCGGATATTTCCCTTTTTCAAATTGAAAGCCTGCGAATGGGAAACATGCGATTTCTTTTTTCTCTAATTTCCCATCGAACCCTAGATTTCTTTGAACGGACAATACTCTAGGTCTGTCTTTTTTTAACGACGTCGCGTAAAATTTTCCGTTTTCGATAAAGCAGACGACGTCTGAATTTGGCGGAACTATAATATCGGGCGATTCTTCTAATATCCAAAATAATAGGCCGCAGCAAATAAGCGAAGTTCCGATATGGCGAATTTTGGTTTTTAACAACGCGAGGATTATCCCGCCGGCCATAATAGTATATAGAGCGAGGGCGCCAGGAGAGCGAACGGTAATCGCCGAGCCTGGAATGTCCGCTACGAGTCCCATCATATGCGTTAAATAAATTAAAACGTATTTCAGGGCGTTTATGAAAAAATCTGAGAAATAGCATGCGGCGAGAGAAATTATACCCAGCGGCATAACTATAAAACTAACAGTTGGAATTGCGATTAAGTTGCCGAGGAGTCCCGATAAACTTAATCTGTTAAAAGTCGCTATGGAAATTGGCAGCGTCGCTACGGAGGCGATTAAAGTCGTAACCGAGGACGATATAAAATAGAAACATATCTTTTTGTCCCATGAGTCGCAGGCGTTTTTTAACGTCGCAAATTTTCTCTGGAACGTTTCGTAGAATGAAATAAGAACGACCACGGCGCTGAACGATAATTGAAAACTTACTAAGAAGAGGGAACCCGAGTCAAACAACAATATCAAAAATGCGGCTAGAGAAACGCTTCTAAGAGAGAATACCTTTCTTCCTAAAACGACGCTAATCAGAAATATTGTCGTCATTATGAAGGCTCGAACGGCGGAGGGAGATTCGCCTGAAAGTTCAAGGTATAGAAACGTAATGGGAATCGTAATGAGCGCGGCGTACTTTTTGGGATTAATTGCGTGGAATAATAGGCTTACGTATTGCATTATTTTGAGAAATAGGAAAAAGATTAACGAGGCTACAATAGACATGTGGAGACCGGAGATTGCTAAAATATGAGCCGTTCCAGAGTTAATATACTTTTCGCGAATGTCTTGAGAAATCGGAGACTTATCGCCGGTTAACAGCGCGCTTGCTATTCCGCCAGCCGTTTTGTCTAACTTTTTTAAAATTTGTTTTGTTAGAAAACAACGAAGGTATGTAAATATTTCGCTTGAATCGCCGCCGTCCGACAGTTTTTCAATGCGATAAACAATTCCCGTCGCGTCGAGTTTGACCAAGGAATTATACTGAATTTGGTCAAACGAATTTGGTATCGCGGGCAGTTTATAAGGACTGATCTTTCCGAAAACTTCCACCGAATCGTTTGGCAACAGGCCGTCGGACATACGAGAAGAACACGTCGTTTTCGCCGTCTTCACAAAGCTTAATTCTGGATTGTCTGTAAATTTCATATTTTTAAATGTGATTCTTCGCATGTTTTTCATGGTGGGATGCGTTTCGTCGACGAACTTAACGGTCGCTAAGAATTTTATCGAGTCGTATTCCTTTTCCACAAATTTCTTTTGAGACAGGAGGTTTGTTTCAAACAAGCCTCCCGTTTGGGAGACGTAAACGCCGACGGCGAATAGGAGAATCGATACGGATATAATTTTGAATTTTTTAAAGGTCAGAAAGGATATCGCCAAAGATACGGCGAGAAATATAAGCAACGAGCCGAACTGGAAGAAAGGATAAAAAACGCCCCGCATTATTCCGCATCCGAGAACGACCGGCGAAAACAACGGAAGGTTCTGTTTTTCTAAAATTATGTCTTTGAAAATTTTACGATTGAGATTCAAAGAGAGCGTGGAGGTATAACAATATGTTCATTTTCTATTTTGGCAAACGATTCCCTTAAGGCAAAGAAAAAACTACCGGCATGGAATAATTGTAATAAAAAAGCGTCAGTGTAAATGATTAGGGAATCATCCCCCGACGTTCTGTGAGAGTAAGATTTGTACGCGGAAAATAAGATCAAAAAGAAGAGTTGTCGCTACGTTGCCAACAGAAATTAACTACAAATAAAACGTACGGGATGTTAAGGTATAATTTTGTATGAACTCTAATTTTATGCGCTTGCGTATTAAGGAATGATTCTTAATTAAAAAATGTTCTGCGTGGAACATTTAAAATTGGAACTATAGTTATTGTCAAATGAAGTTATAGAATGATTAAGGGGTAATTCCTATAAATTATTTGCTAAAAAAACAAGGTATTTATTTTCCCGATCTTAACGTTCTATTAACCTTTTAAAATTTCATTTTTGAGAGGGCGGCAGCTTTCGCAGTATTAACTGCGACCGAGCTACGAAGCTCGGGTTCGGCGAAGCCGAACAAGCCGCCGCCCTCTCTAATATAATATTTATCTTTTATAATATTTGTCTTTTGGCTCACTCGATTATACCGATTTATCACGCGTAACTTGTCAAGGGACGCTTCGCTCTAAAGCCCTTGACAAGACGCTTTATAAATCGGTCGAGATATCCTCGTTCCAAAAGATAAATATTATTAGGGGGCTTTTCTGTCTTATAGTCTAGTTTCTCGTCGTTAACGTCGGTATCCTGGATTCTGGGAAGGAATGCTTGCGGCTGTGGATTAATGGAATGGTGCCTCTAAATGGAGGATCATTCATGATGTATTGCTAAAATTATATAGCAATATATAGGATACTTAAATTAATAAATCATAAAATCCACATATTACTACTAAATCGCGTTTTATTATTACTAATCATCAGAGAATGATTTCAAAATTTGAAAATGTTTCACGTGAAACATTTTTAGAAACATGCTATCTAAAGCGATCTTTAAGTAATATAAAGTATAAATATATAAAACAGAGAGTATGTATAATTACGATATATAATTATGATGTTATAATTAAAATATTATTTCCCCATGAATATTTATTGGGAATCATAACTTAACATTGTCTAGTCGGAAGGGAGTGTCTTTTTCTTTCTAAAAAAGCAAGTAATTTATTTGGCAAATCTTAACGTTTTGTTAACCTTTTTATGATATGCTAAAGCTATGCTTGCATAGGTTAAGTAGTTAAGGGAAGCAAGCCCCGAGGAGGGGGGGGGTTTGGGATGGTTATTGTAATATAAATTCGTTAATTTTTCGTTAATCTTTGAAATTTATTTTTCACTAAATTTCTTGTCAAAGTTTCCCCAATTTTCGATAGACTTTTTATCAGATTTTTTGAGCGGATTTTTCCCCCTGATTTTTCCCGTTTTGAGACTGATTTTGCGAGGGAATTTCCCTGGTTTTTAACGTCGCTTTCTCCCAGAAGAAATCCCCTCCGCTAATACGTAAGTTTCCTCGATATCCCCTCGGTTCGTTCGCTGCAATACGTCGCAGGATGTTTCCTAATGATTATATCGCAAAGTTCTATAAAATTTTCTTAAATATTCATTTTTATTTGGAGGTGTGTTGGAATTATTATATGTAATTAAAACTAGATTATTACAATATATTCATTAGCCATTCATGGAAATACGACGATGATTATAAGAGGTTAGTAGCTCTATTAGATAAGGAGCCGTATTTTAAGAGAAACTACAAGAATTATTCTGTGACGAAAGACGATCCTATCCCTGCTATTAATGATCGCGATTTAAAAGAATCGCTTGAAGATCAAATTAGACCAGCTAGCGTTGTTTTAATTCCAGCCGGTATGTATACGCATCTGAATAATAGCAAGTGGATTAATGCAGAAATAAAAATAGCAAAAGCATTTCCCAAACCGATTATAGCAATTAAACCATGGGGCGCTCTAATATTTCCCCGTGAAATTATAAAAGAAGCCGACGAAACAGTAGGCTGGAACGGTTCGTCCATTGTGGACGCTATCAAAAGGCTTGCTAATTAAATGAACGAAGAAGAGCAAAAACTGGAAATATATAAGCTGTTTGTCAAAAGCGCCGAACGTATTTCTGAAATAAGATTGAAGACGAATAAATTTTTTTCCTGTTAAATTCTACAGTTTTCGGTATTAATTCATTAAAGTCTATAAATATTTGGGTAATTATTATCGGCGATTTGTTTTTTAATATCGTTTGGTTTAGGTTAATTGATTCTTATAAAAAACTAAATAAAGCAAAGTTTAAAGTAATTAATGAAATGGAAAAGAGCTTTCCTTTTGCTCCTTTTGCGAGGGAGCGGGAATTTTATTAAAGAAGATAGGCGAGTAGCCTTTACTTCTCTTGAAAAATGGATTCCATGGTTGTTTTTCTTTTGTATTTTTTGTATTTGCGGAATAAGGCTATTCGCTAATAAAACTTGAACGGATGCGGCGGCTAGATGATAGAATGATTATCGCGAGAGGTTTACTTAACGACGGTTCGTTTGGTTTTTCAAGATAAAAGTGGAAGACGATCAAAGTTCGTAATTGGTTTTGTTTTAGGAAGCGTTCTTCTGTTGCTCTTGTATTCTATGGGACAATGGCTCATTCCGTTTGTAATAGCGTTAATATTGGCGTATGCGTTTCACGTTCCCTTAAAGATTATTTCTGAGAAGCTGCATGTTTCGCGTTCCATATCCGCCTGGATTATTATTATTTTATTAATCGCCGGTATTTCCCTTTTTTCTATATTTTTTATACCTCTTTTAAAACGCGCGTTAGTTACGCTCGTTATGAATCTCCCGAGTTTCTTGCAATCGTTTCCTAGGTTTATAGACGACGTCCTTCGGGACGTCGCTAATATGTGCGGTATTGAAAAGACCTTTGACGTTGGATATTCGTTCAAAAAGTATTTAGCCGAAATGATAACAAGCCTTCCGAATTACGCGATGAATTTCATGAACGTGGGAATAAAGCTCGTTTACATTGTGATGTTTGTTTTTATGACGCCGATTATAACTTTCTATCTTTTGAGAGACTGGGACAAAATAGAAAAATCGTCTAAATCTATACTGGAAAGAATGGAGTCTAATTCAACGTTGGCCTTAATTCAACTTGTCAATGTCAAGCTCGCGGCGTATATCAAAGGACAGATGCTTGTGTGCGTCATTCTTTCCATAATTTATACGATAGGGTTGATGCTGATAGGAACGGAGGAATTTATAGTTTGCGGGGTCTTCTCAGGCGTGTTTTCAATAGCCCCTTTTTTCGGGGCGTTTCTTGGATTTTTAACGTCGCTTGTAATGTCGTTCGACGATTTTACGTTCGCTTATCAATATGTCGCGATTGCATGTTTATTCGTCGTGATTCCGTTTATAGATTCAAATTTTATAACGCCGAAATTAATAGGCAAAAAAACTAGTATTCAACCGGTTTGGTTGCTCTTCTCCATATGCGCGACCGTTTCGATTTTGGGCGTGGCGGGAATATTTATTTCCGTGCCCTTGGCTGTGATCTTATCGACCGTCTGCAAAGAGACGATAAGAAAATATAGTTAAACTAAGAATATTTCCCTATAGTATAATTGTGAACGTTAGCGGTTTTTATGAGGAAGCGGTTGCTTAGGAAAATAATTAATATAAAAAAAGAAGTAGCCGCGCTTGATCTTGGAACGAGCGCTATATGCGCCGCTATAATAAAAAAAGAGAAAAAGGAATCTGAAGAATTTTTAGGGGTAAGTTCGAAGATTAGAGTTCTAGGCGTGGGGTATCAACTCGCTAAAGGGATAAAAAAAGGAGCGATTACAGATTTAGAAGACCTTGAAGAATCAATATTAAACACGATTTCTACGGTTGAAAAAGAAGCTCAGAAATCTATAAAATCAATTTTTGTCGCTTTGCCGTCTTGGGCGCTCTCGTCGCATGCGGCGGAGGCGTCGATTAATATCGGTCAACTTCCAATCGACGATATTCATATTAACTCTCTTATCAATTTTGACGCGTCGAGGTATATAGACGGCTCAAACGAAGTTATTCATGTTTTCCCCGTTTCCTATTCGGTCGACGATGCTCGCGACATAATTGATCCAATAGGAATGGTTGGAAAAACATTGTCCGCGAAGTTTCATATTATAACCGCCCAATCTTCTCTTATAAAAAATCTGACTAATTGTTTAAATAGAAACAACATAGAGGTTATAGGATTTATATCTTCAACGTACGCCTCGGCTTTATCGGTTTTGCTTGAGGATGAAATAAAATCGGGAGCGACGTTAATCGATATAGGCGGAGCGATTACTTCAATCGCTTGCTTTTACGAAGACACGCCGCTGTATCTAGGTTTTATTCCAATCGGCAGTCAAAATATAACAAACGACATAGCTACGGTTTTAAGAACGACGAAACCAAATGCGGAAAGGCTTAAAACATTGCATGGAGTTTCAGGAGGAATTTTGATGGAAGAAGAGTCGATCCTCGTTTCGAGAGTCGACGAATATGGAGAAGAACATATCCAGAACATTTCAAAAGGAATGCTTGACCAAATAATCTCTACCAGACTTTACGAGATTCTGTCCTTAGCCCAAGATCATATTCGTAAATGCGGAGCGGATAGGTTGTTATACCAACGAATAGTCGTAACGGGAGGCGGAAGTTTACTGTCTGGTCTTAGCGAGTTTATAAAGTTTAAAAAATTGTTTGGCGACGTTTCGGTCAGATTGGGAAAACCGCTCGGCGTAGTCGGTTCTCACGATTTTGTGAGGACGGCGTCGTTTGCTAGCGTCGCGGGAGCCGCAACGTATTATCTTGGGGATTTTCCAAATAGAGTTCTAACTGGGGGCGAGGAATCTTTATGGCAGAAGATTATTACTTGGTTTAAACGTGGAGTTTAATGACTCAAAAAATCTTTCGGAATAATTTCTCCGTAATCTTATTCTTATTTTTTGCTTCTGTATTGGATGGAATCGTGTTGCTTGGGACAAGCCAAGCCATTTCGTTTATGTTGTCTGAAAGAGGAGTCTGCGTTTCAACGATAACGCGTATTCTTTTAGTTACCGTTCCGTACTCCTGGAAATTTGCAATGTCTCCTTTTATAAAAAATCTAATTCTGAAGAACAAAATTGAAAAAGTTGAGAAAGTTTCTTCTCGCGCTAGCGTCTGTAAAACGATGTTATACGCCTCGCAGTTTATTGTGTTAATTGGGTTTTCGTCTATTGGTCTGTTTGAAAAAGCCGGTTCTTTAGTATTATTGAGCGTCGTAATCTTCATTACCGTTATTGCAACTTCAGTTCTAGATATATTAAGGGCTTACGTAATGTTAAATTCTTTTGAAGGCAAAGAACTTGGAATCGTAACTTCTGTTGAAAGCGCAGGTTTTAGAATAGGAATGATTTTATCCGGAGCTTGCTTATTTTATATGGCAAACGCTATCGGTTGGAAAACGTCTTATTTAATTATAGGGGGGGCGGCGTTAATTACGCTTGCGTCTACATTATTTATGTCTGAGCCGTCTGAACCGATGGTAAAAAATACGAGCGATCAAAATACGTTTTATTTAATAACAGATTATTTCAAAGTATGTTTTAAGTTTTTTAAAAAGCATGGAGTATTTTTATTAATATTTATTTTCATATCGTTCAAATTTTCCGATAGTTGTATTAACGGCTTGAAAGGAATGTTTCTGTATTCTTTAGGGATTGGAAAGGTGCTTTTTGTAAACATCTCCTTCCTTGCCGGACTGTTTTGCATGATGATTAGCGGAGCGCTTGGAGGATGGGCGGTCTATAAAATAGGAAGCGAAAGATGTATCAAATTATCTTTTGGCGCTCAGTGCATTGCGTCTTCTATTTTTATTTTCTTATCGTTATATAAAATTGACATTATGAATCTTGCTTTATTAATCAATATCTCAACCTTGATATTTGGATTTTCAAACGTTGTCTTTCGAACGTTTGTTGCCGAACGATCAAACGGAGACGTTAACATATACACAATGATGCTTTCCGTTGGATCGGCAATTAGAGTGTTGTCTTATAGTATGGGCGGAGAAATAGTTAATTCCTTTTCTTGGACAGCGATGTATATTGTTTGTCTTATCTCTTGTATTCCTGGGCTTTTTTCATGTTCGAGATTATTTTATAGAAGATATGAGAAGGAAAAAAATTAAGAATCCTTAATCGCGGCGGTTACGCTTATTTTTGTTGGGTTTCGTATACAGTCGTTATTTGGAGATGATTCCTAAGAAATTTAATCCTTTTATATAAAGTTTTGGAATCCTTCGTTAACAGCCTGGAAATTTCATTTGCGACCGACTTTTCTATCGGCAATATTTTCGCTGCGTCTCTCATATGCAAATAACTGCTTATAAAATGTTGGGGAGGCAATCCTAAGTTTTAGAGAATCGCCTTGAAATTCGTCGCTGGAGCTTCCGTCGGCTTTTATAAAGTCGTACTTTAAAGATCATTACTAGCGCGTCATGGGACGCGCTTCCCAAGTTTTATAAAGATGTTAATGATAATGTTTTTGAATTAAATATGTGTTCTTTAAATTACCGTTTTGATTTTTTCACTAGATATTTTGAAAAATTCTAGATGAGTTAACAAAATTTTAATCTTTTTTCTTCAAAATAAATACATAAATAGCGGAATGTCGAGTCCCGCAGAAAATTATTGAGAGGTGTTTTTATGATAAGGAAGAAACTGTTATTTGTTTGTCTTGCTCCTTTTATTTGGGGGACAAATGTTGTTTTAGCAGGAGAGGCTCCCTCGGAACCAGCGAATATGAACGTCGCGGCGACTCCGTCTCTAGCCGCTCCCGTAGGGCGGGAAGGGCAAGGCGTTCCTGCGGAAACTCCAATTGATAACGCTGCCGACATGCAAGCGATGTTTAATAAAGAAGCGGGACAACCAGCTTATCCTATGCCGGCTCCGTCGGAAGCGACAGTTCCTGCTGGAAATGAAGCCGGCGGAATGATTCCTCCTTCATCGCTTCCTCCCGTCGCGGCTTCAGAGTCTAAAGAAGCGGCAAAATTGGAAGAACCAGGACAGCAAGACGTTGCCGCTCAAGCGCCTGCGGCTGCTTTTAACGATGAAGCTAATACGCAGGAACTGCTCAAGGAACCGGAAACGACAGGTCAAGCTGAAACTTTCGTAGAGGATGACGGACTGGAGAAAGAGCTTTTTAAACAACCGGCTTCGTCTATTGAAGACATACCGCCAGCTCCTCCGATTTTATTGCAAAAACATTCGATAGAGGGCAATGTTAGATGGGTTGATACCGGCGAAAAGGACGAATACGGAAACGCTATTTACAAACGTAAAAAAGTTAAGAAAACTAAAAAGGAAACGCCTGTGGAAGACGCGGCGGAACGTATAACGAGCGAAGCTGAAGAGAGGCTTAAAGCCGAAACTAAAGCTGCTGAAGAAGCCGCGATTGCGGCGAAGTCCGCCGATCAAAAAACTGAAGAACTTAACGAGAAAGTGGATACTTTAACATTAGAAATTGCGGGGTTAAGAGATGCGTTGGAAGGGAAAACCGGAGGAGGCGATAAAGACGCGGACGCTTTAGTTTCAAAAGACGGCGAACGTAAAGCGCTTGTGGGGGCGGATGGAAAAGAAATTTCTCCTGTAATAAAAGACCCCGAGGGAAGAGAAATTCCAAATCCAGAGTATGAAAGGGAATTAGCTTCTCAGCAAACGGACGCTCCAAAGAGTAGCGCGAGCGAAGGTTCTATAGACGATTCTTCAGGAAGCGCTGCCGACGGCGTAGGTCAAGCAGGGGATGGAGCTACGTTTTCCGAGAAACAACAAGCGCACGCGGATTTGCAAAAGGCGGCCGCCGCAGTTGAAGAGAAACCAGACGATCCAGAGGGAATTGCCACAGCGGGACAACTTAGCGAGATAAATGCGAAATTAAGCGCGTTGCTAAAAGCTCAGGATGTAGAATTGAAAGATCAAAGTAGATTGGAAAAGAAAGTAGACGCTTTGGCCGATAAAGGTTCTAGCGGCGCGTCCGCAGCCGAGGCTGTAAGCGTTTCAGGCGCGGCTCAACAAGCGGGAACTTCCAGTCAAGAGACCGTAAAACAAACCGAACAGACGCCAGCCGTTGTAGAAAACTCGACTCCCGCCGTCGCGTCTTTGGGGAACGTTAGCGGGAATCCTGTAGCTAACGTAGGAACGGCAAATGCTTCTGCAGCTGAGCCGACGCCTTCTCCGTCTATAACTAAAGAGGAACCTTTGCCCAAAACTGCGGACGCTCCTTTAGCCGAACCAGCGGGGACGACAAGCAGTCCCGACGTTTCTAATGCAGGAGCCGCCGCTTCGAAGGATTCTACTGCGGTATCGCCAGTTTCTAGCACTGAATCTCCTAAAGTCGACGAACAAAAGGATGTAGCGACTGCGAAAACGCTCGAGGTTGCCTCGGCTGAAGCTGTCGGCACGAGCGCTTCAGGGATGGGAATCGTTCCGCCGACAGAGGCTTCCGCCGTTGCGACTCCGGCTTCTAACATAGAAACGCCTAAGACAGTTATAAGTCAAGGGGAGGAAGTCTCGCAACAGGCTCCGACGGCTAGCTCTCCAGGCGGCGAAGCGCAGAAGATTCCGGTTGTCGCCGATGCGAATAAAGAAAACGCGCCTGCGGCTCCTTCGGCTGAGAATAGCGCTTCCATGGAGAAAGTCGGCGAGCAAAAAGAAACGGTTGCAGCTTCGGAAAGCAAAATAGAAGGTTCTTCAACTTCTACAGCCGCCGTTTCGGAAACGGCTTTGCCTGCGGCTAAACCTTCTTCAGTTGAAGCGGTTGGAGAAAACGCTCCGAAAGCGGAGGCAGTAGCTTCGGAAGCCCATGTCGCGTCTGTCGCGTCGCAACCTTCCAGCGCCGAAACGCCTAAGACTGAAGATAAAGTAAGTTCGATTGCAAGCGCGCCGACAGTAGAAAAAGCAGATGCTAAGGCTGACGGAACCGCCGCTACGACGGGATCGACCGCGGGCGCGGGTTTGGCTCCCTCGCAAACGGATACGTCGGGCCATTCGGATACTAAAGCTCTAGGAACTAAAATAGAAACTTTAGTGCGACAGTTAACTAAAACCGAAGAAGCGCTTGATAGCGTCGCTAAGGTTAAGTAACTAGATAAGAACGTTTGAAATACGAGGTTTTATTAAGGAGGTAGAGAGACTGAGACGGGGTTTTTCTACCTCTTATGAAGGCGTTATATTTTAGGGAATTATCTTCATGACATGCCGTAAAAAGGTATATTGTTCAAGTCTTTGACGACTTATAGGAATATTTGGAGTAATCCGTTTTATCCAATACTATTCATAAACAAGAATAAACGCTTTGTTGTAACTCCTTCTGAAATTCCATAAAACTTTCTAAGAACAAAAATAGAAACTTTAGCGCAGCAGCTAACTAAAACAGAAGAAGCGCTTGATAGCGTCGCTAAGGTTAAGTAACTAGATAAGAACGTTTGAAATACGAGGTTTTATTAAGGAGGTAGAGAGACTGGGACGGAGTTTTTCTACCTCTTATGAAGGCGTTTTTTTAGGGAATTATCTCATGACATGCCGTAAAAAGGTATATTGTTCAAGTTTTTGACGTCTTATAAGTATGTTTGAAGTAATCTGTTTGTAAAAAACTTTGGGAATCATACCCTGACACCCCGTACGTTTCATTCGTAATTAATTTCTTGTTGGAAACTTAGCGACAACTTATTCTTTTTGGTCTTATTTTTTGCGTACAAATCTTGCTCGCAGGACATCAGGGGATTATTCTCAAAACTTTTATAGAAGTTGGATCATACTTTAAGATTATTACTGTACTCCAATGACCAATTTCCCGTATTTTTAACAGCAAGTTTTGCATATATGGGAGTATATTTATAGGAGAGATGAATAAATAAAGAATCATACTTTAATGTTCTAAAAATCTCATTTGCAACTATCAATTCTAGTGTTTTGTGTGGGACGTAGGGGATAATTCCTTAAGAAATAGGTTAGTAATCGTATAAAAATAGGGGATTATCTCCTAACATGCAAATTATAATTTGTATAAAAGATATACTTTGGGAGTTTTTAAGAATTTACAAGTATGTTTAAAGTAATCTATTCATAAGACTGTACTTTAAGATCATTACTACGCGTAAGGGGATGATCCCGAACAGTTATACTTTAACGTTCTATGTAACCATCAATTCCAATTAACTGCAGCGCAACTTCTCCTCAACTATATTTCTGGTATACAGTCGTTGTTTATAGAGCATCGGCTAAATTCATAATGGGGAAAATATACATAGAAGCTATATAAGAATAGGCAAATAATCTCTTAACATCCTAAATATCTCGCTTACAGCTAGGCAATTCTGATCGGCGACGGTTTATAGTTTATTTCAGCGGTATTTCTCGTATACAACCGCTATTTACAGGATGCGAGGAAATGATACCTATCTTTTAATCTGGAAAATACATATGAGGATAGCCGATATATAAGTATATAAAAATGCGCGAACGATTTAGTCTAGTTGATTTTTTAAACAATATCCAAATTTTGGGAATTATATACGACGCTAGCCGAGTACTTATATTACTCATAATGTCCCCAACATGAAATTAACTCTATTTTCTTATCCTTATCAAATATTCTATACACGAACCGATGTACAGTGTTAAGCCGACGACTATATATA
>JAISID010000061.1 GCA_031262205.1 Holosporales bacterium | reverse complement strand
AAGTATTCTAACAAAGGTTGATCGCATTGCGATTCAACCAGAGTATCAGACATACAGAAGACTCTGTAATGTCATATCTAAAATATATAATAATCTACTTGTTCTTATAGCTCCTTAATCTCCTGTATTCTATCATATTTTTCCTTTACTAACTTGTTTTTCCTAGTCGCGAGCCTAAATCATTACTTGTCTACTATGATGCGTCGGTGGATGATTCCCTATTATTTTTTGGCGTCTTTATGAAAGTGCACGATAATTACATAAAAGTGCATATATATAGAAAGCGTGCGATAATTATATAAAGGAACAAGAAGAAGGAAGAAAGTTGGGAAAGCATAAGTTTATAGATCTATTCTGCGGGATAGGCGGTTTCCGTCTCGCCTTAGAAGAACGAGGATGCGAGTGCGTATTCTCATGCGATATAGACCCGTTCGCACAGGAGGCTTACAAAAAGAACTTCGGAGAAAAACCCGAAGGAGACATAACCCAAATTCCTAACGGCAGGATACCTAAACACGACATACTATGCGCTGGGTTTCCCTGCCAATCTTTTAGTATATCTGGAAAAATGGGCGGCATATCGGACTCGAGAGGCCGGTTGTTTTACGAGATTCTAAGAATAGCGGAATACCGCAAACCGTACGTTTTGCTTTTGGAGAACGTTAAGAACATCTTAAATATAGACGGAGGGAATGTTCTGAAAATGATTGAAACGCAATTAGAACGGATAGGATACGACTGCGCGACGCGCGTTTTAAACGCGTCCTACTTCGGAATACCGCAAGCCAGAGAAAGAGCGTATTTCGTCGCGTTAAGAAAAGATTTAAAAGGCTCCGTAAAATATAAAAGGCCGCAAGAGACGTTTAAAAAAACATTTTTAGAAGATATCTTAGAATCGGACGTAGACGAGAATCTGTATATAGATCGCTCGGACATAAAAATAACGAAAGACGATAAGAACATTGAAAGTCAACTTAAGCCCATACGAATCGGCGCGGTAAACAAAGGCGGACAAGGAGAAAGAATTTATAGTCCGAAAGGACATGCGATAACTCTTTCAGCTTACGGAGGAGGCGTAGGAGCTAAGACTGGATTGTATAAAACGGAAAAAGGCATTCGGAAATTGTCGCTTCTAGAATGCAAAAGAGTTATGGGCTTTCCAGAAAAACATTACGTTGGAGAAGGCATTAACGGATACAGGCAACTGGGCAACGCAGTAATTCCACATATGATCGGGTATGTCGCGGATAGTATAACGGGACTGTAACAATGACTAATCTAAATAACAGAAACGCATACGAAGGCGCGAAATGTGAGAACTTAATCAAAGACAGTTTCAAGAAACATTTGGACATAATCGAAAAAATAAGAAAAACATATAATATAAAAGGAGAGTTCGAAGAGACGGAAGCATGCGGTTCGCAAGGGAAGAAAGCGGACGTTAAAATACGATTCTCTTGCGGAAACAATATAGACGTAAGCGTTAAATCTTATAGAAAGAAGGGGGTTAATCAACTAACGAGAATATCTGTTTCTAATTTTTGCGAATATTTTAAATTAGGCGAAAACGATAGAAAAGACTTAGAAGAAATAGTCGTAAGAAAAGCTAAAAACTCGCATACGCCTCTTTTTAGAAAGGAAGACGAAACCAAATGGGAAAAGTTTTTTCGTCGTAACGCAGAGAAAATTCTTAAACTAGGATTTTCCGACGACGCAAGCAAAGAAATATTGGCTCTGTTTTCTAGAGAAGAATCTATGGTAAGGCTTTATTCGATGGAAGACGTTTTGAACGAACTTCCTAAAACAATAAAATTTACAAGAAGAGGAATTAATGTTGGGAATTGCATATCGTTTCAAAGAAAAGGAGGCAACGGAGTAAAAGAAGAAAAACCAAAAACGGATATTGAACACCCTGGAAACAACCTACAATTAAAAATAAAAATCGACAAATTTATAGAGGAAATGAAAAACGTTCTCCTAATTCAGTATTCTATTTCAGACGATATAAAATGAGCGACGTATTCGACAAAGAAAAACGGTCGCTTATTATGAAAAGCGTTAAGTCGTCGAAGAATAAATCTACGGAATTAAAGTTAATATCTATTTTTAAAGAACTTCGTATTAAAGGATGGAAGAGAAATTACAAAATTAAAGGAAAACCGGATTTTGTCTTTCTTAAACCTAAAATCGCCGTGTTTACAGACGGATGTTTTTGGCATGGACACAATTGTAGGAACGTTACTCCAAAAGATAATAAAACCTATTGGGACGCCAAAATAGAAAGAAATATAAAGAGAGACGAAGAAATCGTCAAATATCTCGCTCAAAGAGGATGGATTGTAATAAGAATTTGGGAATGTGAATTTAAAAAGAAAAATAAAGAGTCGCTAATGCTCAAACTCTCGCCCCTTTGGCCTCAGATGAAATATTGCGACGCGGCCTAACGTGTAAGGATATAGAAAGTCGTTGTAAACAAAATCGTTTTTAGTAAATTTGCGCGCAAGAACTACCCCCTCAAACATAAGTAAAAGATTGTAGGAGATTCATAGATAATTAATCATGCCTTGTAAGGGCTATTTACATATAAAAAAACAGCCGAGAAAGGACGACCCAAATAGCTAACTAGTTACAATTTTAAGGTATTATTTGAAGAAAAAATTATCTTCAATACCAAACTTTACTACTATAACAGTGGAAATGTTTCACGTGAAACATTTTACTCATAGGTTTGAAATATCCCTTCGCTCACTTTGTTTTGGGCGTATTAATTTCTAATTTCGCGCCGTTGGATTTATTTATTTTTTTAAGCAAGATTTGCAAATCCCTCTGATTTTCCATTTGTAAGCTAGAAAGCTCGTCATGGCGGTTCGTATGATTTTGAAAACCTTGAGGCCAATATATTTTATTTGCTATGTCAAGCTGCTCAATCTTAATATTAATAGATTTTGCTATTTCTTCCGCGAGGATAATCAAAGCGTTATGCATACCTTGGTTATTAATAGGGCGTTGTCGAGCACATTCTATAAATTCTTCATGCCATTTCTTTACGGAGGAACGCGGATCGTTGTATTCGATAAGTATCATGTTGAACGCCGATATAAAGTCAAATGATAAAACGTTATACGAGTTTGCCAACAACTGCCTCAATATATGAAGTCTACGTTCATAGCGTTGTTCTCTTCTCTTTATAAAACATTGCAATATAAATACCATAAGGCCTCCGAATAACCCAGATGAAAGCGTTATTAATATAGGTCTAATCATTTTTTATTACTCTTTACTTGAATTTTGCAAGATTATAGCATGACTATAGGCTTAATATCAATCAGCTTTTGACGCAAGTAAATGCGTATGCAGAAAATTGCCTGCGCGGGCTTAGTTTCAATTGCTTGGCAAAGAGTCGCACTAAGGAGAATTGGAAAATTATAATTGAAAAAGCCTCTATTCTTGTCGATAATCTGCTAAAATCTAATTAATTCGGAACAGATTTCCAAAAGCTATAGATGCTAAATAAACCCGTTAAAGATTTAACGTTTCTTGAAGCAAAAGCCGAAATTGATTTTTTAAAAGCCGAAGTCAATAGGCACGACGAACTGTATTATAACAAAGCGACGCCAGAAATCTCCGATGCGGAATACGACGTATTACGTAGAAGACTTGTTGAAATTGAGGAAAAATTTAAAGAATTGGAAAAGCCGGATTCGCCAAGCCGTAAAGTGGGGGCTAGCGTTTCAAATTCGCCGTTTTCTAAAATACGGCATAAAACTCCGATGCTTTCGTTAGACAATGCTTTTTCACTTGAAGACGTTGAAAAATTTATTGAAAGAGCCGCCAGGTTTTTAAATGGCGACGGCAAAGACTTTGAATTTTGCGGCGAGCATAAAATAGACGGATTGTCCGCATCGATAGTATATAAAGACGGCAAGCTGCTTTACGGGGCGACAAGAGGAGACGGCTACACGGGAGAGGACATCACTTCGAATATAAAGACGATTAAGGACGTTCCGCATCAAATCAAAATCTACGGAGACGTTGAGGTTAGAGGGGAAGTCTATATGCCGATATCTTCCTTTAACGCTTTAAATGCGGAGCGAGAAGCGAATAACGAGCCTCTTTTTGCAAATCCGAGAAATGCCGCCGCAGGTTCGCTACGACAGCTCGATTCTAAAATCACCGCTTCTAGAAATTTGAAATTTTTCGCGTATTATATCGACGGCGGCGACAACGCCCTTGGAATTTCAACGCAAACCGAAACTATGCAATTCTTGAAAGAACTTGGATTTTCAACCGCTCAATATAGATTGTGCAAAAATCTCGATGAAATAAAAGATCTTTACGACGAGATATTACAAAACCGTAGTTCTTTAGAACATGAGATAGACGGCGCGGTTTTTAAAATAAACTCGCTTCGTCTACAAGAAACTCTTGGATTTGTCGGAAGAAACCCAAGACACTCTATAGCTTTCAAATTCAAGGCGGAGGAAGCCCAGACTACAATCGCCGATATAATCGTAAACGTCGGAAGAACGGGAAAGATAACTCCCGTCGCGGTTTTAGAACCTGTGAATTTAGCCGGAGCGACTATTTCAAAAGCGACTCTTCATAACTTTGACGAAATCGAAAGGAAAGATATAGCTATTGGAGACAAAGTAACGATCCTTCGTTCCGGAGACGTTATTCCGAAAATAATTTCCGTCGTAGCCAAATCTGGGAACGGTAAATTCGAAAGACCGACGGTTTGCCCGTCTTGCGGTTGCAAATTGGTTCAATATCAAGACCTCGTGGACTTATATTGCCCGAATCATTACTACTGTTCAAGTCAAGTCGTTCGGTATATTTCATACTTTGTTTCTAAAAATTGCTTCGATATCTTAGGATTGGGAGAAAAACAAATAACCGAGTTCTATAACGAAGGAAGGATACAAAACGCAGTCGATATATTCAGGTTAAAAGAAAAAGAAAGCGGCGGTTATCCTCTTCTTTCTCAGAAGCCTGGTTGGGGCGAAATATCCGCTCAAAAATTATACGACTCTATAGAAAACAGTAAAGCTATAACTTTGCCGAGATTCATAACCGCTCTTGCAATCCCCGGGATTGGAGAGGTAGTTTCCCAAATTTTGGCCGATAGATTTTTAACGATAGAAAACCTCATGGCCGCCCCAAAAGAAGAATTAATCGAGATAGACGGTTGCGGCTCTCTTATGGCCGAAGATATAGTCGCATTCTTCAACGATAAAACGAACCTAAGATTTATCAATGATCTCCTGCAATACGCTGCGATTAAAGAACATAAGCCTCGAGAAGCGCAAAACGCAAACGGAGCGCTTTACGGTAAAACCGTTGTTTTTACAGGCAAGTTGTCTAGAATGAGCAGAACCCAAGCAAAACAGATAGCGTCTTCCATTGGAGCCGTCGTTTCTTCGTCAATTTCAAGCAAGACCGATTTTGTCATAGTCGGGGAAGACGCAGGTTCAAAGTTAAAAAAAGCGAAAGATTTAAACGTTGCGATAATGACGGAAGAAGAGTTTCTTCAAAACGCTAAATGACATCGCGATAAAAGCGCGGTTAAGGAATTGTGAAATCGTCTCTTAACGTGCGACTGGTAAATTAGAATCCTCGCAAATAAATTACCGCGACAGAGTTAGATGCATTTAAGATAAACTGCATTATACTTTAAAATTATTTACCTTGTATTAGGAGACGATTCTCACTTTAAATTTATAAAATTATTGACGCAATAGAGACGCGTATGCGGCGAAATTTTAGTAAAAAAGAGGAGAAATTGGTTGATTTTTTTTTCGTAAATTAACATATATTTAACATTTTTAAAAAATAAGGAAAAGAGCAAGGAAGAGCTTAACCGTAAAGTTCTTGTTTAATCTTAAGTTTTTTATATGAATACGAAAAAGATAATAGCGACGGCGTCTGGAATTTTGGTTTTATGGTTTACGTTTGAAAATTACGCGATATTTAACAGAGTCGGGAGAGAATCGAAAAAGATTCAAGAATTTTTAATAGGCAACAAAAATAAAAGTCGAGGAATCGTATACAATAAAAAAAGCGAGAAAAGATTTAGAGGCCATTTTGAAGAATTTCTTAAAACCCCTCAAGCGATAGAATCATATAAAAAACTAATTAAAGGATTAGACGACGATAGTATTTCAACAGTGAATAAAATACTAACAAGAATTCAAAAAGTCGCGAAGGGGAAATACGATATTTATTCTCCGGATGAAATTAAAGTTATAAGAAAACTGAAGAGCGAATTTATACCTATAAAACTCGGCGACGGTTGTTATGCGTATAAGCAGTACTTATTGCCAATTAATCATTTTGAAATACCCGCTTTGTACCATAAGCATTTTATGGATCAATTGACCACCTTGAGCGATATTAAGAATAAGGATATCATTGACGTCGGAGCCTACATAGGCGATTCCGCGATTGTCTTTTCCGATTATACGGACGGAAAAGTATATTCGTTCGAGCCGATGGAAGAAAACTATGCAAATATGCTTAAGACTTTGGAATTGAACAGCGAGAAAAAGAATATAGTCCCCGTTAAACTAGGTCTTGGAGCGAAGAAGGAAAAATTAACAATTAGAGGAGGAGGAAGCGGAGCTAGCGTCAGGAGACCCGATGAGGGTTCGCATTCGGAGACAATAGAAATAACGACGTTGGACGATTACGTGGAAGAGCACAAGTTACATGTCGGGTTGATTAAAGTCGATATAGAACAGATGGAGCAAGATTTCTTAAAGGGAGCGGAAAACACTATAAGAACTCAAAGACCGACGTTAATGATTAGTATCTACCACAATCCAGAAGATTTCTTTAATATAAAACCGCTTATCGAATCTTGGAATTTAGGATATAAATTTAAGATAGTTAGAGCAAAAGATACTTGTATATTAAACGATACTATGCTTATTGCCGAATATTCGCGTAATTAGTCGTATATTTACATAATATTTTCAGATAATATAATGTTGTTTTTATAGGGTCTTTAATAAAAAACATTTGAATGTTGACAAAGGAACAAAGTAGGGCGGAGAAGATTTTTCAAAGATTTGAAGCAAGAAATTCAAATCCTCGAAGCGAACTGACTTCTTACAACAATTTTACATTTGCGGTAGCGGTTTTGCTTTCCGCTCAAACTACCGACAAAGCGGTTAATAAAGTAACAGCCGAGCTTTTTAAGATTGCCGATACGCCCGAGAAGATGCTTGATCTTGGAATAGATAGACTAAAGGATTATATAAAAACTCTTGGGCTTTTCAATAATAAAGCAAAAAGTATTATAGCTATGTCTCGCATTTTAATTTCCGAATATAATTCGGAAATTCCGACGTCTCGAAACGAACTTGAAAAACTCCCCGGTATCGGTCGTAAATCCGCAAACGTTATAACGAACAGGTTGTTTGGAAAGGATTTTATCGCCGTCGATACTCACGTTTTGAGACTTGCAAGCAGGTTAGATTTTAGCGAGTCGCAAAACCCTGTGGATGTTGAAAACGATTTGATTAAAGTAGTCCCGAAGAGGTTTCATAAGAATGCTAGCGATTGGTTAGTTCTTCATGGAAGATACATATGTAAAGCTAAAAACCCGAATTGTAAAGAATGCTTTTTGAACGATCTTTGCAGGAAAAGACAGGATTGCATTAAGTCAATATTAAGCAGCAATAGCTTTGAAGTTTAATCTATTTATTAAAATTCTCGCCGCAAAATTATCAGAATCCCAGTCTATCTGCGGCATATTAAAGGATAATTCTCTGTAATCATATTTAAATAGGGAACCACACCCCGTACGTTTCATTTATAGTTAATTTCTGTCGGCAACTTAGCGACAACTTTTTGGATCTTATTTTTTGCGTACAAATCTTGCTTGCAGGACGTTAGCGAACTTGTCCCATAAAAAAATAAAGGAGACCTTTTAAAGATTGTATCTCTTACCAATTTAATTGTAAGATTTTTCATATGGCCTGAGTTTTTATTATTTATTAGCGGTTCAAACTCATGAGGCAAAGCGGCGTTTTCAAAAAGTTAGTCGATTGCGTATGAACAATAAACGCGACGAAAAAGTAAGGTTTATCAAACGCGTCTTAGTTTTTAGCTGGTTTAGTCTTATATTAACGGGCGTTGTTTTATCAAGGTTAGTTTATCTTCAAATTTTCAATGCGGATCATTATAAATTGCTTTCCGATAAAAACAGAATCGTTGTAAAACAAGTATTGCCTACAAGAGGAATGATATTAGATTCCGACGGTAAAATTTTGGCAAAAAACGTATTTTCTTATTATGTCGTTTTAGACCTATTCGGAATCGCTCACAAAGAAAGAAATAAAGTTATCGACGCTCTAATATCCGATAAGTCTCTCAATCTTAAAGAAAGCGCCGTAGAATTTTTGAAAAATTTGCCGGAAAGAATAAACAACGCAAACAGACTTGTTCTGTTGCAAGAGAATTTGGATTGGAACGCGTTGTCCAAGTATTACGTTATGTCTTCGACGACGCCTGGGATTATCATAGAAAAAACTCAAAGAAGGAACTATTTATACCCTCGAGAATTCTCGCATGTTATAGGATATATTGGAGCGCCGACTAAAGACGAAGCTAACGAGTCAAAAAATACCGCGTTGCTTTTGCCTGCGGCGAAAATCGGCAAAACTTGCATTGAAAAGGAGTATAACGACAGTCTATTTGGAAAAGCAGGGATTCAAAGCATTGAGGTGAATTCGAAACGTCAATTCGTAAGGGTTATTGATAATACCGACCCTATTCCAGGAGACGATGTTACTCTAACCGTCAACTTAGACCTTGAGCTTGAAGTTTATAGGATACTCTCTCAACACGAAAGCGCTTCGTGCATTGTAATGGATGTAAATTCAGGGGCGATTCTCGCGTGCGTTTCGTATCCAGGGTACGATGCGAACATATTTACTAAAAAGATAAAACCGAACGTGTTAAAGGAACTTTACGATAATCCGTACAACCCGATGATTAATAAAACAATAGCCGGACTTTATTCTCCAGGCTCGATTTTTAAATTAGTTACCGCCTTGGCCGCCCTTAAAAAAGGAGTAATTAATAAGCATACGAGATTTGTTTGTCAAGACTTTTACGAATTAGGAAATCGTAAATTCCATTGTTGGAAAGGAAAATACGGCGGGCATGGATCGGTTAACCTTCAAGAAGCCATAGCTCAATCGTGCGACGTTTATTTTTATAATATTGCCAGGATGCTGACTCCAGAAGAAATCGCCGAAACGGCAAGAGAATTAGGGCTTGGAGAAGTAACCGGCGTAGATATTCCAAATGAAAAAAGCGGGTTAATCCCCACTAAATCTTGGAAAAAGGAGAAGAAAAAGCAATCTTGGACGACTGGAGACACATTCAATATGTCAATTGGGCAGGGGTTTGTCTTGACGACGCCCTTGCAATTGTTAAAAACGACCGCTCTTCTGGCAAACGGAATGAAACCGATAACCCCTCGTTTTGTGAAGCATAAAGAGACGGAGAATTTAGAAAATCAACGTCCCGTAAAATATAACAACGCCCATTTGCAGATAATACTCGACGGAATGCGCGACGCCGTAAACTCTTCGCTTGGAACGGCAAGAAACTCCGTTATAAACGACGAAGATTTCAAACTTGCGGGAAAGACGGGTAGTTCGCAAGTATTTGGAATTACAGAGCAGCAGAGAAAGTTAGGAAAAACCGTGTCCGACGATTACTGGAAAAAAGAACACGCCGTGTTTGCCGGCTATGCTCCGGCGGATGATCCAAAAGTCGCCGTGGTAGTTTTGGTCGAACACGGCGGAGGAGGGGCGAGAATCGCAGCTCCAATTGCCAGAGAGGTTTTATTAGCGGCTAAAAAAATATTAGAAAACGCTCAATAAAAACAAAGTGCAATTTCCAAAACGGCAGATTCTTAAATTTGCCGAGGCATTTACAGAGTTATATAATGATTGCTATCATACGCTTTCCAGACAAACTGTATTTCTGGCTCTTAAGGATAAATATGAACGAAAAGGATAAAGAAGTTTCAAGGATAACGCAAAAAGATAGGAAAGAGGAATTATTGAAGGAATATAATTTACTTGATTTTATAACGGTTTATCTGGATGTTCGAGCTGATCTTACCAACGGTAAGTATTCCAATTGCGGTTATTTTTGTTATTTAATTTCTAGCAAATATGCTTCTAGAGCTTTAGACGACTTTAATTGGGATTTACGGCCTGTAAATACTCGAATATATAAAAAGAATTATCGCCGGTTTGACGAGTTATTTGGCAAGTCGTTTGAAGTCGTCTCTACTGACGACGATAAGGTTGAACCTTTAATAATTTGTCGCTATTTTGACGAGAAATATCCCAAATATGTGGAGATATCCGAAGAATTTAGATTGTTTCATAACTTATACCATGATCGAAAAACTGACGAGTATTACAAATGTGATGAAACTGGCTATGGAGAAAAAGTTGCCGTCGTTAACGACAACAATAAAGTGGAAATACGCCTTAAAGAGATACTCGAATTTGCCAGTATTAAAGATATGCAATTTGTCTGGCAATCTGGTTTTACAGAATTTTCAAAATTTACTCTCGCAGAACTTGACCTAGAATATAAGCCCGAGAATCAAAAAGATAACGAAGTTATTTCGGTATTTGCGGCAAAGGATAGCGATGAGCCAACACATAAATCATCTAGCACATTTTGCGGCAAAAGAGTATTTGCTCCATTGCCTACGCCTAAAATTAATGAATCGCCGAAATACGAGGAGTTCATTATTGGAATAGATAATAATGGGAACGAGGTAAAACACGTTTGCGATTGTCCGCGAGACCCGTCGTTAAAAAATAATGTGTTTTATCATACGGTTTTCTTTAAAAAAGAGGTTCTGGATAAATACTATGACAAGCCTAGCCTATATTCCGTTGAAGATGGAGGCATACGGCACAATGCTGGCGATAATTCATGGTATTTAAGGATTGACAACTATCATAAGGAGGATGAGCTGGTACACGTTTATCTCGGAGATTTAGGGAATATTCCTTATAAAGAACAGCATTATAACGTCCTATCTTCTAAGGGAATAAGCGACGAACGCTATAATCGCGATTTTGAATGCGATTTCTCGCCGTCTGAAAAACCAGAGCATGTTTTCATTGAAAAATATCGAAAGCTGAACAACATATTTGAAAAAGAAATAGGCTGGCCGTTAATTTTGCCTTTAGAGAAAGAAGACGAATATTTATTGAAGTTGATAAGAATACCTTCAACGAATGAACCATGCCATTTTGATAACCTTATATTAAATTTGACGAAAATATTAATTGATTCTATTAACGTCAAAGAAATAAACGCATTGTTAAACTTAGACGAAGAAAGACAGAAAAAGGGGAGTATTGCAAAGTTGGAAACGTTGCTTGACTCTGCTAATTTGGAAAATTATAAACCGCATATTGAATTTTTAAGAAGTCTTCAAGGGCTTAGATCAAGTATAGTTCATAGAAAGGGAAACAAATATCAGAAATCCCTAGACAAATTCGATGCCAAAAATAATAGTCTAATTAATATCGTAACCGATATACTGCAAAAATCGGCGGATGCGCTAGATTTCTTTATTGAAAATATTACGTCTTTTAAAGGTTTGCAAAGAACTTTATAATTCCAAGTGTTCCTAGGAAACTTACAGGAAAAAGGAGATGCAAGAAAGAATAGATCATAACAAGACATGGGTAATAACTTGTTCTTTAAAGGCAAACGATAAAAACGGCGCTCCATATAGAAAATTGAAGCTGCAAGACCTTGAGACTAAGAACAGTATTAAAGTTAATATTTTCAGTCTCGAGAATTTTAGCAAGTCTGATTTTAGACTTGGAAATCAAATAAGGATTACAGATTCGCAATCCTTTAACAAACGTTTCGACAATTATATAGTCAATAAATTTACGGTGGAGAAACTAGGCAAGTTAGGCCTTAATGAACGAGAAATAGAAGCTAGTTTTTCTGAATTAAAAGACTATATCGACAAAATTAACGATATGAAATTAAAGGAATTTATTGCAAGTTTATTAGCAGAATACTCTGAAAAATTTCGGAAGTCTCCCGGAGGACTGTCTCGTCACCATTGTTACGTCGGCGGGCTTCTTACCCACACTTTAGAGTGTCTTAGATACGCTGAAACACTTGCCCCTCATTTAAGAAATATAGACGACGATATGGATTCCATATACGCCGCTTGCATATTGCATGATTTCGGTAAGGTTTTGGAGTATGAAATCGATGTCGAATCAGGCGAAACCATAACCGATTCTAATTTCTACAAAAAATGGATAACTCATTCTCAATGGGGATATACACAATGCATGGCCGCAGGATTTGATAAGGTTGCCAAAATGATAGCGACTCATCACTCGAGATTAGAATGGGGAGCCGTGCTTGATTTAGATAAGGAAAGACATAAGGATAAAGAGGAATTAGAGCCTATTTATTACTTAATGTACCATATCGACGATCTATCGGCTAAATTCGGCAAAACCACCGTTCTTGATTTATAAGAATCTTAACGATTGGGGAAAAACTGCCTTTGCTTTTCTTTAAAAATTTCAAGCAGAATTTTTCTATTTGCGTATAAGGCTAATATTAAGCTCTGCGCCGTGTAAAGACATATCAAGAGTATATTTAAAGTAATTTATTTATAAAAACCGTACTCGTAAGATCATTACCGCCGGCTAAGGAATAATTCCCAGCATAGCGACATAGTGCATACTAGCCCGCATTGCCAATCGCTTCTCCCTCAAATACCGGCATTAACGGTAAGAAACCAGACTATAAAACCAAACCGCTCCCCCGATAATATTTATCTTTTGGAACGAGGATATCTCGACCGATTTATAAAGCGACTTGTCAAGGGCGTGAGAGCCGAGCAAAGCGAAGCGTCCCTTGACAACCGACGCGTAGTAAATCGGTATAATCGCGTATGCCAAAAGAGAAATATTAACAACGCGCCGTTTAACTTCTTTCGAGAAGCTCTTTAACTACGTTTCTGATAATAAGCGGCGATTACGGGAGCGTTAAGGAATGATTCAAACAACGCGGGAATAGGGGATGGGGTTTCGTTAAATTAATATCTCTCTTTTGCCCGTATGGCTGGGGGCGGAAATAACGCCTTTTGTTTCCATTTCCTCGATGATTCTCGCCGCTCTGTTATAACCTATTTGAAGTTTCCTTTGAAGGTAACTAATGGAACATTTCCTATCGTTTGCGATTATTTCAAGCGCTTTATTATATAGATCGTCCGAACCGAAATCGGAGTCTTCGCGTTCGTTTTCTTGGTCGTCCAGGAATTGCTCGCTCACTATGTCGACGTAGCTCGGTTCTTCTTGAGTTTTAATATATTCGACGACTTTTTCAACTTCCGAGTCTTTGACGAACGGTCCGTGAACTCTAAGAATCCTTCCCGCGCCAGACATATACAGCATATCGCCTTGTCCTAAGAGCTGTTCGGCGCCTTGTTCGCCGAGGATTGTTCTACTGTCTATCTTAGACGTCACTTGGAAACTTATTCTTGTTGGGAAGTTAGCCTTAATAGTGCCGGTAATAACATCGACAGACGGTCTTTGAGTCGCCATAATTAAATGTATTCCCGCAGCTCTTGCCATTTGAGCGAGCCTTTGAATCGCCGCTTCGACGTCTTTCCCAGAGACTAGCATCAAATCCGCCATTTCGTCGACTATTACGACTATGTAAGGCATTTCTTCAAATTCAAATTGCTGAACTTCGAAAATAGGACGACCAGTTTCTTGATCGAATCCGGTTTGAACCTTTCTGACTAAAGGGTCTCCTTTTTCTTTTGATTCGGCAATTTTTTTATTGAAGCCGTCTATATTCCTAACGCCCAACTTGGACATTTGACGGTACCGATTCTCCATTTCTGCAACCGCCCATTTTAGAGCGAAAACAGCTTTTTTAGGATCGGTCACGACCGGCGTTAAGAGATGCGGTATTTCATCGTAAACCGAAAGCTCTAGCATTTTTGGATCAATCATTATTAATTTGCAATCTTTCGGCGAGAACTTATAT
>JAISID010000083.1 GCA_031262205.1 Holosporales bacterium | reverse complement strand
GCGCCGAGCGCCGGACATTCTGCAGGAGGAGCTGATTGGGACGCAGGTGTTTCTTTAGGTAGCGCTCCGTTATCGTCTGGTTTGTCGGCAAGCGGCGGCGACGATGAAGACGGCGCCTCTCAATACGATTCCCTAGGTCCGTCGCCTTCAGTAGGAGTGAAGAAGCCTGCAATGACGGGCTTGCCTCTGTTCCCCCAAGGCGGTTTTAAAGGTAGTTCTTCGGGAAGCTCGAAGAAAGATAGCGGTTCGGATGTGGAAGATTTAGGAAGCGCGGCTCCTCCTCCTCCTCCTGTCGGTGAAGCGCCTGCAATTGGCGGCACTTCTGCAACTGACATTTCTAAAGTTGTACTCAAAAAGGTAGAACCAGCTCCGAAACAAGAGGGGGCCTCCGTTGGCAGCGGCCATAAATTTGCTCCCGTTGCATCTGGCGGGGCAAAGTCTGCAGCGCAGGCAGGCGGCCCTATGGCATTAGGAACTTTCGATCCTGCTGCCGCAAAAAAGGGATTGAGAAAAGTAAACGCAAAGCAAGGGGCAGCTTCAGCATCAACATCTCCTAAAACGCCAACTATAGCCGTAAAATTACAGCCGGTACCTCCTAAGGCTCCCGTTGAAGCCGTTGCCGCGCCTCTACCTGGAGATGTAGAAGGTGTGTTTGGAGTAAGTTTAAAACCTGTTTCTAAGGTTCCCGTTGAAGCCGCAGCCGCGACTGAACCTGGAGAGGAAGGTTCTTCGCATGGAGGAATGGAGCCGCTTGAGGTTAAAAAAGAAGATAGCAAAGCTGGAAAATCTAAAGTTTCAAAAGTTGTCAGTAGTTCAAGCTCAGACGAAGATTTAGGGTTATCTGACGACGCAGATGCTCCAGGTAAGGTTGCAGCGGTTGCCGAACCTGCTCTAGTAGGCGAAGAAGTGGAAGTTACTGAAGCAGCTCCCGATAATGATGAAACGCAACCACTGGGTAAGGCTGCTGGTTTTGAGGACGGCGATGAAAGTCCAGCGCCAGGTTTATCAGGAAGCATGTCGTCTTCAAACAGTAGTTCTTCCTTAGGCAAAGCTGAAGTAAAAGACGCTGTATCTGGTGCTTTGCCTCATCAAGCTGAGACGGTAGTTTTCCCAGATGTAGACGAGCCTTTGGATGATTCGGAAGAGGATGAAGAGGAAGAACCAGAACCATCTGAAAAAGCAGCTTCCGCAGAAGTGGAAGTTGCTGAAGCAGCTGCCGAACATGCTCCAGAAGGCGAAGAAGTGGAACCCGCTGATGGGGGAGACGCCTAAAGTATCCAGATATTTAGGTTAATCTGTTTTTTAAGAGGAGGCGAAAGCCTCCTCTTTTTTATGTAAAACCAATCTTTTCTTTAAAAGTTCCGCATCCTCTCTGAAAGTTTCATAGAGGTATGGCGGGGGGTTTGCCATAAAGCATTCTTTGCGTCGTATCTTTTAGTTTCGATTTCTTCTTTAAATTTTGTCGCGTCTCCAAATTTTTTATAGGATTTTTCTGTGTTCCGCCTTAAACTACAGCCATTCAAAATACTGCGTCGGTTATCGGTTTAAGCGATAAATGCTTTTTCTTTTAGACGTCTTGGAAAGCCAGTTTGGATTGAGCAAAGATTCGCTTCCGTAAAAGACTATTCTATATGAGGAGATTGCCAGTCGGTAATGTAATTCGATCGAGGCAGCCGCATGCGGCATGAGTAAGAGGAATAAAAATATATCGTATCCTGCAAGTTGATTCTTCCGTGTAAACCGCGATTGAATTAGATTCTACGCTTTTCATTCATTACGATGAATCAAAAGGTTCCGCATTTCTTTGTTTAAGTTCTCTCCGTATTGACTTTCAAATTGGAGTCGAAACTCGTCTTAGATATGCGATAAAAAAGCGTCGCGTCAAAACCAGCGGGATAGTTTACGCTTTTAAGAAATGGTATACTAAATCCGTCGAGGTTAAATAAAAATACAAAAAGCAATGGAAAGATATTTTCAGGCGGCAAAGTCTTGGCCGTTTGAGGAAGCTAGAAAAATCGTAAATAGGCTTAAGAATACTAATAAAACTAGCGTTATTTTGGAGACGGGCTACGGCCCTTCGGGACTGCCTCATATCGGCACTTTTGGCGAAGTTTTGAGGACTACCTTCGTTATGCAAGCGTTTAGGAAATTGTCGAACATACCCGCTAAGATAATCGTTTTTTCAGACGATATGGACGGGCTAAGGAAAGTCCCCTCCAATGTTCCAAATCAAGAGTTGCTTTCAAAATATCTGGATAAACCGTTAACTTCGGTTCCCGATCCTTTCGGCAAGTATGAAAGTTTCGCTCGTCATAACAACGCGATGCTGAAGAGATTCCTTGATTCTTTCGGGTTTGAATACGAATTTAAAAGCTCGACGGAGACGTATAAATCTGGGGCGTTTAACGATTGCCTTTTTAAGGTCTTAGAGCGTTTTGACGAGATTATGAACATTATGCTGCCTTCTCTTCGCGAGGAGCGACGGAAGACTTATAGTCCGTTTTTGCCGATTAGCCGAAAGAGCGGCAAAGTTCTTCAAGTTCAGATTGAGGAAGTAAGGCTTGACGATAAGTCTATCGTCTATAGAGACCCAGACTCTGGAACTCTCGAGGAAATTTCAATTCTCGACGGGAACTGCAAATTGCAATGGAAAGCCGATTGGGGAGCGAGGTGGGCGGCTTTTGGAATAGATTACGAAATGAACGGAAAAGACCTTATAGATTCGTTTAAGTTATCGTCGCGGATATGCAAAACGATCGGCGGGATTCCTCCCGAGAACATGACGTACGAGCTGTTTCTCGATCAGGAAGGCAAAAAGATTTCTAAGTCGAAGGGGAACGGGCTTTCAATGGACGAGTGGCTGAAATACGCTCCTTCGGAGAGCCTGGCGTATTATATGTTTCAAAACCCCGCAAGGGCTAAGAGATTGTATTTTGACGTGATTCCAAACGCGATGGACGACTATATAGACTCTCTCGCCAAGTTTGAAAACGAGAGCGGAGAAAAGAAAATAGACAATCCGGTTTACCATATTCATAGCGGCAAGCCGCCGAAATACGAGGGCGGTTTAAAGTTTTCAACGCTCTTAAATTTAGTTCAGGCGTGCAATACTTCGAGCGAGGAAGTTTTAATGAGTTTTATAGAGAAGTATCTTAAAAACGCTTCAAAAGAGACTCTTGATTTTATGCGGAAGACGGCTAAGTTCGCGATAATTTATTATAACGATTTCATAGCCGGTTCTAGAATCCCCGTCGCTCCAGACGGCGCTCAACGCGACGCCTTGGTTTCTTTGAAAAACGAGCTGGAGAAACTGACGGAAGACGCGACGGCCGACGAAATACAAACCGTAGCTTTCGAGATTGGAAAGAAGTTTTTCCCTAATTTAAAGGATTGGTTTTTAACTTTGTATAAGGTTCTTTTCGGAGCGGAAAGCGGCCCCAGGATGGGAACCTTCATATCGCTCTACGGCCTGAATAATACGATTAATTTAATAGAAAAAATAATTAAACGATAACGATATGTTGGAGAACGTCCTTTTAGCCTCCCGGTTTAAATACTCGTAATAAAGCGATTTCCAAAGAAATAAACGTTAATTTTGCTTGCGTCCATAAAAAAATGTTCTTTGTCGTTCCACATTAAATATAGAGCGTCTTTTCTCCTTATTCCCCACGCTCTGTGTTTATCTTTTAGTTGTAGTTCATAAAGATTCTCCGCTTCTTCTTTATTGATTTTTAAGTTTTCTAGTTGTTGGTCAATTATTGTTCTTGCGTATTCGTTTAACTTTACTTTTGCCACTTTACTGATAACGTCTTTATTTTTACCGTTTCTTGTCCTTTCTCTTTCAAAATCTAATTCTTCTAGTGTTTCCCAGGAATATTCTTGGAATTTGCGCAACTTGTTGATTACTTCAAGTAATTCTTCCAATAAATATATGCTGAAACACTTTCCTTTGCATTTTATACATTTATCGTCTTCCTTTTTGCAAAGATAACGCGAGTCTATAATCCAATTAAACGGCGTAGGCGTAACTTTCTTTTTACCCTTTTTTCCCCATTTTTATATGTTTTCTTTGCCCATTCCCATATGTCTTTTTTTTCTATTATCATATTTTTGGGCGTTTTCTTCCAAGGTTCTTCTTTATGAGTCGTTTCGCTTAATTCCACTCCAGTATAAGCGCCGTACTTTTCAAGCATTTCTTCTATGCTCAATCTTTCTTCTTCGTTGAACGGTTTTTCTCCAGATAATTTATCGTTTATATCTAGCGAGACTAAATTTATGTAAAACATTCCTTTGTGACAATGGAACAAATCGGGGCAAACAGGACCTTGATCCCATTTTTCAAAATTTTCGTTAAATAATGCTATGCCTTCTTTCCAAGTTGAGTGTTTAGCTAAATGCACTGCTTGACTATAATAACATAGTTTTTGTAGTTTCATTGTTGTTATATCTCCCCCCAGGTACGTCAAGATATAATCTGCTACGTCAAATATATTTGCCATCGCTCTTCCATTTAATCTACACCCTCCTATATATTTTACCTAAAATCAATGATTATGTTAACGCTATTATTTATATAAATATTATAAAAAGAAACTACCCTCTGATTAGTTATAATCTAATTTTTATAGCGTTAAGTATGGGAATTATATACAAGGCTAGCCGACTAGTATAGAGCTATGGATAAAAAAATACTTGACTAGCCACACGTAAAGAATTATACTCTATATTAAGTATAGATGAAAGATTTTTAGATGCTC
>JAISID010000029.1 GCA_031262205.1 Holosporales bacterium | reverse complement strand
CCACAGATAGCGCTACGCCGTCCACTAGCGCGACCGTAACGGACGCCGCCGATTCAACGGCAAATACGACGGAAACAACATCGTCGTCTACCGAAAATGTAGACGCGTTAATATCCGCCCCGTTATAAAAACATCGGGAATAACTCTTTGACGCATAGGAGATAAACTAAAAGAGAATCACACCTTAACGTTAAAAATTAGATTTACAACTAAGTTAGAAGGTAATTGCTTCCTAAAACATAAAAGGAAATTATTTAATAAAACGCTGTCGTTATGTATAAATAATAAACTAATATAGTATAGAGTATAATTAAATAAAAAACATGCAAACGCATAGAATACTATGATACGATAAAGGAAGGTTTAGCATTAAAGGATATATAGTATGAACAAGATAACGGTAGGAATAGCGGGAGCGTTAGCGTTTGTTATAGCAAACTTAGCAGCCGCAGCGGGAGAAGAAGGAGAAAGACCTATACCGTCAATGGGAGAGCCTCAGAGAATAACAACTTTAGGGGAGGTAAACCGATTTTTTACGAGAAGAGCGGCAGTAATTAAGACAAATTCGTAGAAATCTTGTTCCTGCTATGTTTAGAGACGCTCTAGCGCATCTTCTAGAAGACCCAAATGCCGACGTAAGAGATAACGCAACCAGGACGTTAGGATATGTTGTAAACGCAAATCCTGATCTTGCTACTGCTGAGCTTAAAGACGCTCTAGTGGAGCGCCTACAAGACCAAGATGCCGGCGTAATAGCAAGGGCAGCCGAGACGTTAGGATATGTTGTAAGAGCAAATCATGCTCTTGCTATTCCCGAGCTTATAGACGTTCTAGCGTATCTTCTACAACAAGACCGATATGTTTGTGCAATATTCGGTGTAATCAGTGTGTTAAGAGTAATTGTAGAAGTAAAGCCTGAGCTTGTTACCGACAGGTTTAGAGACGCTCTTCGACAGACTCTTCTACAAAACCAAGATTTCTCAACTGATCTGTTGGATAGAATACGCGACTTAAGGCCTGATCTTTTTCCCGCAGATTAGTTCTACAATAGACGGACTTACTGAGGATATAGAAACGAATTAAAGAATAATATCCTTATTGTATAAAGAGAGGTTCTTAAAGAGAAGAACCTCTTTTTATTAGAGCTGTATTTATACTCCATTCGTATATAAATAGATATATTAACTAAAAAAAAACAAATTATTTAGAAATCATAATTTGCAGTTAGTTATACGCCCATTTCAATTATGCTTTTCAGTATACAACCGCTCTATTATAACGGTATCTGAGGATGATTCTCAAAACCATTAATTTACCCGCCTTTACCTCCGCCAGAGTTAATTTACATAATGGTTACGTTTCCTACACAGTCGTTTAAACCGCCAAATCAAATAAGTATCCGTAATAATTTGTAACAATTACTCCTATACGGTTAACGTTCTAATTAAGGTAGAATTAAAGTATAGACTTATTATAAGTATATAGTTTAAATGTTTGTTAACCTGAGAGCCGAGGCGACGATAGGCTCTTCCACTGAGTTTCAAGGAATAGGCGTTCATAACGGCAAAGCCGTTACAATGAAAGCGCTTCCCTCGCAAGAAGGCTTTGGAATAGTTTTCAAAAGAACGGATATTTTTGGGAAAAACCCTTTTATAAAATTATCTCCCGAGGCCGTCGTAGACCCGACGCTATGTACGCGAGTCGTAAACAACGACGGAGTCCAAGTCACGGTTGTGGAACATTTGCTTGCCGCTCTTAGAATATGCGGAATAACAAACGCGCTTATTGAATTGGATTCGAGCGAAGCGCCGATAATGGACGGTTCCGCCGCCGTTTTTGTAAAGGAGTTTAAAAAAGCGGGAATTATCAGACAAGACTCGTTTGTACCAGCCGGCGTTATTAAGCGACCTATCGTCGTTAAATCAAAAAACGGCGGCATTTCCCTAACTCCAAATGAACATTGTAAAATATCCGTTAAAGTTTCATATGATAAAATAAACCCCGTCGTTGGCATTCATAATCAACACTCGTTCGTATTAGAAGATGGAGAAAGCAGTCTTAACGACATAGCGGATTCAAGAACGTTCGGCTGGGTTGAAGATTATGAAAAAATAAAGAGCATGGGGATGGCTTTAGGAGCGTCCGAAGAAAACACAATCGCGATAAAAGACGATTCCTTAATAAACCTAAACGGGCTTCGAAACCCGAAAGAGCTGGTAATGCATAAGTGCCTAGACCTAATCGGCGACATATCCGTACTTGGATACGACATCATAGGTAAAATAGAATGTCTTAACCCGTCTCATTCTTTAAATAACAACATGATCAGAACCCTCGCTAAAGAACTTTACCGTCACAAAATCGTAACGACGGGAAACACCGAAAATTTAAATGGCAGATTAAAATTCGCTTGAAGAAAGCCTATACTATCAGACATAATATAAAGGCGGGAAGTAGCGCAGCCTGGTAGCGCAACTGCTTTGGGAGCAGTGGGTCGGAGGTTCGAATCCTCTCTTCCCGACCAAAACTTGTTAATATGAATCTTAAACAATCGCCGAGGTACTACCACTTTTCCGATAATTTAATAACTAGTACTGATATAATCGTAAATATGACAAAATTAATATAAGAGATTGAATGAGACTTGGCGAACTAAAGAATATTCTTGATAAAGTTTTAGTTGATGGCAAAATAAAATTAGAGACTACTTCTCAATTTAATGGAAATGCTTATAAGATCGGAAACCATCAAAATGTAATAAACGCTCTAAAAGAATTAAAAAAACAAAAATGGAACTCGATATCTTCAGAACCATTAGACAATTTTATATCTACCTATGAATATTCAGATTCGGCAATCATTACAAGTCAGGAATATACTTCTTTAACACAATACATAACCCAGTTAAATACTAAACTCCCATTATTTTATGGAATTCTTAATAGTAGCGTCGAAGAACAAAATGAACAAGTAATTAATGTAAAACTACCAAATAAAAATGATTTTACACTTGATGAATTATCTGAAATTAATAAACGATTAGATACATTATTTAAGATAATAAGTATTGATGGAAATTATAAATTTGACGGCTTTGATACAGGAACAAGTTGGTATAAAATAATCATTATTGGTGAAATAACTTACCGTCTCTTTGTATGTGCCTTAGAAACAGGACAAAAAATTTTTAAGTTCAAGAAAGAATATTACGAATCAAGCATAGCAAAAATCAATTACGAAGCGGCAAAAGAAACATTTAGTAAAAACACTGAACAGCCCCCACCGCAAGATGAACAAGATGAATATATCAAATATATCGAAAAAGTTATTAAATTAAAAATTTGCGAAGAGGCAAGACAAAATGTAGAAAAACTATCGCTTGACAAAAAGTATAATTCCAATGAAACTGAAACGAAATTAACAAAAACAGTTGATTTTGTATTGAAAGAGCTAGATAACGGTTTGGAATTTCATCTTTCACTGAATCCACCGTCATATATTAAAGAAGATAACTTAGAAATCTCTATTAATTACGAAGAAATTAGAACAATAGAAAATGCAAAGAAAACCACAAAACAAATCCCAGACAAAACAGATGAAAATTCTAACAATGAATAATTTTAAAATAGAAGAAACTAAAAAATCTATGCTAGTCATGGAGAAACCCATTACTTCTTAAATACTCCAGTGCGTCGGTTGAGTCTCGAACGGCAACTATTTCAGAATTTCCGAGTTCGAGCAATCGCTGGGCTAAGTCGTAGTCGTTTCCTCCCTTCTCTGTTCTATCGCCCAAAAAAATGATTTTTTCGTTGGGATGTATTTTCCTAATCCGATCGGCCGCTTGTACTTTCCCAAACCCATGAGGAACAATATCTATGCTTATGCTGCCGCCTATCGAGAAATCATACTTTGGAAACTCTGCGGATAACTCCAAGGCTATGCCTTCCCTCTCTTTGCTCGCGTCGTCCCACTCTTGATATTGCCGTCTAGCCGCCAAAGGACAATCGCGACCAACCACGCAAAAATTAACCATACCGCATCTTTCTTCTATAAAATTTGGGTATAATTCATATGGATATTTGGTATTGTTTCTATAAAACGTTAGTTTTTCCAATAACGCCCCCTCTGGAGTAAACTCGTTTTCGTAAAGTTTTTTCCCCGAAACGTAAAATTCGTTTCCCATAGAGGCATAGACGCCGGAGACTTTGGATATTATATTAGGCGGGATTTGTTCCGCCACCTTTGCAAGGTCGGAGCCGGTCACAATATAAAATTTATAATGATCGAGCAACTTCTCCAACTCGCGGGCAAAATGTTCTTCCATCGGCAACCGCGAAGGAGTCAACGTCCCGTCCATATCTGAAAGAAATATTACTTCTGGTTTCTTATCCATAAATTGTCGTAAATTAGTACGCACGCTGCATATATTGGCAATGATACTAAAAACAAATCCTCAAATACATATCCCCATATGATTCTGCAAGTTTATTTGCTATTATCAGGTTGTAGTTTGCGGTTGCGAGGATGGGAATAATGATGAATTTTCAGGCTCAGATTCTTTATAAAAACACAGACCTTCTCCCAATTCTAAGCGTTGAAACAATAGACTATCACTATGGCAAACATCATTGCGGATATGCAAAAGTTCTAAATTCGTTGATAGAAAACACAAAGTACGCAGATAAAAATTTGGAAGAAATCATTGCTTTATCGCGGGGAAGAGAACAAAAAATATTCAACAATGCCGCTCAATTATTCAACCACAATTTTTATTGGAACTGCCTCAAAATATCGAATCGCAAACCTGAAGGGAAATTGAGCGATTTAATAACAAGTCAATTTGGATCGTTCGACGAGTTTTTAAATGAATACGCATCGCATGCAAATACGCTATTCGGTTCCGGTTGGAGTTGGCTTGTTTTAGAAAACGAAAACCTTTCCTTCGTCAATATGCAAAATGCGGAAATCCCCGACGGTCCCAAGCAAAAATTGCTCTGCGTAATAGATTTGTGGGAACACGCTTACTATATAGACTACCGCAACAACCGCGCCGAGTACGTCGATAAGATTCTAAAACAATGCGTAAACTGGAAATTCTGCTCTAAACTTATTCCTTAAAAATTAGAAAGAGTTACCCTCTGCTTTGCGGTATACCTCGTCGTGATAATTTGTGGGAACTATCCGCTAATACGCAACAACGACCTTATAAGTTTTGTATGCCGCGCGTTAGGGGACGATTTCCTAATCTATTTATCATAGAATCAAAAGGCGATTCTGAAAAGCAAA
>JAISID010000026.1 GCA_031262205.1 Holosporales bacterium | reverse complement strand
TGGTTTTTCTTGGGTATCATTTCCTTATCTTTTATTGAACTTTTAAAATATTTTCTCACGTCAAGGTATTAATCCAAACTCAAATATTGACGTTGTCAAGGGATGATTCCGATTTTTTTAAAATCGTTAATGGAATTCCATTTTGCATTTATAAAAATTTTAAGCCCCTTTTCTTGAATTATAATATCGCAAATATTTCCATTTTTTTTGAAAGCGACATAATGTTTCTGAGGATAAATTTCAGTATCCTCTTTTAAATTTAGAATCGCGCCGCGAAAGCTTTCGTATAGTTTGCGTATTTTCTCAGTTTTTCTAATAAGATGATCTTCTTCGGTATAGGATTTTATTTCGGAATAAATTCTTTTGAGATTTTTGTCGTTTTCCAAGAGCGGTTTGACGCTTGGAGACGATTTTTGCTTTTCAATAAGCCTTACGGCGATCAGTTCGTTTTCATAACGCTTAACTTCCAACAACTCTATCGCACTGTCTTTAAAGTTAGCGGCTTCTATTTGATTCGCCGTGAAGCTTTTAGAAACAAAAACGACTCTAGTTTTGCTCCAGCCTACATCCTCTCGCTTCAGCTTTTTCTCTAAGCGCTCGTTGTATTCCGTAGTAAATTCCCCCTTATTTTCTAACATTAAATTCAGGTAAACGAAACCTTGGTCCACAACGCTTGAATTTCTATCGCGTTTGTATTCGATAATTACGAACGCCTTATTTTGCTCGTCGAATGCGAGCGTATCTATGCGCCTGCCTTTAACTGTAAATTCGCTTTTAACTAACGTAAGACCGGTTATCGCTTTTAAGTTCCGCTCGAACAGCTTTTGAACGTCTTTCTCTAGCTTAAAAGGAGTTTCTCTAAGCTTTTCTAGACGTCCATTTTGGTTTTTGTATAAATAAAACATAAGGATCCTTACGATTGTTTTATATTTTATAAGCTTACAACAACTTATAACTATACTGTAGGCCTAACATTAATTAATAGAGAGCCACAAATAAAGCTAGAATTTTGTAAATAGCATCTTAGCGTTGCTAAAAATCCAGGCGAGAGATGCAGAATTTTACTGATAATGCCGTAAATTCTTGAATCCGAACATTTGGATTCTTCAAAGGATTATACTTTCTAAACCTTCCGCTTATCAATTATTGAGCTTTTGATTATCGAAAATGCTTTACGCAGTTCAGGCAAATCATGAATTGCAACATTCCACACTATAGTTAAATCCGCGCCTTCAAGATAATCGCGAGCTAAAATATTTCTGAATCCGGCGATATCTTTCCAAGGAATATTTTTAAATTGCTCCTTCGTTTCCTGCGATATTTTCTGCGTGGACTCGGAAAGAATTTGTAGATTACGCATAACCGCGTCGCATAACATATCGTTTTCTAAAAAATTTTCCCGAGAGATATTCTCAATATAAGACGCAATTTTATCAGCCGTTTCTATAACGTGATCAACGTATAATAAATCGTTTTTCATAAAAGCTGGGCTTCTTTCATAACGCGATCGGTAATACTGCGATGTATCCGGCCTTCAAAGGCTACGTCTACTTTTTTATGCAGAAGCTCTTCGGTCTTCCATTTGAAACGTCCGATATCGAGAAGAGTTGCGGTTTTCTTCGCGGAAATGAGAAAATCTACGTCGCTTTCTTCCGTCGCGTCTCCGCGAGCCGTCGACCCAAAGACCTTTACGCTATTAACGCCGCATTCGTCGGCTATATCCAAAATTTTATCGCGAAATTTGCTTCTTAACTCAGATATAAACACGGTTTCTCCATTTCCTAAATGGATTTTATAATTAGCGAACTGCAGAGGCAACGATTTAGTGAGAATTAATCTATGATTCTGCTAAACATGCCGTTCGATACGAAGATTTTCTCCAAAATGTTGTTTAACGCTTCGTCTAACGGTTTGTCATGAAATATCTTAAATCGATTAGTTGATCCAAGTCCAATGTAGTCTCTGCAATGTATAAAAACATTAAATTCGTTTAAATCTTTTTTATAGTTTTCCCAATCTTCGCCTTTACCCAATATACGCTTGTTATTTTTCAAAATGTTAAGTGGGTCTGCGTCTTCACGCTTAACTTCAAATTGATTAGGGTAGGAAACCTCATACGTCACAAGTTTTGTTTGGCTTATCGCGATTTCAAATTCAAAGTGATCTCCTAAATATTCTTCTCCTTTTATTCCGTAAAAATCCGAAGAGACTACTAATACGACTATATCATCGTCGGTTATTATTCTATTTTTTCTGTAGTCTCTAATTTTTTCAGCTTTATCTTTTATAATGCTAGTAAATCTCGATTCATAGCCTTTATCATACCCTATTTTTACATAATCATTGTCCTCACGATATTCCTTCATTTCTCTATCAATGTTTTTTAATTGATTCTTCCCTAAAGTTGCGCAGACGCATTCTATGCATAAACGCGACTTAATTTCAGGGATATTTAATATAAAGTCAGGTCCTTCTTCATCTTTCCTTTTGTCTAAAACATTCGGCATGTATCCGCCTTTGAAAATTCCGTATGCTACTTCGAGTTCTAGTAGTCGCGCCTTAGTTTTTTCTGGAAACTCCACATGAAAATTTTTATCCAATATAGTATAAACTTTCTCATATTTATTTTCGATAGCGTTCTTAATTGGCTCATTCTTTGTGATATTATTATACAAACTTGATCCGTTTTCTTTCCAAAATAAGCTGGCGTGAGTACGCATATTATATATCCTCAAAGTAGCGTTCATAATACCAACAATGGAGATCGAAGACAATTTACGAGGCGAATGGGATTGCCCAATAACGATATAAATACTATCTGGTTATTTACCGCTGCGATTCCTGGAAAGGCCTAATATTCCAAGGTTTTTCTTTTGAACATTAATCTAGATTAACGTAACGACTTCGGCCTTTACAAAAACGAGGAAAAACATATCTACCCTTGGCTGTTTAGCGTATGCCAGCACGTCTAAGCGCGTCGTTCCAATATCTAGGTGTGGAATTCCTAGTTTATCCGCTGTGTCCTTTGTAAGTAGTTTAAATAGAACTTCCGCCTGTTCTTCAGCCGATCGGAGTTCGCGCGTGTGTCCAGAAATGATCTCAAATCCAAAACTAGTCTGCAGGCCGGTGAAGCTTTGAAAACCATGCATTCCTGTTTCACTTTTTCGATAATCTCCAATTATTTGACGAACCGCTGGAATAGCAATAAAGGCATTTTCATTGAAACAATGGATTAATGCCATTGCTCCTTTTACTCCTTTATTTTTCTGATGCTGCCTGGGCTTTTATTCCATTACTCGCATTAAACAGGTGATGTTTCGAAGAGCAATTTTAAGCGCATCTTCAAAGGCATCTTGATCGATATGTAAAAGCGAAACATAGCGATACTTGGATTTGTAATCCTCGTTTTTTCCGAGTATTTTAAGCATCAAGTCATAGAACTCTTCATTTGGCTTGAAAACCTCAGGATCCACAATGTCTTTAGCTAAGTTTTCATGATATTGCATAAAGTCATCTGGGAAGCTTAGTGATTCTTTAATTGATCCGCGATGATTGAAACGTACAGGCCGCAGCCCATATGCAGCCAAAGCAAAATCGCTATGCATATTTATATATAATACTGTTTTCCCTTGATAAGTTAATGGGAGTAAACCATATATCTGCCAAAATTCCATGGGATTTGTAAACATCCTGCAAGCAACCTTTTCTTTAGATAAGTTTTTAATTGCAGAAGGGAATATTTCCACTAACTTTTCTGGATTCATACAAGGATTCATAACAGCAGAGTCAATGCCAAAATAACCAACTAACTCTCCTATGAACCCTAATAAAAAATCATTTTCGGGGATTTCTTTTAAAATACCAATGTCCGTCTGTAGGGATTTGATACTTATATCTCTGGTAAATAAAGACGACATCAACCTACTTAAATGCGGTAACATAGAAAATTTTTCAGCCACGCTGGCGATATTCATAAGCGCTACGTGTTCGCCTTCATGAAAAACCACTTCCGGCGTTTCAAAACCATATGAAATCAAACCTGTATTCGATTCAGCGGAAGTAGGAGAAAAAAATGAAAGAGACTTTATGCTCTGGCGAGTATTCAGCGCTATAATTCCACCGTCATCGCTAAAACTGTCGTTATCGTCGATACTTATAAATTTTATTTGGCGAGACAACGGTGCTCTACAGCTAGACGAGCAAGCATGCGATATAAAATCGTAAATTGCGGGAGAAGCCTCGCTCCAACCGATTAAATTTAGGATAAAATTTCTATAAAGAGGATTTTTAGCCCCTTCAATAAGGAGTTCTTTTATTTGTTCGCGTGAACCGTTCTCAACGCCGGCGTAATCTCTTTTGATCTGACCTAGCAGATCTTGCGGAATACTTTCCACTTTAAAAGAGCTGCTTGATAGAAACTCGTCGATCAGCGGAGCTATATCTGAACTTGGATTTTTGACGTGTCGTAACAGCATTGATTGTCTCGCTGCTTCTAATCCCCTTAGCCCTCCTATATGAGATTCCGCGTCGATAAACCTTACTTCGTTAACAGGTATACCGTTTTTTACTAAAAAGTCAATAAAGTTTTTAATAGTTGCTTCTTCTTCATCCTGAGGCGCTCGAGAAATTGCAGTCAGTTCACTCAGAAATAAGTCAGATGCCGCTAGAGCCAAAAATCCCTCCATATTTCTAAGTTTACAAGCTATTTTTTTCTTTTTTTCAGGGGGTG
>JAISID010000018.1 GCA_031262205.1 Holosporales bacterium | reverse complement strand
AAATTCGTTAATTTTTCGTTAATTTTTAAAATTTATTTTCCACTAAATTTCTTATCAAAGTTTCCCCATTTTTCGCTAGACTTTTTATCAAATCTTTTTGAACGGATTTTTCTCAATTTTTACCCGCTCTTCCTCTTCATTTTGGATATGGTTTTTACTGACTTTCCAAGAGTTCGAGAAAATACATGTTTAAGGCCTATAGGATGCTCTCTGACAAACGAATAACAAGGAATAACTTATTATTCTTCCCAGAAATTCAATTAAAAAATAGGACTCTTTCCCCCTATAACGTCCTGAAGATTTATTAGTAACTAATCCCTGTAAAAATCACCCTTCAATATAATTAGATAATTTTGAACGGCGACAGTTCCTCTGTCTATTTTTTACATTTCTTAGTATATAGACTTGCGTACAAATAGTCCCTTTACAGAGCGTCAAGAGACGACTTGAAAATTTTTATGGAAATAAAATAATAATTTTTGATATCCTTTAGATAGAATTATAAAGAATCAAAGATATTATCATGACGATTTTAAGAAGACTTGCGCCTAAGTTTTTGTATATTTTAGTAGCTTTTTGTTCTTTAGGGTTGCAGGCAAGCGATATTTCGCAGCAAGCTAAAGACAAAGTTCGGGAAGTATATCCAAAGTTTTTAAAAATAGTCGAGCAGGGAGCCGATGAAAAGGACATGACAAAATTCTTCGAAAACAATTTCGATACGGCGGCAATCTCGAAAAGATTTTGCGGCGTTATGGATTCTAGGCTTGTTAATTCAATAGTTCGCTTTTTGTTGTGGAGGCTTAGAACCGAAGCGATTCAAACCGTGAAAAGTTATAAATTGTCAGACAACATAACGGCAATTGAGAAAGCGAATAGCGTCCATGTTAAATGCAGCTTAATTGGAAGCAACGATACGGTCGAGATGACCGCAGTGTTTACGAAAAATCAAGAAGCTCTCGGAAAAATCAAAGAAATCGTCGTTCTTAGCATTCCGTTAATTGAAGGAGTTTCGGCAATCTTAAGGAGTTATTTTGAAAACAACGGCATAAAAATAAATCAAATTAAAGAACCGAAAGAGAGAGCGAGAAAGTGCGTTGAAGCTATAGACGATTTTTTAACAAAGAATAAAAATGGAAGATGATTTTTCGGGCGAACTTGTTCAGAAAGTCGACGACGGCAGAATAATAATTAACTTTCTAAACGGTAAGAAACATGGGTTAACGAAATTTGTCTCAAATGAAAACGTTACTCTTTCCGAAATTCCATATCAAAACGACAAAATCCATGGAGAACTGAAGCAGTATTATAAAAGCGGGAAGATTCTGTCAATTTTTACATATGAAAACGGAAGGCAAAACGGATTGTTTGTTTCTTTTTCAGAAAACGGTATGAAGCAAATGCAAGCGAATTATCAAAACGGCAAATTACACGGCGAATTCACAGCGTTTGACGAGTTTGGCGACATAGTTCGGAAAAGCGTTTACGTCGACGGGCTAAAACACGGCGAGTGTTTTTTGTATTATTCAAAATCGCAAGGCGGCGGAATCTACGAGGTTTCAAAATATGAAAATAACTTGCTAGAAGGCGACAAGACGATTTTCTATAACACAGGGGAAATTATGTCCATTATTCCGTATAAAAGCGGGAAAGCTCAGGCATATTCTCATGTATTGTAAAACCAAGACTTTTCAGGACTTCTTTTTTTTGAAAAAATGTTTGACAGAGCCGCTCTTGCAGGAGTAGTATTACTTTTATGGTTAACAATTTTACTTTTGGAGAAAAAAGTATGAGAAATTTAAGAAAGAGCGTATTAGCGTTAACGACACTTAGCGTATTAAGTGGTCTTATTGCGGCAGAGGCGGGAGCAACCCAAAGAATACTAAGCATGCCTGGTGCAGAGCGAGCAAGGTTGAGTTCTTCGGCAGCAATTCAGTTGCCTGGTCAGCCACCCGTTGCTCCAGTCGTTCAGGGTGGTAATGCTGCCATTCAGTCTCCTGCGACAGGAACAGGAAGTAAGAAGAGAAGGCGTTCTCCGAAGGTTCCTCCAGTTGCCCCTGTTCAGCAAGCCGCTGCTCCAGCTGCCCCTGTTCAGCAAGCCGCTGCTTCAGTAGTTTCGGTTAGGTCAGATCAATTAGCAATATTACAAGGATTAGCAACGGAAAGTCAGAGTTTAAGAAAAGGATATGAGGCTTGGAAGGCAGATTCTGAGAAAAAGGACGGAGAAATTCAAAGACTAACGCAGGAATTGATAACAAAAGATGCCCAGATTACTAAAATGAATGAAGAGACACAAACAGCCGTTGCAGAAATTGCTCAACTAAAGCAGAGATTGGCAACAAAAGAAAGCGAGATTGCTCAAATTATTGCAGCTAAGGATAACGACCTTGCAACTTTGCATAGTCAACTGCAGACTGCTCAACAAGTACAAGTAGTGGATCCTCTAGCGGGATTAGGGATGATACCTGCCGCTGCTGGTGATGAGAGCGGGAGCTACTACAGCGAAGACAATGTTGCAGGAAGCTAAAAATAATAACGCAAATGGGTACCCGAAAAAATGCAAGAAGATGATTTTTTGTTGTAGATAACGGGACGATAGAGAGGCAGAATGCAAAAATTCGCATTCTGCCTCAAATTCTTCAGTGATAATTTATTGGAGAATTATTCCTTAACTATAAGTACAATTATAAATAGATTACTTTAAACGTACTTATAAACTCCTTGAAACTTTAGCTGTATACTTTTTTATATGAATCTATTTGCTTTACTGTATGTTAAAGGATGATTCCCATTTATTAAGACCCCTAATTTATCTATATTTATAGTTTAGCGGCGCTGCCTGAAGAACCAGTTGAGAAGAAATCTTTGAGTACAACAGGTTTTACAAGAGAAAATGATCCGGTGAAAAACGTATTATAATTCTTCCAGGTTTCCTATATTTTCATTCACAAGCTCAACGAATCTTTTTATCAACCTTAAATTGTTAAGTCTAATATCGACGTTTTCGTCGTTTATTAAAACATTGTCGCAAGCCGTTAGAACAGCCTCTGCTGCTTTAACTGCGATGGATATATCGCGAGGGTTTGTTTCTTGATTAGAAATGGAGTTTTGTAAATGCATCATATATGGGTTTTCAAATTGAATCGAGCAGATAGAATCCACTGTTAAATTAGCGAATCTTCTCTCTATTAGGCCAATAGCTCTTTTATATGCTTCCTTAATAATTTGGAAATTTTCTGATTCAATAAGTCTTTTTAAATCTTGCGCTTTAACTATGGCTTTTCTGTAATCGAAATCTAACGACCTAAACGACTTAATTACCGAGTCTACGATTTCAGAATCGATATCAAATTTATCCATAATATATGTTTTCAATCGATCTATGAGAAATTCGCAAACTATCTCAATAGTATTGTGTTCCAGAGCAATTCCTTGTTCCGAGTAGGCGTCGATTAATGTCTCTATATACCATGATAAAGTTCCATCAGTCAGTACATTTTCTCTAAAATCGCACAGTAATCGAACGATGCTAAATGCAATTCGTCTCAAAGCAAGCGGGTCTCTTGAGCCGGTCGGTTTAAGCCCTACTCCTAATAAGCCAACAAGAGTGTCTAATTTATCAAAGAACGACACTCTTGCACCAGTTATTGTGTACGGCAGATTGCTATTCGTATTTACAGGTTCGTAATGCTCTTTAATAGCAGTGCAAACCCTAGAGTCCTCGCCTTGCGCTTTTGCATAAATTTCTCCCATAAGCCCCTGCAGTTCTGGAAACTCCCCAACCATTTGAGTTAATAAGTCGGCTTTACAAAGGGCTATGGTTCTGTGTTCCTCTCTCGTATTTGCAATCGACATCATTCTGTCAACTTTTTGAGCTATAGAGCCTAACTTTTCATGAAATACAACGTTTGATAACCTTTGAGCGAATGCTTCGAGAGTTACGTCTAAGTCTTCCTTATAGAAAAAAGCGGCGTCGCTCAATCTAGCTCTCAAAACTCTATCAAAACCCGAATACATAACGTCTGTCCCCGGAACGTTAGTTACAGTTCCAAAAAATGGAGATATCACAGAACCAGCATATGTTAACGTAAAATACTTTTGATGGACTTTCATGGATGTAGAAAGAACGGCGAGAGGTAATTTCATGAACTTCTCGTCTATCGAGCCAATATGAACAAAAGGCCATTCAACCAATCCGGCGACTTCCTCTAGAAGAGGAATATCATACAACATGTGAAGGCCTATTGACGCAGCTTTTTTTGTTATTTCTTTATCTATACAATTTTTCTTTTTTTCATAGTCGAGCATTACATGATTTTCTTCTAATTTTCTCTTATAGTCTTCAAAATCAGATACTTGAATTTTGCCAGGGGATAAAAATCTGTGCCCAAATGTGTAGGAGCAAGTCGTAAGCCCTACTGATTTTATATAAATTTCCAAAGGTTCGGTATCGTATATGCACAATATAGACCTAATCGGCCTTACCCAAAACGCGCTTAGAGTTTTTTCTTTTTCAAGATACCACCTCATAGATTTTGACCAAGGCATTTTCAAAATGAAATCTTCGATCATATCGCCTATTAACTCTCTTGTTTTAAGTCCTTCGGTCGCCAAATCAAGATAGTAGTATCCATCTCTTTCAATAAGATCGGATGTATCTTTTCCATTTGCATTCAAGAACCCATTAATAGCGCTAGAAGGGGCTGAAATTTTAGGACCGCGTTTCTCTTCGCGAAGACTCCTTGTCTTTTGAATTAAAAAACTAACTTGAATAGTTATCCTTCTGGGAGAAATAAAGCTGTTTACTTCTCTAAATTCCGCTCCGTAGCTATGTAAAATTTTAACAAACGTTTCTTTAGCGTCTAAGACGGCTTTTTGTTGCAACTTAGCCGGAATCTCTTCTGAAAAAAACTCTAAAAGTAATTCTTGACGCATATTACGCTTCCTCCTCCAACGATTCAACCCATGCCTGACAACAGTTTTTTGTAAGAGTTCTTATTTTTGATATATACCCCGCTCTTTCGGTGACGGATATAACGCCCCTCGCCTCAAGGAGGTTAAAACAATGATTTGCCTTAAGAGCGTACTCGTACGCCGGCATAACAAGATTATGGGCTAGCAATTTTTGGCATTCTTTTTCATAGTCGTTAAAATGCTCCAACAACATGTCTACCGACGCGACGTCGAAATTGTAACAGGAAAATTCGTATTCAAATCTCTTCAATACATCGCCGTACGTTAACTTCTTATCATCTTCTCTGCCGTTCCAGTTAATATCGAAGTGGCTTTCCACGTTTTGCATGAAAGTCGCGATTCTTTCAAGCCCATATGTTATTTCCACTGGAACTACTGAACACGCTATTCCGCCTATTTGTTGGAAGTAAGTATATTGCGTGATTTCCATACCGTCGCACCAAACTTCCCAACCTAAGCCGGCGGCTCCAAGAGACGGATTTTCCCAATCGTCCTCCACAAACCTAATATCGTGCGCGTCCAAATCAAATCCTATCGCTTTTAGACTGTTAAGATATAAGTCTTGGGGATTTGCAGGAGCGGGTTTTAAGATAACCTGATATTGATAATAGTACTGCGTCCTGTTTGGATTGTCGGCGTACCGTCCGTCTTTCGGCCTCCTGCACGGTTGAACAAACGCCACGTCCCAATATTCGTCGCCTAACGCTTTAAGAGTCGTTGCATAGTGCGACGTTCCCGCTCCGACTTCCGTATCGTACGGTTGCATAATAACGCAACCTTGAGCCGCCCAATACTTCTGCAAATCAAAAATTATATCTTGGAATGATTTCATTATATTCTATTAAGACATCGCCGCACCATTACGCTACCCCTTATAATAAAACACAAACAACAAAAAAGAAATAGCGTATGCGCAAGTATTTTACGTAACTGTTAGTTCTTTTTTCTGAAGGTTTCGCTTGAGATAAAAATACAGAGCGTTTCGAAGTTATGTTATTATTAATATATGACGGCTTGAGGTTACAAACTATGTCTTTTACGAGAGGGAAAAGAAATCGCGACGACATTGATATCTGGCCTGGGTTTGTCGATGCCCTTTCAACTGTTCTTTTAGTTTTTATTTTCGTCCTCGTGGGATTTATTTCATCGCAAATTTATCTTTCCGGCATTATCTTTGACAAAGATTCGTCGTTATCTGATCTTCAAGCAAAATTAAGCGATGTTTGCTCTCTTCTGAATTTAGAAAAAAATAAAAACGCCGAGCTGAACGATAAGAACGTTAATCTCCTACGGCAAATTAACGATCTTAACGATGCCATATCGACTTTACAGACAATGTTTAGCGATGAGAAAAATCTCAGAGAGAAAGAACACAAAGTAAAATTGTCTCTTCAGGAGCAAATAGAAAATCTAACAAATCAATTGAAAGACGTTATGACGGCTCTCGCCGCCGAGCATAAAACAGCCGAGGAGCAGAAAAAGGCTTTAGAAAATATCAAGAAAGAAAATATAAAACTAAACGAGCTATCTAAGATGAGTTCTTATAAATCTGAGTTCTTTGATAAATTGCAAAGCATACTAGAAGGCAGAGACGGTATTAAGGTCGTTGGAGATAGATTTGTATTCCAGGCGGAGTTGTTTTTTGAATCGGCTTCCGACGAATTAAGCGATAGCGGAAAGAAGCAAGTTTCAGAACTGGCGAACGTCGTCAAAGAAATAGGCGATAAAATACCGCAGAAAATAAATTGGATTTTAAGGGTGGACGGCCATACGGACAGCAGACCGATAAAAGGGAAATTCGCTTCAAATTGGGAACTATCTGCGGCCAGAGCAATTTCCGTCGTTAAATATTTAGTGGAAAATGGGATAAGTCCGAAACATTTAGTCGCCGCTGGATTTGGAGAAAATCAACCGATTTCGTCTGGCAATTCAGAACAGGATTATGCAAAAAACAGACGGATAGAATTTAAATTGGATGAAAGATGAAGAAAAGATGTTTGGTTTTTTCAGGGCCGTCCGGCGTTGGAAAGTCTACGTTGGTCAACTTTGTTTTAAATAACTTCGACTCTGTTGGAACGACTGTTTCTTGCACGAGTCGCCCTCCAAGAGCGTCTGAAAAAAACGGCGTCGAGTATTACTTCATTTCTAAAGAAGAATTTGACGAACGAGTTAAGAACGGCGAATTTATCGAACACGTCGAACTCTATGGGAATAAATATGGAACTTTAAAAACAGCCGTTTCGGATATTTTAAAAGATAAAGACCTTTGCATTTTAGACCTAGATTTCGAAGGAGCGTATAATATTTTATCAAACAATCTGATTCCCAACTTCAAGGTTGAAGGCATACTAGTTTTGCCGCTTTCTATAAAATCGCTTAAAACTAGACTAATGAACAGACGGACGGAAACTGAAGAAGAGATACAAAGAAGATTGGACGAATCGTTTAACGCTAAAAAAATAGCGAGTTACAAACATATTATTTTTAACAATGATCTTGAAGTAGCAAAAGCTGAAATTTCTAAAATTTTACAGAATTGATCCATCCAAATTTAAGCGATATATTTTTTGTGGTACAATATTACATAAATGTTTAATCGGTATCTTTTGGGGAAGTATGAATTTTTTTAGGCTAGTTTTATCGCTAGGAATTATCGTCGGAATCATAGCTGTTTGGGAATGCGTCAGAGAAGACGTTAATATCGCTTCAATTATTAGAAAAATTTCCAATATCGACGAGGCGGCGGATAATAAACAAAAAGTCGTTGAAAAGAAGGAAACAATCGTTGCGGCAAATAATGCGGACAATGTTGAACGACAGGATAAACAAAATCAAACTAAAGAAGAGAAAATCGAATCAGGAGGGCTAAGCGAGAAAAGTCCGTTAATAAATTTTGAGAAAGGATTTGAAGACGTTTGTAAAGGAGCATTGAATTCAGTCGTCAACGTAGCCACCCAACAGATTATAGAAAGCGGCGACGGAATGATGGGGCTACCTGATTTTTTCGGAAATGGCAGTCCGTTTGACGAGATATTCAAGGATTTCTTCGATTTTCCAAAAAGAAAATCGCATAAGAGAAAAGCCATAGCCTTAGGATCTGGATTTATAGTTCAAGTCGATAAAGAACGAGCCTACATTGTCACGAACAATCACGTTGTTGAAAAAGCAAAAAAGATAATCGTGTTATTGTCGGATAAAACCGAACTAAACGCGGAGGTCTACGCAACCGATCCAAGAACGGATATAGCAATTTTATCCGTTGACTTAAAAGGATTAGATTCAGATGTCAAAATGAAAGCCATAGAATGGGGAGATTCGGATAGTCTCAGTGAAGGCAATTTTGTTATTGCGATAGGGAATCCTTTCGGCCTTGGCAGCACTTTCACTTTTGGGATAGTTTCGGCTAAAGGAAGAAACCTAACCCTAGGAAGAACTTCCGCAAGTCTAATTGAAGATTTCATTCAACACAGCGCACAGATTAATTCTGGAAATTCAGGCGGTTGTTTGCTTAACGTTCAAGGCAAAGTCGTCGGTATTAACAATGCTATTTTAACAACAAACGGCGGTAATGTTGGGGTTGGGTTCGCAATTCCTTCCAGCATAGCAAAAAACACAGTAGCCCAGTTGATTAAATATAAAAGAACGTTCAGAGGATGGTTAGGAGCCGAGATTCAACAAGTTACTGCGAAACAAGCAGAGAGTGTTGGATTAACAGGGAAAGTTCTCGATACTTCTAGAGTATTTGGAGGGTTTGTATCTAAAGTTGTTCCTAACGGTCCGGCCGAGAAAGCGGGAATAAAAGCAGGAGATATTATTTTAGAGTTTAACGGAAAGCAAATAAGCGAGAAATGCTCTTTACAAACGGCGGTTAGTTCCGCTGAGATAGGAAGTTCTGTTAAAGTTAAGCTGTGGAGACAAAAAGGCGGCGAAAAATGGTCGGAAGTCGAAGTTTTGGTAACAATCGGCGATTATGAAAAGGCTCTGAAATCTGGAGACATAGGCGACGAGCAAACAGATGATCCAGAGAGTAAACAAAAAATGAAAGAGGTGGATATCAACTGCCTTGGAGTTACTGTTTCAGCCATACCTGAAGCGTATAAGAAACAATATCCAGAAGACGTAAAAGTTATTGTAACTAAAGTAGACGAAGAAAAAAGCTCTTCTTTTTACGGTTCGGCATTCAATCCTGGCGACGGTTTCATCATGGCTAATAACAAAAAAATAACTTCCGTTTCTCAGCTCAAGGATATTATAGATTCTGTTGTAAAAGATAAAAATAGTCGTAATCGTCCAATCCCGTTTGTTATCGTCCGGGAGGGTTCGCGTATGATGATCGCCACGACTTTGGATTTCAGCAGCGAGACGGAGAAAAAAGAGAAGAACAAAGAATAAAAAGCGTATTGAACGCTATAATTGTAACGAATCCCGTTTATAATTTTACGGACAATGCTATAAAAAAGAGGATTATATATCATACTAAAAAGCTACGAAGAGAAGGTAAAATAACCGAATCATATTCATGTCATGATTTTAGACATTATTTTGCCGTAATGGAGTATCGTAAATATAA
>JAISID010000015.1 GCA_031262205.1 Holosporales bacterium | reverse complement strand
TCTAACCATATTATGATAGTTTCCAGAACCAACGGATTTACTAACTATATCTTGGACTCCTAAGGCTTCGAAAATAGCTCTCATAGGGCCTCCTGCGATAACTCCAGTTCCAGCTGGAGCGGTTCTTAAGAAGACGTGACCTGCTCCAATCCTAGCGGATGCGTCGTGTCTAATTGTCCTTCCTTCTTTCATAGAAACCCGAATCATCGTTTTCTTCGCTCTCTCGGCGGCTTTTTTTACGGCGTCTGGGACTTCTCTCGCCTTTGCGGACGCATACCCGACTCTACCCTTGCCGTCGCCAACTACAACCAAGGCCGAAAAACGCATGTTTTTACCGCCTTTAACAACCTTTGTAACTCGCCTAACGTTGACTAATTTCTCAATTATTTGACACTCTTGGTTTTCTCTCTGCCTCTTGTTATTGTTATCTCTTGCCATTCCCTTATCCTAAAACTTTAGTCCGTTTTCTCTAGCGCTATCGGCGAGAACTTTGACTCGTCCATGATACAAAAATCCAGACCTATCAAAAACGACGTCTGATATTTTTTTCTTTTTAGCTTCCAAAGCCACCATTTTCCCAACGCATGCAGCCGCTTCTCTGTTGCCGCCGTTTTTCACGGTTTCCTTAACTTCCTTAGACAACGTCGAAACATGAACGACCGTATTCTTTCCCGTCTTATCCAATATCTGAGCGTACATATTATTATTCGTCCTATGAATTAACAATCTGTGCTTTCCTTGAGACGTTTTAGATATTTTGAATCGCTGCCTCTCTTTTCGAATTTGCCGCAACTGAGTCGATGTTTTCATCTTATTTCTTCTTCCCTTCTTTCCTGTAGACGAACTCTCCAACCTTCATAACGCCTTTGCCTTTATACGGTTCTGGTTTTCTATAACTTCTCAACAATGCCGCGACGTCTCCGACCTGTTTTTTAGAATGTCCGCTAATTGTAAGCGACGTCGGTTTTGAGCACGCGATTGAAATACCGTCTGGAATATCATACTCTATGTCGTGGCTAAATCCAAGTTGCATAACCAACTTCTTGCCGTTGACAGCGGCCTTATACCCAACCCCGACCATTTCTAAATCAATCTTAAATCCCTTGTCGAGACCGACTATTATATTGCTAACGTTTCTTTGGGAAGTTCCCCACATAGCTCTAGTCGCTCGTTCTTGATTATTCGGCGTAAACAATATTCCTTCCGACGAGATTTCTATCTTCACGCAAGACGGAACTCTATAAGTTTGTTCAATATTGCCTTTTTTTATGTTTAATACGTTATTCGCGCAAGCAACGTTAATTCCCGAAGGAATCGCCACCATATGTTTTCCAATTCTAGACATACGCTCTTCTCCTAGAACACCGAACAAACAACTTCGCCGCCGATCGAAAGTTTCCTAGCTTTAGCATCGGACATAACTCCCTGGTTCGTTGAAACGATATTTATTCCAAGCCCATTTTTTATTAACGGCAAATCTTTTATTGAAGAATAGACTCTACGCCCCGGCTTAGAAACTCTTTTAATTTCAGAAATAACGGGTCTGCCTTCGAAATATTTCAGCTCTAGTCTTAAAATATTATGTCCCGTTCTTTCACAAGCGACGACGACGTAACCTTTAATATATCCCTCTTCTAGAAGGACTTTAGCTAAAGCCTCTCTGCCCTTAGACATCGGCGAATCAACAGTCGCTTGCTTCGCCATTTGAGCGTTTCTAATTCTCGTAATAAAATCGCTAATAGAATCGATTAAACTCATATTCCCTCTCACCAACTCGCTTTAGTTACGCCTGGAAGAAATCCCGCCGAAGCAAGCTCTCTCAAAGCTATCCTGGAAATTCCAAACTTCCTATAATACCCTCTCGGCCTTCCAGTTAAAGAGCATCTATTTCTGACTCTCACGCGAGAAGAGTTTCTCGGCATCTCTGCGAGCTTATGCGCCGCTGCGATTCTATCTTCAAAAGGAATCTCCAAATTTCTTATCTTTGCTTTTAACAAAGCTCTGGTAGCTTTTTTATTTTCTACCATCCTTCTTCTTTTATTATTATTCTCAACAGAGCTTTTCTTCGCCATATCTCTTCCTTTTTCTTAACTGGTAAACGGAAAGTTAAACGCTTTAAGCAATGCTAAAGCGGATTTATTGTCTCTTGCCGTCGTGCAAACTGTTATATCGAATCCTCTAATTTTATCGATCTTATCATAATTTATTTCTGGGAAAACGATCTGCTCCTTTATTCCCATAGAGAAGTTTCCATTGCCGTCGAATCCTTTAGACGATAAACCTCTAAAGTCTCTGACTCTCGGCAACGCAATATAAATAAGTCTATCTATAAACTCATACATCCTTTCTTTTCGCAAAGTAACCTTCGCTCCAAGATTAGCTCCCTCTCTTAATTTAAATCCAGCTATTGACTTTTTAGCCTTCGTCACAACTGGCTTTTGGCCGGAAATAGCGGTGATTTCGTCAATTATCGCCTGCATAACTTTCCCGTCGTGAGCGGCTTCGGAAGACGAACAATTTAAAACTATTTTATCCAACTTCGGGATCATAAAATCATTCGAATACTTAAAATCCTTTTTAAGTTTTCCTTTTATCTCTGAAAAATATTTATCTTTTGAATAACTCACTACACTAAACCTTACAAAACATTCCCAGACTTTTTAAAGTATCGTACTTTCTTTCCGTCTTCGATTTTATAGCCAACCTTAGAAGGTTTGTCGGTAGACGGATCGATCAAAGCCACGTTTGAAACATCTATCGGCATCTCTTTTTTGAAAGACCCTTCGGGATGTCTATAGTCGGGCTTTTTATTCCTAACGACAACGTTGATATTTTCCACTATAACTTGTCTTTTGTCAAGAAAGACTTTTTTAATAGTTCCTCGTTGTCCTCTGCTTTTCCCTGCGGTAACTTGAACAACGTCTCCTTTTTTAATCTTAAACTTAGGTTGCGTCATAATTACAAAACCTCCGGAGCTAACGAAATGATTTTCATATACCCGGCAGACCTTAATTCTCTCGTAACAGGTCCGAATATACGACTTCCAATAGGCTCGTTTTGTTTATCTATCAAAACGACCGCGTTTCTGTCAAATGCGATTTGCATGCCGTCCGCTCTTCTTATAGGCTGCTTTGTCCTAACGATAACCGCCCTCTGGACGTCTCCTTTTTTAACTTTCCCTTTTGGGATAGCGTCTTTAATAGTTACGACTATAACGTCCCCGACGCCTGCATATCTTCTTTTAGAGCCGCCTAAAACCTTAATGCACAAAACCTCTTTTGCGCCAGAGTTATCGGCTACGCTCATTCTAGACTCGGTTTGAATCATTTTACTTCTCCCCTCCGACTTTTGAATCGACAACCCATTTTTTAGTTTTTGAAATCGGTCGCGATTCCATTATTTTAACCGAATCGCCGATCTTATAAGAATTTGCTTCGTCATGAGCGGCATATTTTTTGTGCCGTCTAACATACTTCTTATATTTTGGATGCATAAAATGCTGTTCAACCATAACGGTAATAGTTTTATCGCATTTATCGCTAATGACAACTCCTTGTAATATCCGACGCGGCATATTCTCTTCTCCTACTGTTTCTTCTTTTCTTTCAGCTGAGTCAATCGAGTCTTAACTCTCGCAATATTTTTTCTACACTCTCGTATCGCCGATGTTTTAATATCCTGTTTAGTTCTTGAAAGAATCCTCATATTCATAAATTCTCTCTTCAAATCTGAACACATCTGGCAGAGTTCTCTTGAATCTTTTCCTAACAAATCGGCAAACTTCATATTCCTCTCACCTCAAACGATACGTTTAACAAACTTAGCGCGAATCGGAAGTTTGGCGGCGGCCAGCGCGAACGCCGACTGCGCGATCTCTTCCGAAACTCCGTCAAGCTCAAACATAATCCTCCCAGGTTTTACTCTACAAGCCCAGTATTCCGGCGATCCCTTCCCGCTTCCCATACGGACTTCCGCCGGTTTTTGAGAAACTGGGATATCGGGGAAAATTCTTATCCAAAGACGTCCCGCTCTTTTCATATACCGAGAAATAGTTCTTCTTGCGGCTTCTATTTGTCTTGCGGAAATTCTAGCGGGTTCAATCGCTTTTAATCCATAACTACCGAAACTGACTTCGGCTCCTGCAGAGGCTATACCTTTTATACGGCCTTTAAATGCTTTTCTAAATTTGGTTTTCTTAGGAAGCAACATAATTCATATCCTCGTTCACTACGCCTTGCTATCTCTGGAGTACAAATCCCCAACTTCGCAGTCGCCTTTATATATCCAAACTTTCACTCCGCAAGTTCCATACGTTGTTTTTGCCGTGCCGGCTCCAAAATCCACGTCGGAACGCAGCGTATGAAGAGGAACTCGACCTTCTCTGTACCATTCCATTCTTGCTATTTCCGCTCCGTTTAACCTTCCGGAAACGTTAACTCTAATTCCGCCGGCTCCAAGTTTCATAGCGGATTGTATCGCCTTCTTCATGGCTCTCTTAAACGAAACTCTTTTTTCTATTTGGAATGCGATTCCTTCCGCAATCAAATAAGCGTCCAGTTCTGGTTTCCTAATGCTCGCGACGTTAATACCGACCTCCGCGCTGGCAATCTGAGACAACTTCTTTCTAAGATTCTCTAAATCGGCTCCCCCCTTTCCAATTAAAACGCCTGGTCGCGACGCGTAAATTTCAACTGAAACTTTCTTAGCAGGTCTTTCTATAACAACTCTCGCGACGCCGGCTGATTTACAATTCTTCTGAATATAATTTCGAATCTCAATATCCTTAAATAATAAATCGGCATATTCTTTAGACGCAAACCATCTTGATTCCCAAGTCCTAAGAACTCCTAATCTCATACCGACTGGATTTACCTTCTGTCCCACGCTTAACTCCTAATTCTTCTCTTCTACGACTATCGTCAGATTACTAAACGGCTTCGTAACAACCTCTCCTTTGCCTCTTCCTCTCGGACGGAATCTTTTGAGTTTTATACTATAACCGACGTACGCTTCTTTAACGTACAACAAATCGGGATTCAACCCATGATTGTTTTCAGCGTTTGCAATCGCAGACTGCAAAGTTTTTCTAACGTCTACCGCAATTCTTTTTTTACAATACTTCAACGCCCCGAGAGCCTTAAACGTATTCATGCCCTTTATCATCGACACGACAAGATTCAACTTCTGCGGGCTTACTCGAACTTTTCTTAAAATAGCCTTTGCTAAACTGCCTTGCATGATTACTTCCTCGCTTTCTTGTCGGCGCTGTGTCCATAATATGTGCGGGTAGGCGCAAACTCGCCGAATTTATGCCCCACCATATTTTCGGAAACGGAAACGGGAATAAATTTTTTCCCATTATGAACGCCAAAAATTAAACCTACAAACTGAGGAAGTATAGTCGAACGTCTCGACCACGTTTTAATTACATCCGAACGCCCAGAAGCTCTAACCTTCTCGGCTTTCTTTAACAGATATCTATCGAAAAATGGTCCTTTCCAAACAGATCTAGACACGTTTATTATTCTCCTTACTTACGCTTAGATATTATATACCGATTTGTACGCTTATTTCTACGAGTTTTTTTACCTTTCGTAGAAATACCCCATGGAGTGACCGGATGACGCCCTCCCGAGGATTTTCCTTCTCCTCCTCCGTGCGGGTGATCGATCGGGTTCATCGCGACTCCTCGAACGCACGGTCTTTTCCCAAGCCATCTATTTCTTCCAGCCTTACCGTAACTCCTGTTTTGATGATCTTGATTTGAAACGACTCCAACAGCAGCCGTACACAACCAACTAACCAACCTTTGCTCGCCGGAAGGCAATCTTAAAATTACATACTCTCCGTCGCGTCCAACTAGCTGAACGGACGAGCCGGCGGAACGAGCCAACTGAGCGCCTTTTCCTACTTTCATTTCTACGTTGTGAATGATAGTTCCAACTGGAATGTTCTTCATCAACATTACGTTTCCAGGCTTAATATCGGCCTTGTCGGAAGAAACGACGGAATCTCCAACTTTTAGTTTTTGAGGAGCGACTATATATTTCCGTTCGCCGTCCTCGTATTTCACAAGAGCGATAAACGAACTCCTATTAGGATCGTATTCTATTCTTTCAACGACGGCGGGGATATCCTTTTTGCCGCGTAAGAAATCAATAACTCTATAACGTTGCTTGTGCCCCCCTCCTCTATTCCAAACGGTTACGTGGCCGTGGCTATTTCTTCCGGCTCTATCTATCTTATTACGAGTCAACTTTTTAAAAGGTTTTCCCTTCCAAAGACTCGTTCTATCAATGCCGACAAGTTGTCTTTGAGACGTTGTTATCGATTTATATTGCTTTAATCCCATATCCTATACTCCAACGCCTAAATCAATCTTATTTCCTTCGGCCAATCTAACGATCGCCTTTTTAAAATCAGACCTTCTTCCGCGTCTTCCTCTAAAAACTTTATTTTTTCCTTTGTTCAAAATCGTGTTAACAGAAAAAACCTTAACTCCAAAAACTCTCTCTACGGCGTTTTTTATTTCTGGTTTCGTAGCAAATTTATCTACGACAAAAACGTATGCGTTCGCTTTTTCCAAAATCATAGTCGACTTCTCCGTCATCAGCGGATGCCGAATAATATCGTAATCTCTAAAAGTAGCTTTCACTGTCTCGCTCATACCAACCTACTTTCCAACGCTTTAATCGCGTCGACTGAAACGATTAATTTGTCTTTTCTAATAATGTCGTAAACGTTCGCTCCAATTTGCGGGATAAAATCAAACCCTACTATATTCGACAAAGCGTAAAGAATATTATCGTTGCGTTCCGCGTCGACGAACAAAGCCGATTTCGTAAGATCAAATCTTTTCAAAAACTCTTTTGTTTTAATTCTCTTATCTTCTTTCAGCGAATCGACGACAATCAAATTTCCGTCTTTTGCTTTTGCAGACAAAGCCATTTTCAAACCTAGCTTTCTAACCTTTTTTTGAAGGTCGAAACCATGATCCCTAACGACTGGACCGAACACAATTCCTCCGCCCCTAAATTGAACCGCTTTCTTAGAACCGTGACGCGCTCCTCCCGAACCTTTTTGACGAACGAACTTTCTTGTCGTTCCATGGACGTCCGACTTTCCTTTAACGGAGTGATTCCCGCTCCTTCTTTTTGCCAATTGCCACAAAACGACCCTTGACAGAATATCTTTTCTCGGCAGGACTCCAAAAACCAAATCTGAAAGTTCTAACTCTCCCGACGGCTTATTTTCACTATTTAATATCTCAATTTTCATAACTTCACAAACCTCGCATCAACGGCTTTTCTTTATAGCGTCGCGCACATAAACAATCCCGTTCTCTCCGCCTGGAACCGCTCCGCGAATTAAAATCACGCCTTTGTCTTTATCTACGGAATGCACTTTTAAATTCAACGTAGTAACTTTAACGTCTCCCATATGACCAGCCATTTTTTTCCCCTTAAACACACGGCCGGGCAAAGTTCTGTTTCCAGTCGATCCATGGCATCTGTGAGTAATAGAAACTCCGTGAGTCGCTCTTAAGCCTCCAAACCCATGTCTTTTAATACCGCCGGCAAATCCTTTCCCTTTTGTAACCCCAGTCACGTCGACTAATTGCCCTTCCGTAAAATGAGTCGCGTCAAACGTGTCTCCAACCTTATAAGCGGACGAATCGTCTACTCTAAATTCCTTTAATATTCTAAAGAGTTTAGAGCCTACTTTATTAAAATAACCGATTTGCGGTTTATTAATATGCTTCTCCTTAGATTCGTTAGAACCGAGCTGAACTGCGTTATAGCCGTCTTTGTCCTTCGTCCTAAGAGCGACAACTGCGCAAGGATCGACTTTCAACACGGTTACGGGAATCTGCATGCCGTTATTGTCAAACAACTGAGTCATCCCCGCTTTTTTAGCAATTAACCCTACTCTCATAAAACAACCTACTCTTTACAGTTTAATCTCAACATCGACGCCCGCCGCCAAATCGAGCTTCATAAGAGCGTCCACCGTTTGAGGCAACCAATCTATGATGTCTATCAAACGCTTGTGAGTCCTAATCTCAAATTGCTCTCTCGATTCTTTATCTATATGCGGTCCGCGATTTACCGTAAACCTTTCTATATTTACTGGAAGAGGAACAGGCCCCACGACTTCTGCTCCGGTTCTTTTCGCAGCATTTACAATCTCTTTTACAGATCGATCTAATAATCTGTAATCATAAGCCTTTAACCTAATGCGAATACTACGTCTCTCCATTTTCGTCGGCATTTTCGAACCAATCCCTCTTCTTAACTTAAAATCACTTTATTATCTTAGAAACAACTCCGGCTCCAACGGTTCTTCCGCCTTCGCGAATAGCGAATCTCAGATTCTCTTCCATAGCTATCGGAGCGATAAGCTCAACCGATATCTTTACGTTATCGCCCGGCATGACCATCTCGACCCCGCTCGGCAACGTCACAGTTCCCGTAACATCCGTCGTTCTAAAGTAGAACTGAGGTCTGTAGTGCGTGAAGAACGGAGTGTGACGACCGCCTTCTTCTTTAGTCAAAACGTAAACCTCGGCCTCAAACTGCGTGTGCGGAGTAATCGTTCCAGGAGCGGCCAAAACTTGTCCTCTCTCAACTTCTTCCCTCTTAGTTCCGCGAAGCAACGCTCCAATGTTGTCTCCAGCTTCCCCTTGATCGAGAAGTTTTCTGAACATCTCAATACCGGTAATAGTCGTCTTCTGCGTCGGTTTAATTCCAACGATTTCAATTTCGTCTCCGACTTTAACAATCCCTCTTTCAACACGTCCCGTAACGACGGTTCCACGACCCGAAATAGAGAAAACGTCTTCAATTGGAAGCAAGAACGGTCTGTCAATCGCTCTTTGCGGTTGTGGAATATAATCGTCGATAGCTTCCATCAATTTTAAAATCGAGTCTTCTCCAAGAGTTTTATCGCCTCCTTCAAGAGCAGCTAAAGCGGAACCCTTTATAATCGGAATCTTATCCCCTGGGAAGCCATATGAACTCAAAAGTTCTCTTACCTCCATTTCTACCAAGTCGACCAATTCTGGATCGTCGACTAAATCCATCTTATTCAAATATACAACCAAGGCTGGAACGCCGACCTGACGAGCTAACAAAACGTGCTCTCTTGTTTGCGGCTTCGGTCCGTCTGCGGCGGAAACGACAAGAATCGCTCCATCCATCTGCGCCGCTCCCGTAATCATGTTCTTAACATAATCCGCGTGGCCCGGACAGTCTACGTGAGCATAGTGCCTCTTATCCGTTTCGTATTCAACGTGAGCCGTTGAAATGGTGATGCCTCTAGCTTTTTCTTCAGGCGCTCCGTCGATCTGATCGTACGCTTTAAATTCAGCCTTTCCCTGTTTCGACAATACGCTTGTAATAGCTGCTGTTAACGTGGTTTTACCATGGTCGACGTGGCCTATTGTTCCAACGTTACAATGAGGCTTTGATCTTTCAAATTTTTCCTTTGCCATTTCTCACAACTCCATTCTTTTTAAATTTTCATAACACTTTTGCCATTTTACGACATTTTACTCTTAATTTCATCAGCAATTTGCGACGGAACCTGATCATAATGATCGAAGAACATCGAAAACTGCGCTCTTCCTTGGCTCATCGAACGTAATATATTAACATACCCGAACATGTTTGCCAAGGGCACCATCGCGGAAATTTCTCTAGCGTTTCCCCTCTGATCCATTCCGGAAACCTGCCCTCTTCTACTGTTAAGGTCTCCTATGATATCGCCCATATACTCCTCTGGCGTTACAACGTCCACTTTCATAATAGGCTCGAGCAATCTCGGAGCGCACTTTACAATTCCTTCTCTAAACGCGGCTCTTGCGGCTATTTCGAACGCAAGAACGCTTGAGTCGACGTCGTGATAAGCTCCGTCTACCAATGTCGCTTTAAAATCAATCATTGGGAAGCCAGCTATAACGCCGGTACTCAGCGCGGAATTTAACCCCTTAATAACTCCCGGAATATATTCTTTCGGAACGACTCCGCCGACGATTTTACTTTCAAAAACAAAGCCTGAACCAGGTTCCAACGGCTCGAACACCAACTTAATTCGAGCGAATTGTCCCGCTCCTCCCGTTTGTTTTTTATGAGTATAGTCAATCTCATTTTGTTTCGTAATAGTTTCTCTATAGGCGACCTGAGGAGCGCCGACCTTAGCGTCGACTTTATATTCTCTTTTTAATATGTCCACCTTTATTTCCAGATGCAACTCGCCCATACCTTTTATAATAGTTTGGCCGGTTTCTGGATCCGAAGCTACCTTAAACGACGGATCTTCCGAAGCCATACGAGATAAAGCAAGCCCCATTTTTTCCTGATCCGCTTTTGTATTCGGCTCTATAGCTATTTCTATAACCGGCTCTGGAAATTCCATTTTCTCCAAAATCACCGGTTTTGTCGGGGAACACAAGGTCTCGCCGGTAGTCGTATATTTCAAGCCGCACAAAGCCACAATGTCGCCTGCGGCGGCATATTTAATATCTTCTCTATTATTCGCATGCATTAAAAGCATACGTCCAACTCTTTCGTTTTTATCTTTAACGGAATTTAGAACGCTTGTTCCAGATTCGATAACGCCGGAATAAACCCGGAGGAAAGTAATGCTCCCGACAAACGGGTCTGTCATAATTTTAAACGCCAGACCGCAAAACGGTTCGGCGTCGTCAGGTTTCCTTACAACTTCGTTTCCATCCATTGTCGCGCAATGAATATCTCCGATATCGAGCGGAGACGGAAGATAATCCACAACTGCGTCCAACAAAGTTTGAACCCCTTTGTTTTTAAACGCCGTTCCACACAACACAGGAACGAATAATCCTCGAATCGCGCCTTTTCTAATGCAACTCTTTATAAGTTCCAAAGAAATTTCTTTTCCATCTAGATAGGCTTCCATAGCCTCGTCGTCGGCTTCAACGACTATCTCAAGCATTTTTTGTCTATATTCTTCGGCTTGAGATTTCATATCTTCTGGGATATCTATGGTATCGTATGTCGCGCCGAGGTCTTCCGTATGCCAGATATAAGCCTTCATAGCGACAACGTCCACTAGTCCCTTAAAATCAGATTCAATACCGATCGGCAAAGTCAATGGAACGGGCTTCGCCCCCAATCTATCGACAATCATATCCACGCAGCGATAGAAATTCGCTCCCATTCGATCCAATTTATTAACGAAGCATATTCTTGGAACCTTATACTTGTCTGCCTGACGCCAAACCGTTTCAGACTGCGGCTCGACTCCCGCGACTCCATCGAACACGGTAATCGCTCCGTCGAGGACTCTAAGGCTTCTCTCGACCTCAACCGTAAAATCAACGTGTCCGGGAGTGTCTATTATATTGATTCTGTGGTCTCTCCAAAAACAAGTAGTCGCGGCGGAAGTAATCGTTATACCCCTCTCCTGCTCTTGCTCCATCCAATCCATTGTGGCGGCTCCCTCGTGAACCTCGCCAATTTTGTATGATTTTCCAGTATAGTAAAGGATTCTTTCAGTCGTTGTTGTTTTACCGGCGTCTATATGCGCCATTATTCCTATATTTCGATATCGTTCTATCGGGGTAGTTCGCTTCATAAACTCCTAATTCCTCCCTTTAATTACCATCTATAATGAGCAAACGCTCTGTTTGCTTCCGCCATCTTATAAGTGTCTTCTCTCTTCTTAACGGCTCCGCCCTTCTCAGCCGAAGCATCTAGAATCTCAGCGGCTATTTTTTCTTCCATTGTCTTCTCAGATCTAGCTCTCGCGGCTTTTATTAGCCATCTAATAGAAAGAGCTTGAGCTCTATTCGGAGCTACCTCCGTTGGAATTTGGTATGTTGCTCCGCCGACTCTTCGTGATCTAACTTCAAGGGACGGTCTCACCTTCCCAAGAGCTTCCGCAAACAATTCTAGGCAGCTCTTGCCGTTTTTACCGTCTATCCTATCAAAAGCTCCGTAAAGGATTTTCTCGGAAACCGATTTTTTCCCGTCGTACATTAAACAATTCATAAATTTCGTAACGACGACGTCGCCGTATTTTGGGTCTTTTAAAATCTCTCGCTTTTCAGCCGCTCTACGTCTAGACATATAAACTTACTCTCATCGCTTAATAAAATTACTTTGGTTTCTTAGCGCCGTATCTAGAACGGGCTTGTTTTCTATCTTTAACGCCCTGCGTATCGAGCGTCCCTCTAATAATGTGATATCTAACTCCAGGCAAGTCTTTAACGCGCCCGCCTCTAATCATAACCACCGAGTGTTCTTGGAGATTGTGTCCCTCCCCTGGAATATATCCCGTAACTTCGTATCCATTCGTCAAACGAATACGGGCGACTTTTCTCATAGCCGAGTTCGGTTTTTTAGGAGTCGTTGTAAAAACGCGGGTGCAAACCCCCCGTTTCTGGGGACAATGCTCTAAAGCTGGAACTTTACTTCTTTCAAATTTAGTCTTTCTAGGAATTCGAATTAATTGATTAATTGTAGGCATTATTTCCTTTTATAAGCAGATAAAAAACACCGCGAGCTTACTTCTTCGCTAAAACATTATGCTCTAATGTATCACGCCGCAATAACTCTGTCAACACTAAATAACACAAAAACTTACTAGAAAAATTCTAGGGAAACGACCCATTATAACTTACGGTTGGAAATCATCCCCCATGCGCGACCATAACATTTTTCACGAAAGAATAACCTTAAATATATTTGCGAGCCGTTCAAATTCCGCAGCGAAGCTTTATTTACAAGAACCCCAGTTTATCTGGCGGGGGACCGCGCATTTTATATAGCTCCATATAAGCCGTAATTGATGTTAAAGACCAACCGCTCCCCCAATAATATTTATCTTTTGGAACGAGAGAAACGAGACCGATTTATAAAGCGACTTGTCAAGGGCGTGAGAGCCGAGCAAAGCAAGGCGTCCCTTGACAAGTTACGCTTTTAATAAATCGGTATAATCGAAGTGAGCCAAAAGAAAAATATTATAGGCGTAAACTATAATAACCCCCCTTGATTAATCATAAATTGGACTTTTAGCATTAAGGCATGATTCCTTGATTCTTCTTAAAAATCGCGCTTTGAAGTTACGACCGTACGTTAAGGAATGATCGCTAAATAATTTCTAGCTTTTGCCTCTCATAAAACTCAAAATTTTCCACCGGCGACTTTTTATAGAGCAGGCTATTCAAAAAGATAAGAATGAATCAGGTTCGCAGTTATCTCCGTTTGTTGAAAAGGCGCTACTAACGATAAGGAAAGGTCTTTTTCATAAACATATTTTATCTGCATTGAACGCCCCTTAATATAAGAGATTATTTCCTCCCGAAACATTTCGGGATTAGATTTTGTTCCCTTGCCGACTATGGAGACGATTCCTATATTATTATCTACTATGGCGGCGCTTTCCTTAAGTTCACAAGATTTGGGAAATATGAACGTATCGGCAGAAACGCGTTCTATATTTGGCAAATCGTCGGTCTCAACATTCCCCGTAGCCATCGCCATATTAGTATTATAAGCGATACCGGCGATTTCTCTATTTGATAAGTAATCTGTTTTCTTCGCTATTATCGTCTCCCCTTGCGTTGTGAAACTCGATAAAACCTTTAAAGAAACCTCGTATTGTTTCGCTATGTCGATAGATTTTGCTTGAAGGACTCGCGCTCCGCAACGCGCCAATTCTAACATTTCGTCGTACGATACTTCTTTAAGTCGCCGCGCTTTGAGAACAATCCTAGGATCTGCCGTATACACGCCGTCGACGTCGGTATAAATACAACATTCGTCGGCGTTCATGACGCTTGCAACGGCGCAGGCGGTGGCGTCCGAGCCGCCCCTTCCTATAGTGTAAACATCCCCGCTTTCAGATATGCCTTGAAAACCAGTAATAATGGGAACTATCCCCTGTTCAATCTCCTCAAGAATTTTATCTTTATTGACGCGCTCTATAAAAGCGTCTGAAAATTCGCCTTTTATCTTGATTGGTATTTGCCAAGCATTTAAAGACTTTGCTTTTATTCCAATCGAATTTAACCTCATAGCCAAAAGACCGGCTGCAACCAACTCTCCAGAACTTACAACCGCATCGTATTCTCGATTAAGCGAAGAATTGTTAAACGCCTTTGTTAATTCGATTAACTGATTGGTTACTCCTTGCATAGCGGACGTTATGACAACAACCCTTTTTCCATTGAAAACGTAGCTGGCGATTATCTCCGAAACATGTTTTATACGGCTTGTGGTCGCGACGGAAGAACCGCCGAATTTTAAAACGCAAAGTTTCATAAGGGAAACAACCCAGCAGTTTTCAACTTAACGTTCGCGTCCGTTTTAATATTTAATCGATAGAAAAAAATTTTAAAAAAAACCATTGTGGACATCGCTAAAGATTGACCGCGTTCGCTCTTCGTATTATGTCATGAAAACACAACGCTTTCAAGCCCAAGCAAACCACACCTTTTGAAGGCGACTCAATATAACCGCAATACTTCCTTAGGAACAGACATTCGCATTATATCAAAGTCTTCTAATTCATACGGAAAAAGAAGACGGCATTCTTTCTTGCAAACCGTTCGGATTTATGTTACAAAAATAGTTATGTCGCGCTGAGTTTTACAGAAAGGAGGGATGAGGAAAAAATGGAAGTTACGGTTAATGATAATAATGTGGATCAAGCGTTAAGAATATTAAAAAGAAAAATGCAAAGAGAAGGAATATATAAAGACATGAAGATTCACAGACACTTCGAAAAGCCCTCTGAAAAGAAAGCTCGCAAACGCGCGGATTCGCTCAGAAGATCAAAGAAGTTTAATAGAAGACGGACAGAAAAAGAAGGACGCGTATAAACTATGTTGGATAAAACATATAGTCCCAAGCAGTTTGAACAAGAAATTTATCAAAATACAATAGATGAATTTAGCCCGTCAAACAGCTGTAATAAAAGTTTTTCAATCCTTATGCCGCCGCCAAACGTGACAGGCAGTTTGCATTTAGGACACGCTTTGAACTGTACGATTCAGGATATCCTCGTAAGGTATCATAGACAGAACAATGCGAACGTTCTATGGCAACCCGGTATGGATCATGCTGGAATCGCAACTCAAATGGTTGTTACAAGAGAGTTGGAGGCGGCGGGGATTGACGCTAAATCATTAACTCGAGAAGAGTTAATCTCCAAAATTTGGGAGTGGAAAAATAAGTCTGGAAATTTGATATTCGATCAACAAAAAGCGCTTGGATGTTCGGCCTCTTGGGAGCTGTCGAGATTTACGATGGACGAGAATTTTCAGAAAGCGGTAGTCGAAGCTTTTGTCGCTCTTTATAAAGACGGATTGATTTTTAGAGCGAAAAGATTAGTTAATTGGGATACGAAACTTAAAACGGCCATTTCCGATCTCGAAATTCAAAACAAAGAAGAAAAGGGAATTCTTTGGCATATAAAATATAAAATTGCAGATTCTGAAGAATTTGTCACAATCGCGACGACAAGACCTGAAACGATGTTTGGAGACTCCGCAATAGCCGTTCATCCCGACGACGGTAGATATAAAAAGTTAGTCGGCAAAATCGCGATTATACCGTATGTTAATAGAGAAATTCCTATCATAGCGGACGGGTACGTCGATATGGAAAAAGGAACCGGTTGCCTTAAAGTAACTCCAGCTCATCATTTTAACGACTTCGCTATCGGTAAACGTCACAATTTGGAAATGATTACCGTCGTCGATCAAAACGGACATACGACATCCGATTACGTCCCCGAGTTCGTCAATGGACTGTATGTTAAGAAAGCGAGAAAGTTGCTGGTAGAAAAACTCAAAGAAGACGGTATTTTGGTTAAAGAAGAAGAAATAGTTCACTCGGTACCGTACGGCGATAGATCGGACACGGTAATCGAGCCTCTCTTAACAGACCAATGGTTTGTCGACGCCAAAGCTATGGCTAAGGATGCGATAAAAGTCGTCGAAGACGGAGAAATTAAGTTTTATCCCGAGAAATGGAAGAACACATATTTCGAGTGGATGAGAAACATCGAACCGTGGTGCGTCTCAAGACAAATCGCGTGGGGACATCAAATCCCAGCTTGGTTTGGACCGAACGGAGAAATATTTGTCGAACGAACGGAAGAGGAAGCCGCTGCGGAAGCTGCCAAACTTGGGATTGCAAAAGAAAAGTTAAGACGCGAAACGGACGTCTTAGACACATGGTTTTCATCGGCTCTATGGCCGTTTGCGACCCTTGGTTGGCCTGGAAAAACCGATAGGTTACAAAAATTCTACCCTACCTCCGTTCTCGTTACGGGATTCGATATATTGTTCTTCTGGGTTGCCAGAATGATTATGGCGAGTCTGCATTTCATGAAGAAAATACCGTTTAAAGACGTTTATATTCACGCTCTTGTTCGCGACGAACATGGGCAAAAAATGTCGAAGTCGAAGGGAAACGTAATTAATCCGCTCGAACTTATGGAAGAATATGGAGCCGATGCTCTAAGGTTTACATTGGCCTTCTTATCCGTCCCTGGACGAGACGTCAAACTAGGGAAAGAGCATGTAAAAATCAGTCGCAATTTCATAACAAAGATATGGAACGCCGCTAGATTCTTGCAATCAAAAGAAGTTCCGTTTGATAAAAAATTAACGGATATACAAGTAAAAGGAAAATTGAATCGGTGGATTGTCGCCAAGTTAAAAAAGTTCCAAGACGAAATAAGTCAAAATATAAAGGAATATCGTTTTGATTACGCAACTCGAAACATCCAGTTTTTTATCCGCGATATATTCTGCGATTTCTTCATAGAAGCTATGAAATTCCAAGACGATCAAGAAACAAAATCGGTTGCGGGAGCCGTATTTGCCGAATTTTTAAGGATTGTTAACCCGTTTATTCCGTTCGTAACCGATTACTTGGCCAAGTCTCTCGGCATATGCGACACATTTATTTTGGCTGCTCCCGTCAATATTGAAGACGCAGAACCGTCCATTGAAAAAGAAGTCGATGAATTTGTCGAATTGATTCACGCCATAAGGTCTGAAAAACAAGCAAGCGAAGGGCAAAGTTCAGAATACGCCTCGCTGCTTGAAAGACTTAACAACTGGTCGGGAGAATTAAAAAATATCGCTGGAATTATCAGACAATAATCTTCGGAATCGTACCTTGGGATTTTAAATAAATACTGCGTCGGCAAAATTATTATAGCTCGTCAGAGAATGATTTTTTCAGCTTAGAAGATACTGGCGAATTACCCGCGCTCGCTTCTCCCTCCCAATACCGACGTTAACGACGAGAAACTAGACTATAAGACATAAACCGTCCCCGATAATATTTATCTTTTGGAACGAGGATATCTCGACCGATTTATAAAGCGTCTTGTCAAGGGCGTGAGAGCCGAGCAAAGCGAAGCGTCCCTTGACAAGTTACGCTTCTAATAAATCGGTATAATCGTAGGAGCCAAAAGAGAAATATTGTGGATATAATTTTGTAAGTACCTTCGAACAATTCTACGCCCTTTCAGAATTTCAGCTGTAATAAACTAATTTTAACTGGCAATTGTTTCCTCTGTTATCAGGTATGTTTTTCTATTCACAGAAATATTAGGAAATGATTTCGAAGCAACGCCAAGCTCCGTTATTACATAACCGCGCTATTGCCGCAGCAAAATGTTTCACGTGAAACATTTTCTTAATGCTTTGTAATTTTTTTTTTTGCAATTTACTAATCCCGACTGGCGACGGGTTTTTTGCATACCTTCTAGACCGTCGCTCGTCTGCCGCTTATATCGGCGTTACGGAAGATACTGTTTATATGCTTTCCCTAGGTCTTTGTATACCTTTTCATCTTTAATAATAAGCGGAAGCTCAAGTTCTTTAGTATTTAATATATTCGCCGTGTATTTCACGGTTTCCCGATAGTCTTTAATAATCTCGCTTTCCATTA